>JAHIJO010000082.1 GCA_018898455.1 Verrucomicrobiota bacterium | reverse complement strand
GTGTTGTCCCGGAGCAGGATCATCGTCCCAACCGGGTCGCCTGTCCAATGTCTTGGTCATGACGTTCCCGTTCGCGTCATACGTGTACGCCGTTTCCCATGACCGTTTCTCTCTCCTTTTCCGCTCCAGCCGATAAGCGGTTTCGCTGATAAGCTGATCCGCGTCGTTGTAAGAATATTCCACTCTCGTCGGTCGCCGGAACTGGGGTTGCCGGTCATGCGTCGGGGCATAGCTCTGAACGGGCAATTGCCCGCCATCCAGTTCCATCGCCGTCCGATTGCCGACTGCGTCGTAGGTGTAATGGACATCATAGAGCCGTTCTGTTCTGAATCGGCCTCTTTGCCTGCTCACTTCGGCACCGATAAGCTGATACTTACTATCGTAAGTGTAGGCTGTTATCCGGTCAGGTTCTTCCATCCGGGTCCTGTTGCCGGCAGCATTGTAGGCATAGCTGTATGATGAAATAATCTCCCGCCTCGGACCAAGATTGGACACCGTAACCAACTCACTCTTGGTGTCATAGGCATAAGCGGAAACACAGCCGTTGGGATCCCCAAAACTCTGCCCAGCTTCGCTCCAACTGTTGTATTCATAATTTTTCATGATGGTTGATTTATTACTTCTTAAATCAATTCCCTACACCACGTATGATCGTAACCGTCAGGATAATGATAAAAATCAGGATTTGACATCCGTAAATGACATACCGCTTTATGCACGTGATCAATCCGCCCCTTCGTAAAAAAACGTAAAGCGCTGCATTAAAACAAATATAAATGACCGCGAGATAAATACCAATCATCCCGATAATCACATCAGAACATAATATCAATAAAAGACAAATTCCTGTTTGAAGTACAAGTAATGGCCAAAATATTCTGTAGCCTAATTTATTTTGTTCAGCCTTCACATTTTTCTTTCATGCCTGTCTTTACTGGCAATGAAAAACTATCTTGTTTACACTTCAAATACCCCCTCTGGATGCAATCTGTCCGGAACAAGCATCGACCGCAGAATTTGCACATGATTCACCCCCTAGAAAAAGCGGGGGACAATAGTGATGAGCAATCTCATGTATCAATATTACAGCTAGTTGTATTGATCCTACTTCACGACACTTATTAATGCACACCCCTATTCCGAATCCTGGATATGTCCATGCAACCCTCCCTGCCAAGCAAGGCAACTTACATCGTGTGTGACACGAAATCGAATAGCCAGGTATCCAATCATTGCCCCCAATTCCTCCTGCGGAAAAATCATGGCCATGATCCTCAAACCATTTTCGGCATGCCCCTTTAAGTATTACTGCATCGACAATACTTGCAGCAGTGTTGGCTTCGGGACATTCGCTACAACCTTGAATATTAGCTACCAATCCGTATGCATCATATCGGTCAATTGGATCATTTTTCACATACACATAAGCATGCCCATAAGCAAGCGTAGAACCAGCCACAGAAACAGGTAGCATTCCTCCGCCACAGGTGCCACAACCCATACCACCGGTAAGATGTTGCATAGACCGACCAATTCCGTCGGCTTGCCTGATGATGGGATCCACGCTCGTAAATCTCCCCACTCTCGGATCCATATATCTTGCTCTGTAGTAATACAATCCGCTATCTCTGTCAAACTCCCTTCCCGTAAACGTAAACGGATTTTTCCTAGCCTGGCCGCCCTGAGCCTCGATTATTTCACCGAAGGGAAGATAATCGTATTCAGCAACAACTCTGCCTCTCTCATCTGTGAGTTGTCTGACGGAACCCAAACCGTCGTAAAGATAATACACCGTTTTCCATTGACCGTTTTCAAGGTATTTCTTGCTGATGAGTTCATCAATCCGCGGGCCTTTGATGTATTTTACCAGCGGATTATAATTCTCATCACATTCAAATATCGGCGAGTCGTTCTCCTTGTCATACAGATAATTTCTCAATCCCTGTGAATCAACCTTCTGCAGTCTGAATGTTCCGCACCGGCAGTTCTGGAACGTGTTGGTTTCGCCGTCAGGATAGGTAATCTTGTTTAACAGGTTCTGGTAGTCATATTCATAACTTGTCGTGTGTTGTCCCGGAGCAAGACCATCCTCGTCTTCCCTTTGTGCCTTTGTGCCTATGTGCCTTTGCAACTGCTTCGCAATGACATTCCCGTTCGCGTCATACGCATACTCGGTCTCCCATGCCCGACTATCTCTCCTTCTCCGCTCCAGCCGGTATGCGCTTTCCGTGACAAGCTGATCAGCGTCGTTGTAAGAATATTCCACTCTCGTTGGACGCCTGAGCTGGGGTTGCCGGTCATGCGTGGGCGCATAGCTCTGAACGGGTAATTGCCCGCCATCTATTTCCATCGCAATCCGGTTCCCGGCCGCGTCATAAGTGTAATGAACGTCATAAAGCCGCTCTGTTCTGAATCGGTCTCTCTTTCTGCTCACTTCCGCCCCGGTCAACTGAGATTTGCGGTCATAACTGTAGACGATGGTTTTATCCGGCTCCGTTAGCCGCGTCCTTTTTCCGGCGCGATCATAGAGGTAACTGTATGATGAAATAAGCTGTCTCCTCGGCCCCAGATTGGACACCTTAACCAACTCGCTCTTAGGGTCATAGTCATAAGCGGAAACACAGCCGTTGGGATATGTCCGCATAGTGCGCCTCCCGAGAGAGTCATAGACGTAGGACGTGGTTTTGTTGTCGGGATCAATGAGCGCTGTCATGCGGTCAAGCAAATCGTAGGCATACTGGGTAATTCCTGATTGCTGATCCATAAAGGTCAGGATATTGCCAACTGTGTCATAGGTGTAGCTGATACTGCCTTTGCCGGTGATGGCCCGGCTAATGAGCCGGTTGAGAATATCATACGTGTTCTGCTCCAGCAGAGCGCCGTTGATGCTCTTGGTCAGCATGCTGCCCTGGGCGTCATAAGTCCAGGTATAGACTTTGCCGTCCGGATAGGTCTTTGAGGCCGTGTTGCCCACGCCGTCATAAACAAAAGTGAACGTGTTGCCGTTCGGATCGCTCTTTGACGCCAGATTGCCGTTCGCATTGTAAGCGTAAACGGTCCGCGCGCCCAGCGGGTCAATGACGGCAGTGACCCTGTTAAGCGAATCATATTCGTAGCGCGTGATCCGGCCGAGCGGATCAGTAACGCTGATTCTATTGCCGTTTTGATCATAGGCATAAATTGTCCGGCCATTGGCCGGGTCTATTTCGGCAATAAGCCGGTTGTCGGCATCGTATTCATATTGAGTTTTGTTGCCTTCCGGATCAGTAACCGCAATTCGGTTGCCCCGGGTGTCATATTGATACGTTGTCCTTCCACCCTTGGGGTCAATGACGGTTATGACCCGGTTGAGGGCATCGTATTCGTAGCGGGTGGTGTTGCCCTGGGCGTCCATCGCGGCCGTGCGGTTGCCGGAAGAGTTGTATTGATACGTTGTGGTCTGTCCTGCCGGATCAATGGCGGAAATCAGACGGCTGACAGCATCATACACATATTGATTGGTCCGGCCCAGACTGTCGGTCGTGGAAGTCCGGTTGCCGACTTCATCATAGGTGAAACCGGTATTATTGCCGGCGGCGTCGGTGATGAGGATTATCCGGCCCAGACTGTCATAAGCGTAAGTTGTGGCGCCTTTGCTGTCCGTGACCGTAACGCGCCGGCCCAAAGAATCATAGGTGTAGCTGACAATATTGCTTGCGGCATTCATGGCGGAGGTGAGCTGGTTCAGGCGGTTATAGGCGGAGAGGGTCATATTACCCTCAGGGTCGGTGGTTGTGAGCCGGTTGCCCCGGCCGTCATAAGTATAGGCGGCAACGTTGCCGAGCGGATTCTCCACCCCGATAAGTCTGTCGCGGCAGTCATAGAAGTAGCGGGTGATATTGCCTTTGGGATCGGCAATTGCGATCCGGTTGTCGTTGCCGTCATAGGCATAGGCCGTGGTATTGCCCAGCGGATCGGTGACAGCGATGAGCCGGTTTCCGCCATCGTATTGATAGAGGGTCGTATTGCCTTGCGGGTCCATAACCGCGATCCGATTGCCGTTGCCATCATAGGCGTAGGCGGTCTTATTTCCCAATGGGTCAGTGACCGAGATCAACCGGTCAAGGATATTGTATTCATAAACGGTTGTCCGACCCAGGGGGTCGGTGGTGGAAGTGCGGTTGCCCCGGCTGTCATAGGTGTGGCTGGTCTGGTTGCCGAGCGGATCTCTTTCCATGAGCAGGTTGTCTTTGACGTCATAGGTGAAGGTCGTGACACCCTTGGGATTAGTCACCGAGGTTTGATTGCCTCTGCCGTCATAAGTATAGGCCGTTACATTGCCGAGAGGATCAATTTCCGTGACAAGGTTGCCTTGGCTGTCATAGGCGTATTGAGTCAGATTGCCCTGGGCGTCCCGGACAGAGGTTACCTTGTCATGCAGGGTCGGGTGAAAAGTATAGCGCGTTTCATTGCCCAATGCGTCCCGGATCAGGGTGTTCCGGCCATAGGCGTCATATTCGTATTTGTTGGTGATGATTTCACCGGTGACAATATCAGCAAAACTCTCCTGAGTCATCCTTCGCGTATCCGGCGTCCATTGCGCCTCTCGCCGGCTCCCATCCGGGTATATTCTCAGCCGCTCCACTTCACTGTAAGTGCCCGGGATCGGGTAGACGCCTGAGGACATGTAGATCATGCTGGCAATCATATTGCCGTTCGGGTCCACGTAGTACGTTGTCATGTCTTCAAGTTTTGTTTTGTCGTAATCCCGCCAAAAGGTATGAACGCCTCCATCGGCGGACATGACTTCATTGACAACGTCCTTGCCCTGCATGTAGCTGATCTGTTCCAGATTGCCGTTTGCATCCTGAATCGCAACCAGGTTATGGCTGTCGTCATAGGCGAATTGGGTGATGTTTCCCGCCGGGTCAATGATGGCTGTCAGATCATCGTATTCATTGTAGCCGAAGCTGACTTCCTGGCCCGAAGAATCGGTTGCTTTTTCCATCCTGCCCCGGCCATTGTAACTTAAGTTTATCGCGTTGCCGACCGCATCCGTGATCCGAATAACCTCTTCCCGCGTGGCGGGCTCCTGGGAAGACACTTCCTCAATCATGATATCATCAAGGATAAGCTCGCCTTTCGTAGTATTTCCCAGCTGGAGCAGGTACATGACGTAGTTCTCTGTGTTCTTTGTTTTATAGACAAACGAAGCCTCGCCTTCCTCTCCCGCCTGCGGCGTCATGGTTATCCCGCCCTCCACGGAAACGAGCGCGCCTCCGACCTGAAGACTGTTCCAGAACCCGACCCGGTAATTGCCGGTCGTCAAGGCCTCAAGGCACTTATACCTGAAACTGACCCGGTAGGTGGTGTTCGGCTTAAGCAGATTCCTTGAGGAGCAAAGCAGAAAATTATAGTAATACGGCCCGCCAACCTTCTTCAGCCTGACCGAATAATTCCCGTTAATGACCTTGTCCGGATCAGCGGTTATGTCTATATCCCAGAGATTGTATCGGACGTCCGCGTAATGGCATCCCTGCGGGTCATATCCCTCTTCGGCCGGCGTGGTCCAGTTGAGCCACGGCTTATTCTCGAAATCATCCAGGTAACTCCGCGGGGCAGACTGTTCGCTGACCGGGATGACGCTGTATTCAAAGGAAACGGTTCTACCATTGCGGTCAATAACGCGCTCCAGCCTTCCTTTTGAATTGAAGTGGTATGTCTCCCCATCGGGACTGGTCTGGTCCCACGTGCCGTCGGCATTCTTCCTTAATTCCGCGAACCAGCCGGCCGGGTGCCGGTAGGTGCCGTCGGACATCAGTTGATATAAGTAGTTATTACCGTTGGCATGTCTCAGGACCACAAACTTATATTTCACACAGGCCGGCAGGTCATAGAAGATCCTTGTGTCCGCAATGCTTGTCCAGCTTTTACCGAGCGCCGACACATTCACATAGCGGTTCGCGTAAGAGAGGGTAAGCGGGCCAAGCCCGTTGATGTTTAGATGGGTATCCGGGGATATCTTGAACGTCCCCCTCAAAAAGGGAACAAAACCGCCGGTGTCGGCGCCCACCACGCCCATCTCATCACATTTTTTTTGATGGGGGGGAGGAGGCGGCGCAGTCTGAAGGTCGCACGCTTCCCACTCCTCGGCTACTGTCACCGCCTGGGCTTGAACATCCGGCACGGTTGAAATAATGCCAACAATAATCGCGCCCATCCCCATAATCATCATTTTCTTCATCTTCTTCTTACTCCTTTTTCTTGTTTTCACCCACGTTAGCCAGTAGCAAGTGCAACACTTCCAGCCTTAGGCGGCCTGCCCGAGCCCGGCCAGGGATCCGCCTTCGGCGGAAACTGGTCGAGCTATGCCTTCTATGGGCATCGATTTGTTATAGATGAAAAATGAAATGTAGCAGGGCGGGCGTTTGAATGCAAGTAAAACGATGGAGATTTTGTAACCCGTCAGTTATTGGGGGGGACTGGTTTCATGTTATGATGATATGCGGATTTTTCAGTTGTAGGGGCCGTTCGTCAGAACGGCATTCCTATGCGGTTCTTCCCGCTGGGAGCGGGACAAGCTCGAACCGCCGCTACATCCCCCCCCCAATACCCATTACGAGATTTTTGCGCCCCTTATCCAGTTTCCAATTTCAAGCCGTGAACGGCTACCGATTTTCATGTCATATACGACGCGTTGATACTCACGTATTGATCACTGCAATCACAGGTATAAATCGTGTAGGATGATTGACCAATGTGCAGGTCAATGTCAATAGTGAACTCCGGTTTGAGGATGATCCCGCGCAGGATGTCGGGCGCCAGTCCCGCCGACTGCCCCTGTTTGACCGCGGGCATGCCGTCGTAGGCAATATCCACGAGTTCCGGCCGGACCGGCGCGCCGGCGTAACCCACGGCGCAGATCACCCGTCCCCAGTTGGGGTCCGCGCCGAACCACGACGTTTTAACGAGAAGGGAATTGGCTATGGCCCGTGCAACCCTGGCGGCGGCGCGCCGGCCAGGAGCGCCTTTTACCGTGATGGTTACGAATTTGGTCGCTCCTTCGCCGTCTTTGACAATCATCCGCGCCAGTTGCAGGGTGGCTTCATTGACGGCGGCACGGAATATTTTCCAATCGGGGTGCTGCGGGGTAAGCGGCGTATTACCGGCCCGCCCATTAGCCAGGATCAGGACGGTGTCGTTGGTGCTCTGGTCGCCGTCGACGGAAATCCGGTTGAAACTCTTGGCCACGGCCGCGGCGAGGCAGGCCTGAAGGGCGCCGGGCTCGACGGCGGCATCGGTGGTCAGGAAGGCCAGGAGGGTGGCCATTGCGGGATTGATCATCCCGGCGCCTTTGGCCATGCCGCCGAGAGTGACTGTCTTTTCGTTGACCTTCATTTGAAACGCTACCTGCTTGGGCCGCGTGTCGGTGGTCATGATCGCGGCGGCGGCATCCGGGCCGCCGGTTGCCGCAAGACTCTCCGCGGCCAGGTCAATGCCTTTCGTTATAAGGTTCATGGGAAGCAAGCGTCCGATCGTGCCCGTGGAACAGACCAGCACGCTGTGCGGTTCACACTGCAGCCGTTCGGCGGTCTGCCGGGCCATGGTCTCGGCATCGCGAAGTCCCTGGGCGCCAGTGCAGGCGTTGGCGTTGCCGCTGTTGACGATGATGGCGCGGAGACCGTTGCCGGGCGTGAGCTTCCGGCAGTGCTGGACCGGAGCGGCCGACACACGGTTGGTGGTATAGACCCCGGCCGCAGAGCAGGGCATATCCGACACAATCAGCGCCATATCTTTTTTGTTCTGTTTAATGCCGGCCTGAACACCGGCGGCGCGATATCCCTGCGGGGAAGCAATATGCCCCTCGATCTGAATAAACTTTTCCTTCACGAGAATCCCTGAATTCTTGATAAGTTCCGGCGGGAGAAAATAGTCCGGCAGACAGGCGCCTTGCGGACTTCCCGGATATTGCTCGCCAGGCGATCCTCGCCCGGACGATCCATGAGGCCGCAAGCCCAATTAGCGTTTCGAGAACTGGAAACGTTTTCGTGCGCCGGGCTGTCCCGTCTTCTTGCGTTCCTTGATGCGCGAATCCCGCGTGAGAAATCCGCTGGCCTTAAGCACTTTCCGCAGGGAAGCGTCAACGGCAATCAGGGCGCGCGCAATGCCATGGCGCAACGCGCCGGCCTGGCCCACGATCCCGCCGCCGCACAGCCTGGCCCGGATATCAAATCGCGTGTCGGTATTGGTCAGCTTCAGGGGCTGAAGCACGAAATTGCGGATCGGCAGCATGGGGAAATAATCCTTGAAATCGCGATGGTTAATTACAAGGTTCCCGGTTCCTTCGCGAAGGCGCACGCTGGCCACGGATGTCTTGCGTCGGCCGGTAGCGGTAATCTCGGGTTTTGTTTTGTCCACAGTTGTTCTCCTTTGCGGCGTTAACACTCAAGGACTTTCGGGTTTTGAGCAGCGTGGGGATGCTCGGAATCGGCATAAACTTTTAAGCGTTGGAAGACCGTTCTCATCAGCCGGTTTTTCGGCAACATGCGCTTGACGGCGTCGTAGATCATGCGTTCCGGGTGCCGTTGCCGGATCATGGAGGCTTGCACAGACTTGAGGCCGTGCCGATAGCCGGAATAGTTTACATACAGCTTCTGGTCGTTTTTCTTGCCCGTGAGCTTGACCTTCCGCGCGTTAACGACAACGACATAATCGCCCACGTCCATGTGGTGAACAAAAATCGGCTTGGTTTTTCCCCGGATCAGGTTGGCGATTACGACGGCCAAGCGACCCAGAACCTTATTCTCGGCGTTAATCAAATACCAGGCGCGGCATATCTCCGCTTCCCTCGGCAGCGTTGTTTTCATAGCCAACCTTTCTGTGATTGAAAATCGAAACCATAACCGACGCCTCCCAGTGTGTCAATCTCAAAAAACTGAATGTTATAGAAGACTTGACTTTACAGCAGAGCTATTTTACAGTTTTGCTTTTGAACCGATGCCGGCAAGGCCATCGCCCGGATTCATGGATTCAGGGAGATGGCAGCAGGAATTGCCCTTGGAATCAACCCAAGGCCTTCCGGGGTAGGCCTGACAGCAATGGCAAGAAACACAAGGTGGCCGTATGAGCAGTCATGAACTTCTTGCGGTGATCGAACATATGGAGAAGGAGCGCGGCATTGATCGCGCTTCGCTCATCCAGATGGTGGAAGCCGCCCTCATGTCCGCGTCAAAGAAAAGCGTGGGGCCCGCGAAGGATTTCCGCATCATCATTGACGACAAGACCCTGGCGATCCGGGCCTTTGCCAAGGTGAACGTGGTCGACCACGCTCAATCCCGGCACATCGAGATTTCTCTGACGGAAGCCCGCAAATGGAAACCCGCCGCTAAAATCGGGGATGAGATTGAAATCGAAATCACGACCAAAGACTTCGGCCGGATTGCCGCCCAGACTGCCAAGCAGGCTATTATCCAGAAGATCCGCCAAGCCGAAAAAGAAATCGTGGTCAAGGAATACAAGGACCGCCTGGGCGATATTGTCAGCGGCACGATCGTCCGCGTCGAGCGGGGCGATCTCATCGTGGATCTGGGCCGGGTTGAGGCCATTATGCCCGTCCGGGAAAGGGTCCAATCCGAGGAGTATCAAATAGGCGACCGGATTCGAGCGTATATTCTCAGCGTTCAGGATCACATCAGCGGCCACCATATCGTCTTGTCCCGCAGTCACCCCAATTTCGTCAAGCGCCTTTTTGAATTGGAGATTTCGGAGATTGCCGACGGCACCGTCGAGATCAAAGGGATTGCCCGCGAAGCCGGATTCCGCACCAAAATCGCCGTATTGAGCCGGGATGAAAAAGTGGATCCGGTAGGCGCTTGCGTCGGCATGAAAGGCATGCGGGTGAAAAATGTCGTCCGGGAATTGCTGGGCGAAAAGATTGATATTGTGCGCTGGAGCGCCGACATCAAGACGTACGCAACGAACGCCCTCAATCCCGCCAAATTGAACAAAGTAATCATCGAGGAAGAGGAACACAAGGTGACGGTCATCGTGGACACCGATCAGCTCTCCCTGGCCATCGGCAAGCGCGGGCAGAATGCGCGATTGACATCCAAACTTCTGGGATGGAAAATTAATATCCAGAAAAACAAGGATGATATCAGTTTTGAGGAAAAAGTCGCCATGGCCATTGAAGACCTGACTCACTTGAATGGCATCGACCGGGAAAAAGCTGAAAAACTGGTGCATGCCGGATTCCTGACCGTGGAAGGCATTCTGGACTCAGATGTCCATGACTTGCAGGATACGACCGGTTTTGACGCCGCAACGGCTCAAGCCATCAAAGAAGCGGCCGTCCAGTCCGCGGCTCAAAAGCCAGAACCCAAACCCGACATACCCTAATATGAGACTCTACGATTTAGCGAAAGAACTTGGTGTATCCAACAAGGATCTGATGAACCGACTGCAGGCGGCTGGTATCGCCATAAAAAGCGTCTCGAATTCGCTGGACGAACAAGCGGTTCTCCGCATGCGGAATGAAATAGGCAAGCCGGCGGCGCCCACAACGACGGCAACGCCGCCCGTATCCACACCGTCAGAGCCGACGCCCCCCGCCACGCCGGCCAAGGAGTCGCAGTCCAAATCCGCAAAACCCGAAGTCAAACCGCCGGAGCTTCCTGCCCCCGAAAAAGCTCCGGTTTCCGCAAGCCCTCCGGAGGACAAACCCAAGGTCATCATCATGCGGGGAGCCATTATCGTCAGGGAATTGGCCGAGCAACTGGGCCTGAAGCCCAATCAGCTGATTACCGAACTGATGATGATGAACATTTTCGCGTCGATCAACGAGCGGGTGGACCTCAAGGTTGCCCAGCAACTGGCTGAAAAACACGGCATTCTACTGGAACACGAGAAAAAACTCATTGATCAGAAGTCGCCGATCAAAAAGGCGGAAGATGACGAGGAAGAACCCGCCTGCCCGGAAGACCTTGAAATCCGGCCGCCGGTCGTCACTTTTCTCGGCCATATTGATCATGGAAAAACATCCCTCCTGGACCGCATTCGCAACACATCGGTCGCCAAAAGCGAAGCCGGCGGCATCACCCAGCATATCGGCGCTTATACCATCGAGCATCACGGGCGGAAAATAACCTTCCTCGACACACCGGGTCATGCCGCGTTCACGGCCATGCGCGCGCGCGGCGCCAATCTGACAGATATCGCCATCATCGTCATTGCCGCGGATGACGGCATCATGCCGCAGACGGAGGAAGCCATCAAACATGCCCAGGCGGCACAGACGACAATTATCGCGGCCATTAACAAAATGGACCTTCCGGCCGCAAATCCCGACCGGGTCAAGAAGCAACTCCAAGCCATCGGATTGCCGCCCGAGGATTGGGGAGGCACGGTTATTTGCTGTCCGGTCAGCGCCCAAACCGGCAAGGGGATCGATCATTTGCTCGAAATGATTCTGCTCCAGTCGGAAATGCTGGAACTGAAAGCCACCCACAAAGGGCGCGCTGAAGGTTATACCATCGAAGCCCAGATGGAGCCAGGGATGGGACCGACAGCCCATCTGATGGTCACCCGGGGTACGCTCCACGTCGGCGACGTGCTGGTTTGCGGACCATTTTGCGGCCGCGTCAAGGCGCTGATCAACGATCACGGGATCAAGATACGCACGGCATTGCCATCCACACCGGTAAAATGCCTGGGGTTGTCGGGGGTGCCGCAAGCCGGTGAAAAGTTCAAGGTATATGTAAATGAAAAAACGGCCCGCGAACTGGTAGAAAATCGGGGCACCGAACTTCGTGTCCAGCAGCTGGCGATTCCCAAGAAGGCTTCCCTGCAGGACTTGTTTGCGGAAATGAGCAAGAGCCAGCAATTGGAATTACGTTTGATTTTAAAATGCGATACGCAAGGTTCGCTTGAAGCGATTCAAAAGGCCCTGGGAGAAATCAAAAGCGATAAAGTGGCCATCTCGTTCGTCCTAACCGGCGTGGGCAATATCAACGAAAACGATGTCTTACTGGCCAGCGCATCCGCCGCCATCATTATCGGCTTTAATATCAGCAAGGAAAACGGAGCGGTGCAATTCGAGAAACGGGAAGGCGTTGAAATCCGGTTGTACAGCATTATCTATGACATCGTGGATCAGATCCGCGAAGCCATGACCGGCATGCTGGCGCCGGAACTCCGCGAAAAATTCGTCGGCAAGGCTGAAGTGCGCCAGATATTCCCGATCTCCAAAAAGGGGGCGGTGGCAGGATGCCTGATGATCAACGGCCGCGTGGGTTCCCGCTGCAAGGCGCGCGTGGTCCGCAAAGGCGATACGCTCTACGAAGGCAGCCTGCTATCGCTAAGGCGATTCCAGGATGACGTCAGCGAGGTCCGGGAAGGTCAGGAATGCGGTATCCGGCTGGATAATTATTCCGCCTTTGAAGCGGGGGACTCGATTGAATTTTTCGAGGTTGAGAAATTTGCCCAGAAGCTGTAAATCTCGTTCTTGGTTCTTCGTTATCGAGAAACGGTTGTTAGCCTCTTTGTCCGGCGTTGTAGACAATTTTGTGTAGCGGGTGACTCCCAACGAAGAACGAGGAACGAAGAACAAAGAACGGTTTACCCCCATGAGCGTCGATCGAATAACCCGCGTCAATGCACTGCTCAAGCGTGAAATCGGC
>JAHIJO010000081.1 GCA_018898455.1 Verrucomicrobiota bacterium | reverse complement strand
CCTTCGCCCCTCACGACGATATCAATATTCGGGCATTTATCGAAAAGGTGTTCCACCTCCGCGGTCGCCTTATTTCCGCCTACTACCGTGGTCACTTCATCCGGCAGCTTACTAATGAAATCGCAAATATCGGCAAATCCGGAATTCCAAATAATGCTTATGCATAGAAGGTCTATCTCTTTCTTGATAAAGTCGGATAATATTTTGACGTCCTGATATTCCTGTTCGTATCTCAAATCAAGCAGGGTTACCTTATCAACAAGGTCTGTTATGTTTGCCGCAATATATTCCAGTCCCGTGGGAGGGAATATCCCCATCGTTGACGTGGAACCCCTGAAGCCGGGGTAAAGAGCAAGTGCATGCTTGTACATCATATCCCACTTCCTACTGCGTTGTGACAGACTTCAGCCATTTAGACACGTTCACGATGCCGCCCGAACAAACCTGAAAAGCATCACCACTCATGTTCAGGGATTCATCGTTATGCATTCGCCAAGCCAAACCAGCCACGGCGAATGACCCATTTGGTCGTTTCGATAACCGGAATAACGCTTAGAGCTGCTATCGTGACTATTGTCCAATCCTGCCAGGTCAAGCAGAATGTCCCGAACGGCTTCTGCAGGATCGGCACGTAAATAACGGCGGCAAGCATGACCAGTTCCCAGGCGATCGCCAGGTTGAGCCACTTATTCGAAAAGGGTTTTCTAACAATTGGATCCCGTTCTGACCTGAAGTTGTATGCCTTAAAAAACTGGATTAATACGAGCGAGACGAAAGTCATGGTCATGGCTTCGGCAATGGATCTTCCTGAGGTGCGTGCCCATAGAAACAGAGACAGGTTCACAAGTGTTGACCAGAGTCCTCCCGTAAGCATAAGTGCCATTATAGGCTTGGTAAAAAGGCCCTTTTTAGGATCATTGGGCTTTCTGCGCATGATATTCTTATCTATCGGGTCCACCGCAAGCGCCAACGCCGGCAGACCATCCGTGGCCAGATTGACATATAATATTTGTACGGCCGACAGCGGCAAGGGCACGCCCAGAAGTGTCGCTCCGGCCATAAGGCCGATTTCGCCGATGTTTGAAGAGAGCAAATATGTCAGATACTTCTTGATATTGTCGTAAATCCCCCGTCCCTCCTCTACCGCAGCTACGATCGATGCAAAGTTGTCATCGGTAAGCATCATTGCCGATGCCTCCTTGGTGACATCAGTGCCTTTGATGCCCATCGAAATCCCGATATTTGCCTTCTTGAGCGCAGGGGCATCGTTTACACCGTCACCGGTCATTGCCACAATATGACCATTTTTCTGGAAAGCGTCCACAATTCGCAACTTGTGTTCCGGGGCAACCCGTGCAAACACCTGGGTTGAGCCGACAGAGGCCCTAAGCTCTTCATCACTCATGGCCTCCAATTGCGCTCCCGTCACCACTTTGCCATCGCTGAGAATTCCCAGCTCATACGCAATCACTTGTGCTGTTACCGGGTGATCGCCGGTTATCATCACCGGCATGATTCCAGCCTCCCGGCATTTGCGTACGGCCTCTTTCGCTTCTGCGCGGGGCGGATCAATCATGCCCACTAGCCCAAGAAACGTCATGTGTGTTCCTGCTTCCGATAGAGCACTGTTGCTCTTGGTGGTGATTGCAAGCACACGCAATGCGTCTGCAGCCATTGAATGAGATTGTTCAAGGATTCTTTGTCGGCCGGATTCATCGAGCGGGATGATGCCGTTGTCGGTTTTTAAATGGGTGCAATCGGCGATGATGATTTCAGGAGCGCCCTTGATGCAGGCAACCGTCGACCCGGCAAACGTATGAAGCGTGATCATTCGTTTGGTTTCCGAGGAAAAGGGTTGTTCATCAATTCGCGGAAATTGAGCCATCCTCTGTGACTCATCAATACCGGCCTTGCGGGCTAAGACCAGCAGCGCCCCTTCGGTGGGATCGCCGGTTATCATCCATTCTCCATTGTCCTCTTTGAACAGTTTGGCATCATTACACAATGCCCCGGCAGTCAATAACTCCTCCAAGGTTGCCGGGACCGACCGCCCGGCTTCAACCGCAGTAATCTTGCCCTCCGGGATGTAGCCTGCCCCGCTGACATTGAGCATCGTATCCGCTACAAAAACCGATTTGACGGTCATTTCATCGCGCGTCAAAGTGCCGGTTTTATCGGAACAAATAACTGTTGTACTGCCGAGCGTCTCTACTGCCGGTAGTCGGCGCATGAGGGCATGGCGCTTGACCATGCGCTGAACCCCAAGCGCCAGCGAAATTGTCACCACGGCCGGCAATGCTTCAGGGACAACAGCTACCGCCAGGGCAATGCCGAATATCAGCATCTCAATAAAAGGCTGACCGCGAAAAAGCCCCAGTGCAACGATGATCAGGACGATAACGATAGCTACGCGCGCCAGCATGGCGCCGACTTTATCAAGGTTTTTCTGCAATGGCGTTTTTTCGGTTTCGACCTGCTGGAGCATTTTGGCGATCTTGCCAAATTCAGTTTTCATGCCCGTAGCCACGGCAATGGCTTTCCCGCGACCATAACTCGCCGCCGTTCCCGCGAAGACCATATTTGCACGGTCGCCAAGAGGGGCTTTATCGTTGAGCACAAGGTCATGCTCCTTCTCCGATGGAAGCGATTCGCCGGTCAAGGATGCCTCTTCAACACGCAGATTAATCGCCTGAATCAAGCGGGCGTCCGCAGGTATTCGGTCTCCGGCTACAAGGGAAAACACATCTCCTGGAACGATCTCGGATGCCGCTATAATTTGTTCTTTACCGTCGCGCAGCACCTTTGCAGTCGGCGCCGCCATATTCTTAAGAGCTTCGATGGCCTTCTCTGCACGGTATTCCTGAATAAAACCGAGCAACACCGCGAAGAGCACGATCACCGCGATCGCAATCGCTTCGATGCCGTGGCCTACAAATGCAGAAATTGCCGTGGCAATCAAAAGCGTGATAATCAACGCGTTCTTGAATTGCTCCAATAGCAACATCCAGGGACTGATTCGCTTTTGGGCCTCAAGGCGGTTGTATCCAAAAGATACGAGTCGCTTGGCTGCTTCGGCACTTGATAGCCCGTCATGCGTAGCTTCGAGTTCCCGGTAGATTTCCAATAGCGGCTTCGAATGCGATTGATTCATCATTCCTTCTCCTAATCTCACACTCATTATGGCGTAACGATCTTGTTTGGCCCTGACTATATCCGGTCAATCGGCAGGATCCATGTCACGCGTCGTGGCCGTCGGCATCTTGCAGGCACCGGCTTCGACTTGATCTCCGTGCGTTGCGTCTCTGTCGCCACACTTCATAGGCGATCGGGAGCACCGAAAGCACGATGATTACCCCGATAACCAGGGAGAAGTACTCCTTCACAACCGGCAGATTCCCGAAGAGGCGACCGGCGATGACGAAAAGGCAGACCCATAGAATGGCGCCCGTCACGTTATAAAGGGCGAATTCCGTATAGCGCATCTTGGCCATGCCGGCCACAAAGGGCGCGAATGTCCGCACGATCGGAGCGAACCGCGCGAGCACGATGGTCATCTTGCCGTATTTCTCAAAAAACTCATGCGTCCGGGCAAGATGCTCCGGCTTGATCAGCCGGCTCTTGTGCCGGATGATCGCTTCGCCCAGGTAGTAGCCTACGGCGTAGTTAACGGCATCCCCTATGACCGCGGCGAGAATGAGCAGGATCAGCAGCCAGCCCACTTGCAAGGACGTGTGCGCGGTCAGCGCCCCGGCAGCAAACAGGAGCGAATCTCCCGGGAGGAACGGCATGACAATCAGCCCGGTCTCGCAAAAAATAATGGCGAACAAGACCCCGTATGTCCATAGCCCGCATGAAGCAACGATCTCCGCAAGATGCTTGTCAAGATGCAGGAACAGGTCGATTAACTGCTTCAGCATTTCCATTATGCTCTCCTTGTCTTGTTGTGGGCTCTGGGGATGAAGTTCTCATCGAGTCGCTGGTTGTGCGGTGATCGGGCGTATTGGTCGGTTGGTCTTCTCCTGGCAAACATCTTCGCTTGCGGAACCATTCCCTGATTCGCGCGGACAAATGCTTAAGCCAGATTGCCAACCGGGTCTTGGGCCACAGCAGAATGATGCCCGCTACAATGAATGGCCATCCCGGGAGCAGAGGGAGAATGAGGCCCATGATGCCAACCGCGATCAGGACGATTCCCGCGGTGACTGCCAGTACGCGACGAATCGTCTTATGTAGAATGATCCGGTTAACCTCCATATACCCTCCTTTGCCTGACATTGCTCAAGCCCTGTTCACATTCCGATAGCCTGAAGCTCGATCATAGTTTTGGCTTCATTGTGGCCACCACGGTTAACCCGGCCTGCACCCGGTCGCCTGGTTGGATCACCACATCCACGTCGGCTTTCGGAAAAATCATATCGAGCCGCGACCCGAACTTCATCATGCCGATACGATCCCCCTTCTGGACCATCTGGTCCAGCTTTAGCCAGTAGACCACGCGACGGGCCACCGGCCCGACAATCTGGTTGACCAGGCAACGAGTCTGTGGTCCCTCGATCAGTATCGAATTATGTTGATTGAATTCCGAAGACTTTTCATCAAAGGTGAAGAAGCGGGCTCCGGGAAAATACCCCAGGAACGCAATCTTGCCTTCGATGGGGGCGCGGTTGACATGCACATCGAATAAGCTCAGGAAAATGCTGATCCGCACCGCATCCGTCTTGAGATACTCATCTTCCCTAATCTCCTTGATACTCATTACCACTCCATCGGCGCCGGCTACGATCAGGGCCGGTTCCGAGGGCGACGTCCGCTGAGGATCCCTGAAGAAATAGAGCATGTAGCACGCCGCGATCACGCCCAGGACAAAACAGGCCCAGGCTGTTCGCTTCCACTGGAACCGCCTGAAGATCAACCCCAGCAATCCAAACACAACCAGGGACCCAAAGAAAAACGGCAGAACTTCTATGACAACCGGAAGGTACATACATGCCTCCTCATTATTTTGCACGTTCTGTGTTCGACGTTCCTATGCTTGTAGCCAGAATTTCAAGCCGCCGGATGCGCTCGGCGACCGGGGGGTGCGTACTGAAAAGTTTGGCTATACCCCCTCCGCCAAAGGGATTCACGATGAAGAGCGACGCCGTGGCCGGTGTGCCGACCGACATCGGAGTGCGGGCGGCGGCCTGGTGAAGCTTGCGTAATGCGCTGGCCAAGGCCAGCGGCCGGCCGCACAGCTTGCCGCCGCCGGCATCCGCCACGTATTCCCTCGACCGCGAAATGGCCATCTGAATAATCATGGCGGCCAGCGGGGCCAATATGGCAAGCGCCAGGGCCGCCAACGGATTTCCCCGATCGCGGTTCGATCCGCCCAACATCATTCCCCATTGCGCAAGGTAGGTCACCGCTCCGGCAATGGTTGCCGCGATAGTGCTGATGAGGGTGTCGCGGTTCGCCACATGCATCAGTTCATGCGCCATCACGCCCTCCAGTTCTTCGTCGCTGAGAATCCGCAAGATTCCCTCCGTGGCGGCGACCGCGGCATGGGCGGGATTACGGCCAGTGGCAAAAGCGTTCGGCGTCTCCTCGGGTATCACGTATATCGCGGGGAACGGCAGGTTACTTTTTGCGGCCAGACGCCTGATAATCCGATACAGACGCGGCGCGTCCGCTTCGCTAACTTTCTTCGCCCGATACATGGCCAGGACGATTTTATCCGAGAACCAGTAAGCGACGAAATTCATCACCCCGGCCACCAGCAGGGCCAGCAAAGCGCCTTTCTGCCCGCCGACCAAACCGCCGATGAGGACAAACATGCACGCGAGTGCGGCCAGCAGTACCGTTGTCTTGATGTAGTTCATAATAACCCCCCAGTTGTTTTCGACGCGTTACCCAATCGCGCACACCTTGTCGCGAATCAGTTTGTACACTTCAAACCACAACACGCTGGCCACACCGGCCGCAAGGCTCAGCTTATGTTTGCGGATCCGCTCTTCATTCTCCAGTCCCTTCCCGTTCCCTTCAACCTCAATCAGGCGAGTTGACGCCGGTGATACTCCTGCCAGCGACGATGCCTTGCCCTTCCGACGGCGCGGCTAACAGCCACGGCTAGCCGGCCTGCCGCTCGGTTGATGACACTGAAAAGCTCAACGCCTTCTTCCATGATGACGATTTCCGGCGCACATCGCAGTTGAAGTTGAACAAGGCAGTGCTTGTCCACGCCGCCCTTGGGCCCATTCACGTCACTCAGCAGGATGCGCACCCGCAAGATATAGTGAGTAAAGTGATCAAGGCCATGCTCAAACCGCCGTCGAATGTGATCTAAAGCGCCATTGTCCAAGGCCAGATGCATACTCCGAATGTCGAGACGCATACGCCACCTCCTGTGATGACTATTAGTTTCTTCGCCTTTCTGTTGCTTCACTGAATACAATATCGCGAGGTCTAATAGTTTGACAATCAGATAATAATGCAGTATAAGTTCGTTTTTATCGAATGATTAAAACTTGCCCGTCAACTCACTGGGCGGCGGAAATTGACTTTCCGGCGCCGACGGACTACACTCTGTTGGTTGAGATGAATAGGCTGAACTACCACCATCTGCAGTACTTCTGGCTTGTAGCCAAGGAGCACAGCCTGGCGCGTGCCTCGGCACGCCTGCGGCTGGCGCCGTCCACGCTGAGCGGGCAGATTCACGCATTTGAGCGGGTGCTGGGACAACAACTGTTTGCACGGGTGGGCCGCCGGCTTGAACTCACGGATGTCGGACGGTTGGTGTATCGGTACGCCGACGATATCTTTACGTTGGGCACCGAGATGCAGGATGCCATCCTGGACCATCCCGCTGGGTTGCCCCTTCGATTGCAGGTCGGCATCGCGGACGCAGTGCCCAAGATGGTGGCGAGCGTTCTGTTGCAGCCAGTCCTTGCCATACCGGAACGAATGATCTTGACCTGTGTCGAAGACACCCCGGAGAGACTCCTTGCCTTGCTGACCACGCACGAGGTAGACATCATTTTTGCGGATGCTCCATGCACAGCCCATCCGAGAGTTAATGTGCTCAGTCATCTCTTGATGCGAGGTCCGGTCGTGATCGTGGGGACGAAAGAGCATGCGCGGCGTTACAGGAAGGGCTTCCCACGCTCGCTGCGCGGAGCGCCGTTGCTTCTGCCCACGCCGCATGCTAATCTGCACCGATCCATGGAACAGTGGTTGTCCGAACACTCCATTACCCCAAAGATCATGGGTGAATTCGACGATCAGGCCCTCCTAGTTGAACTCGGCCAAGCAGGGCTCGGCCTTTTCCCAGTCCCGGCCGCCATCGAACGCACAATCTGTAGTCGCTTTCCGGTCCAGCGCGTTGGCGTCATTACCGAGGTCCAGGAGTCTTTCTATGCGATTACCGTTGAACGCCGCATCTCGCATCCGGCTGTCGCGGCCATCTGTAAGAACCACATCCACGCATGATTGCTGCGATGCCTCCCGCAGAAGTAATCCCCAGCCATAATTATGCCTTGTAGCGAGGGATAAGGCGCAATGACACGGTTCGCAACTTTCCGCCACGAGCGGACCCCGATAGACATCAGATGCCAGCCACAACACCGAGATTACAGCATAGCCTCGCCTTCCGCGCCTGTGCGAATGTCAACGACGTCGATCACTTCGGTGACGAAGATCTTACCGTCACCATGGCGGCCGGTATGTGCGTTCTCCCGGATTGTCTGAACGATCCCATGGGTTTCTTCATCCCGGCCAACAATCTCGATCTTGACCTTTGGCGCGTATCCCAATTCGACTGCCGGATCCTCATAGTGCGGCGTTTTCCCGTCAATCCTGCGACCGAATCCTTCGCACTGAATGACAGTCACACCGTGAATTTTTTGTGCGCGCAGAGCGTCCACAACATTCTCCAGCATAAACGGTTGAATATACGCGACAACTGCCTTCATGATTGAACCTCCTTCGCTTCGGTTACGTTCGCTATCATTTCTTTTCTTGTCTCCGTTATTTTATATTATCCGGACTGCTCCTTTCTTTGGTTTAACAGGTAACTCAAGAGTACCGACTTCCCGGTTAATGTCAATCGGGAATTTTAGCATGCCGCATGCGTAACTGAGATGCTTTGAGCGCGAGATCCACCCACCAATCAATCAACATACGGAAGCGCTTAAAGGTCGCCGTCTCCCGG
>JAHIJO010000080.1 GCA_018898455.1 Verrucomicrobiota bacterium | reverse complement strand
TCATTTGTCTTGTGAATACGGGCCAAAACGCATATTCTGCCCACAAAAGCGGACATATTATCGTGAACAATCAGCACAACGGTCGAGGGCTATGTCAGGAGGTCTGAGCTTACCAAAATCCTCGCTTAGCTACCTTTCCAAAAAACGGGGGAAACCGCATTCAGTTCGGAATAAAACTTTCGTTGCCTTTCATCGCGAGGAGCGTCTGGGCGATGAGCGTCACGGTGGCGTCCAGGTCCTTCAGGGATACGACTTCCACGGGAGTATGCATGTAGCGATTGGGAACGCTGACCAGCGCGGCGGCGCATCCGCCGCGCGATAACTGGATGGGATTGGCGTCCGTGCCGGTGCCCCGCGGCTCCGCCTGCATCTGGTACCGGATACGGTTCTTGGTCGCCGTGGTGATCAGCATTTGTCCGAGGATCGGATTGATGTTGGCGCCGACATGGAGAATAGGGCCTTTGCCGAGGGCGATGTCGCCGACTTTCTTGGGGTCGACTCCCGGGCAGTCGGAAGCGAACCCAACGTCCACCGCAATGCCCGCGTCCGGATGAATGTTGTAGGCGCTCGTAATCGCGCCCCGCCCTCCCAATTCTTCCTGCACGGTGGACACGGCGTGCACGGCGACCTTCAACTTTCGGCCCTTCAATCCGCGCAATACTTCCACGATGACCCAGGCGCCGATCCGGTCGTCAAAGGCCCGAGAGGATACAAGTTCATTGCGCATCTCGATGAAGTCGGGATTCACAACGATCGGGTCGCCGATGGCCACGGCTTTCAGCGCGTCTTTTTTGTTCTTGGCGCCGATGTCGATCCAGAGATCGTCCATCTTGAGTTCCTTGCCTTTTTCACTGGAATCCATCAGGTGGATGGGCTTGCGGCCGATCACGCCGCGCACCGAACCGTGTCTTGCAATAATACAAATCCGCTGGCCGACGGCGACCACCGGATCCATGCCGCCGATCGCCGCAAAATAGATAAAGCCATTGCTGTCGATGTGGGTGATCATCAGGCCGATTTCATCCACATGCCCCGCCAGCATCACCTTCAGGGGCGCCTTTTCATTGAGGATGCCGATGACGTTGCCATGGACATCGGTTGTGACCTTGTCCGCGAAGGATTTCATTCGCGCCTTGATGATCCTTTGAGCGGGCACTTCGAAACCCGAAGGGGATGGCTGGCGCATCAGGTCTTTAAGAAACGATAAGGATTCTTTATTCATAGTATGACTCGATGGAATATATTAGATCGAACGGCAAAATTGCCGAAGGCCTAATTAAAGTTTATTAATAACTATGGCGAAAAATTCCAAGCCTGTCAAGTCGGGTCACAGCCTTGAACGAGGCGCTCATGATAGGAACGACTTTACCAGTGTGATCTGGGTGTTGAGCCCCGGAGCGAGGCGTTCCGGATCGATCGCATACAGGTAGTGAAAATGCCGACGCAGATACTCCTCCATGGTCTGAATTGTGGGGCCATACCCGTCCTTGTAAATGAAATATTCCAAGTCGCGTGCCAGATGATCCGTGTCCTGGTAACGGTCGCCTGGGGTGAATGCCAGCATTTTATTCAGGATGGCCGCCAGATCGCCCGATAGGCCTTGCGGCAGGAAGTGCCAGGGAATGGGTTGAGCAACCCATTCCCTGGCGTCGGCGGCCCGGAAATTGATCTCCGCGGGTCGTATGGTTTCAAAAGTCAGCAGTTCGAATAAAACGGCGCCCAACGAATACATGTCCGCCCGAAAATCAACGTGTTGTTTCAAGGCCTGCTCCGGCGCCATATACAGCAGTTTTCCAACGAAGGATCCGTCGCCAAGCACAAGGCGTTTGGTCACCTTGGCCACGCCGAAGTCGGCCAGTTTCGGAAGTCCTTCCGTCGTGATCAGGATGTTGTTGGGACAGACGTCCCGGTGAACAATTTCCAGGGGAACTCCCGCCGCATCCTGACGTTGATGGGCATAGGCGAGTCCGCGGGCAATCCGGCTGATGATATGCACGGCCAGTTCTACCGCCAGCGGCAGATTCAGCGTCCGATGATGGTCGATAAACTGGGCCAGAGAAAGCCCGTGAACATATTCCATAACGATGTAATAGCCGGAGGAGGAACGACCCAGTTGATAAATCTGGACGATGTTCTCATGCACCAGATCGGCGACAAGTTTGGCTTCGGCAATAAATAATTCCGCGTATTGTTTGCGGGCGTGGGTCAGGTTGTCCGACATTGTTTTGATCGCGACGGTTTTTTCAAAGCCTTCCACGCCGATTTGCCGAGCTTCATAGACGGCGCCCATGCCACCTTCCGCAATTTTCCTGGTGATGACCAGTTGAGTGGAATCGTTAATGATGAATGATCTTTCGGGAATCGGGTTGGTGGTCATGGCGGGCCTGTTACAGGATCATGCCCTCGCGGGCGGCATAGGTTCGGGAAAAATACCGGCGGGCTTCCCTGACCAGGGTGTCGATTTGCGTATCGGTCCGATACCGGTCATGGTGTGTCAAAACAAGTTCCTCGATGCCGGCTTCCCGGGCGATCCGGACAGCGTCCTGCCAAGTGCCGTGACCCCAGCCGCGATGGGCCGCCTGTTCCCGCGGGGTATATTGGGCGTCAACGATTAAGGTCGTCGCTCCGCGGCAGAATTGGAGAAAACAATCGTCCAGCCTGCGCTGACGACCGCATTCGTGATCCGTCGCGATGACGATGGATTGGCCTGGGACGTCAAAGCGATAGGCCAGACACTGCTGGGGATGCCAGACCGGGCACCAGGAGACGCGAATCCCATAAAGTTGAAGCGGCATCCGGGTTGACGGTAGATCCTGGAAACTAAGGCGGGCGCCGCAGTGCGTCAGGCGGACCGGCCAGTAGGGGGTACCGACCAGGGTTTTTAACGATCGTGCCCAGTCATCAGACCGTCCGGGATCGGCCATCAAGGTGATCCGCGACTGAGGCCGGTAGAGCGGCTTAAAGAGTGGTAACCCGATGACATGATCCAGGTGAAAGTGGGTGAACAATAACGTTGTTGGGGGGAGTGTTTTGGCCTTGGCCAGGCAATCGGAGAGCGCATTAATCCCTGTTCCGGCGTCCACCACAATCAAGCCCTGCCGGGTTTTCAGGCTGAAACAGGTGGTATTACCGCCATACCGTGAAAAATTCTTACCGGCCACCGGCATGGTGCCCCGCGCTCCGTGAATGGTGAAGCAATTCATGGCCAAAAGTGTTCTCCCAACGTTTATTTATAATAGCATAGCCAGGCGGATGAATACAATTGTCACATCCTGATTTCCGTTTGACACCTTTTTGTTAGTTACACTCATGCTTAAGACATCAAGCTATGGCTTGGAGAAGGGGGGGGGTGTAGTTCTTCCCCTCCTTTCCGCCCCCCCTAGGGGGGCGCCGCGGCTGACCTTAGGCCGCACGCTTATGGACTTGTGCTGGCAACATATGTGTGGCCCGTCCGTGGCGGACGATGAAGATCACGCTGGAGGCGTGATAAATGATCTTGCGTGGCGCTAGACCTGCGGCTGGAAGCCGCTTCTACTTCATCCGATATCATCCGGATTATTATGGGAAGGTTAATAATGGATCATTTTACCGCCCGCACCATCCGATCTTTGCCGGCAAGGTCCGGCCGCAATTGGCTTTCACGGAATCCGGCCGCCTGCGCCAGTTCCAGGACGGCCGCCCCCTGGTCTGCGCCGATTTCCAGAAAGAACACACCGCCGGGCTTAAGCGCCTGCAATGCCTGTGTCATGAGCCGCCGGATAATCGTCAGGCCGTCGGGGCCGCCCACCAACGCGGCGCACGGTTCAAAATTTCGTACGTTCCGATCCAGGCGTGCCCAGTCCGTTGTGCGTATATAGGGCGGATTAGACACCACTGCCGCCAGGCTTGCGGGTGTTGCGGCCGACAACAGATCGCAGGCAATGAAACGGATGCGAGCGGAAACGCCGTGCCGCGCCGCGTTTTCCCGTGCCAGCGCCAGGGCCGCTGCGCTGGTGTCGGTGGCCAGGTAATGGCCCTTCGACCGTGCCAGCGCCAGCGAAATGGCAAGACACCCACTGCCAGTTCCCACGTCGGCCAGAGCCGGGTCCCCAGCGTTCCAGAGGGGATCGAAGCCGAGAACCCATTCCGCCAGACGTTCAGTTTCCGGACGCGGAATCAAACAGCGCCGGTCTACCCGGAACGCGTGTCCCATGAATTCGGCCGTTCCCAGGATATATTGCACCGGTTCGCCCATGGCCGCCCGGTTGATCCGGTGCTGGAAAGTTCGGTTGGACAGGGGAGATAGAGGTTCCTGATGGCGCAAGGCCAGTTCCAGCCTGGCACATCCCAGTTCATGACTGAGAAGCCATTCGCCGGTCAGCCGGGACTCCTCGATGCCGTGTTCTTCGAGGAAGGCCGTGGCCTGCCGGAGCGCTTCGTGAATTATTGCTGGATGATGAAGCGTGAATGACATGGGATAATACTGATGGAACTTTTACCACGAAGCACACGAAGTGATGCCGGCTCTAATTTCGGGACGATGTGAAACATGGATATCTCCGCCACGGCGTCCATGTCCGTTCCGTCGCGGTTCAGGCAGAAGAAGAAACCGCCGCATTTCCAGTCCACGGCATGGTTGATCCAGAAGAGGAGGGTGTCGTTCAACAGGCCGTCCCGGTACAAGGCCAACAACTGGTTCCTGCGTCCGGCATCCAGTGGGGCGGGTGAAGTCGCGGTCGTCGTCGTTTCCATAATCCTGCTCGCGTTTCAGTTAAACCTGCGTCCGGCAGTTTATGGCCGGGTCAACGGACGGGAGAAAATATCAAGATGATGAATGCGATCATACAGCGCGCGGGTTTCGTCGACGGTCATCCGCCGCAAGGGTAAACGAACCGGACCGCAATCCATTCCCATCATGGCTATGATCGCTTTGCCGGCCCGCAAACCTCCGAATTCGTGCAGGCTATGCACCAATTCAACGCTTTTCAGCTGTTCTCTTCGCGCGGCGGCCATATCTCCGGACTGAAACGCTCGGATAATGCGATGATATACAGGTGCCGCGTAATTATACGTGCTGCCCACAGCGCCGGGACAGCCGAAAACCAGTCCGCTGAGCAGGATTTCGTCTATGCCGAACAGGATGGTGAAATCGTTGCTGCGGAAGGCCAGGCACTCCTGAAGAGCCATCAGATTGGGGTTAGTGAATTTAATGCCTGCCAGAGTGGGAATCCGCTCCGCGCTTTTCTCCAGAATCTCCCGGGCAGACACGTTCACGCCGGTCATGCTCGGAATATCGTAAAAGAAGAACGGCAAGATCGGGGCTGAAGCGGCAATCTCCGCGAAAAAATCGATCAAATCGTCAACGCAGGCGGGTTTGAAGTAACTGGGCGCCATGGCGGATATGGCGCCGGCGCCGATCCGTTGGGCATGTGCCGCCAGGGCCCGCGCTTCCGGCAGGCTGTTATGCCCGACCTGAATAATGACCGCCAGATTCGGGCCTGCCGCCTTCATCCAGCTTTCCGCGATTTGCATGCGTTCCTGGGTGCTCAGCGAATGCGATTCGCCGGTGGACCCGCACACAAACGCGCCCATTACGCCGGCCTCCGCCAGCAATCGGGCATAATGCTCGATTGCGGCCAGATCAATCCGGCCATCTTCATGCATAGGAGAGAAAGGGGCCGCGATCAGTCCGGAGAGGTGCAGACGTATTTCCATTGATTTTCCTTTATCTAAAATAGATCATGCCGTTGGCGACAGGATACTACTCTCCGGGGTTATGTTAATCCGCCGCAGCCGTTCCGCGGTGTCGTTATCATACAGCGCCTTCAATATCGGGTCCAGTCCGCCTTCCATGACGGCTTCCAGATTATAGAGGGTGAAATTAATCCGGTGATCCGTGAGCCGGTTCTGGGGGAAATTGTACGTGCGAATCCGTTCACTGCGGTCGCCGCTTCCGATCTGGGACCGGCGCGCGGCGCCCATCTCGGTTTCGTTCTGCCGGCGCTGTAAATCCAGCAGGCGCGAGCGGAGCACCCGCATTGCCTTGGCGCGGTTCTTGTGCTGGGACCGCTCCTCCTGGCTGGCGACCACCAGGCCCGAGGGAAGGTGCGTCAGCCGGACGGCGGAGTCGGTCTTGTTGACATGCTGGCCGCCCGCTCCCGAAGCCCGATAGACGTCCACGCGCAAGTCCTCGGGCGTGATTTCGATTTCGTCCAAGTCTTCAGCTTCCGGCAGCACGGCCACGGTGGCTGTTGAGGTGTGAATTCGCCCCTGTGATTCCGTCACCGGAACCCGCTGGACCCGGTGGGTCCCGCCTTCAAACTGCAGGATGCGATAGACATGGTCGCCCTGGATGGAGAAAATCACTTCCTTGTAACCGCCCACTTCCGAGGGGCTGGAGTCGATGAATTCAACTTGCCACCCCTGCGTTTCGGCGTACCGCGTGTACATGCGGGCGAGATCGCCGGCGAACAGGGCCGCCTCGTTCCCGCCCGTGCCGGCCCGGATTTCCATGATGGTATTGCGGCTTTCATTCGGGTTGGGGGGTAGCAGGGCGATCATCAAGCCCCGTTCCAATTCCGGGATTTGTTTTTCAAGGAGGGCGAGTTCTTCCTGGGCCAGGCCTTTCAAATCCGGATCGACGATTTCCGCCGTCAGGAAGGCCCGGTGTTCCTGCAGATCGTCTTTAAGTTTCATCAGCTGGGCGGATTTTTCCAGCAGTTTTTTCAGGCGGGTATATTCCCGGGTCAAGTCCTTGAGTTGACGCGGGTTTTCCGTGGCCGCCGCCGAGAGGCGCGACTCGCAATCCGCAAACCGGGCCGCGGTGGCGTCCACAAATGCCTGATCGATCATAACGTCCTCTTTTCGAAAAAACCAAGGACAACAATTGGTGACTATTCGGGTTGTCCGACTTTGGAGTGCGGTAGCCAGCGCTACCGCTTTTTCCGCCTTAGGCGGATCCGCCTACAGCATGACCACCGTGAAGCGATGGCCCTGGTCGCCACGCCGAAGGCGTGCAAGCTCTGGCACCGCCAAAGGCTTGCCTGCCTATGGCATGGCGGGTAAATTTCACGGAAAGCAAATGGCATGCAGCTCGCCATAAAGCGGAAGCGCCGGCTCCCGCACTCCATAGAAAAAAAGGGCCAGATGAGATAATCCATCTGGCCCCGGCTGGCGCGAATATCTACTTTTTGCCGTAGCGTTTGTGGAACTGTTCGACGCGACCGGCCGTATCCATGTATTTCGCCGTTCCGGTAAAAAACGGGTGACATGCCGAGCAGGTATTGGTCTTCATTTCTTTCACAGTCGAGCGGGTGTGGATCACATTGCCGCAAATGCAGGCGATAGTTGCATCCCCGTACTTGGGGTGAATTTTATCCTTCATGGCGCAGTTCCCTTTCGTTCATTCAAAACAAAATAGCAAACCATATTTCCGGGGAAAACACAAGTCTTTTCATTTCGCCGGTGTCAGCAATCCCGTGTCGCCGTTTTTGATGGCCAGGCGGTTGGCTTCGTCCGCGCAATACTGGGCCATAAGTCCGTCATAGCCGGTGGCAATTTCGGCTGGCAGCGATGTGTTCGCGCGAATTGATTTGGCGAAATCGTTCAATAACAGGGTGATCACGGTACTGTGGCCGTGCTCCGTGAACGGGATTGTTTTTGCAAGCTTCTCGCCCGCCAGTTCAAGATGTTTTTCCCCTTTGGGATCTTTATGCAATACGATGACCCCTCGATCGCCAAGGATTGCGAGTCCGTCATAGATAACCCCTTGAAGACGCCGCTTGATATAGGCAGTGAAAGCAAAACTGGCGTTGAGTGTAACCAGCACTCCCGTGTCGAGGCATGCCATGATGGCAATATGCGGGGGGTATTTTACGTGTTCGCCGAACCATGTGCCGAAAGCCTTGATATCGCGCCAAGTGCCGCCGCCGCTGAAGTATCTTGTCAAATCCAGTTTGTGGATGCCGCAATCCAAGCAGCCGGAGCTGTCGCAAAAGCGCCGGCGGCGTTTGCCCAGGGGACCCCATATCTTGTGCCCGTCCCACAGGTTATCGATGTGGATTGCCCGGATATGTCCGATGTGGCCGGCGGCGATCCATTTCCTGATTTGCTGGAAACCCGTGATATAACGGCTCTCGAAATCCACGCCCAGCAGTTTGCCGGCCTTTTGCGCCGCGGCGATCATCTGCCGGCATTCGCGGATGGAAGTGGCCATTGGTTTTTCTGTTATAACATGCAAGCCGGCCTGGAGCGCGGCGGTCACGGCTTCGCAGTGGGTCTCCACCCGCGTCGCGACATAGACTGCGTCCAGTTCTTCCCGCTTCAGCATCTGCCGGTAATCCGTATATCCGGTAATGGATTTATCATCGAGCAAAGCCAGGTTTGACGGCATCAAATCCGCCACGGCCGCCAGCCTGACGCCGACTGCCGCCCGCATCGCCGGGACAACAGCCCATTGCCCATGCTTGCCATAACCGATCAGTCCAAAGCGGATAACACGCGACGTTTTCCTTGCCATGGTAAACTCCTTAAGCGGTAAACTGTTCAGGATTCCTGGCCGACCGGCAATTCAGCTAGAGTCATATACGCCGGATTCCGTCGGCCGCAAGTAAAAAATTACTTTGTGAATTGCCAATGAAAATCAGATGGAGTATATAGTAGCTACATATCGGGCAAATTGGAGGGCTGAAGCCCTCCAGGTTGCTATATGAAAGAAGGGGTTTCATGGCGCACGAGAGATGGAAGTTGATGGTCTGGGCGGGAGTGGCCGCCCTTCTCCTGCTCAACGGATGCGGGAGCCGGCCGGATCGGATCGCGTTGCAGGAGGGGCTCCTGGCGCTGGATGGCAGCCATTACGGCCAGAGTATCCGCTTGTTTCAGAAAGCGGTCCGGGACAATGTCAGCCGCGAGGACAATGCGCTTGCCTATAACGGCCTGGGGATCGCCTATGTCCGGATTCAGCAGAAAGACAATGCGATCCGGGCATTTGAAAACGCGGTGCGGATGGATCCAAGCCTGGTGGAGCCCCACTACAACCTTGGGGTGCTCCAGTTCGAAAGCGGTAAGGAAGCCGAGGCTGTCATTTGTTTTGAAAAAGCCGCGCTGATCGAGTCCCGCGAGACCCGGCCGCTGGAATTTCTTGCTTTTATCTATCAGAAACGCCGGCAATGGGATGAGGCCCGTCGGGTCCTGGCTGAGGCTCAGTCGCGCGCGCCCCGCGCGCCCCGCGTGATGACGGCCCTTGCCTTATTGGAGCTTCAGACGAATAACGTGGAAACTGCCGTTGCGCTTCTTCAACAGGCGCTGGAACATGACGCCGAGTATCCGCCGGCGGTATTCAATCTGGCGGTTGCCAATCAGCGCCTGACGAATAATCCGGGCCAGGCCAGAATCCATTTCAAGGACTTTCTAAGCCTGGTAGCGGTGGGACCGCAGGCCGACAAAGCCCGCCTGGCATTGCAAGACTTGCCCGCATCAATCCTTCCTCCGAATCCGGAACCCAAGCCGGAGGTTGTGGACAAGCCCGGGTCCGTTACGGTGCCGCCGCCGTCGGCGGCGGATTTTATCGAGAACGCCAGAAAACTGGAGCGGGTCGGACGCCGCGAAGCGGCCGTTAATAATTATTTAAAAGCAGTCCGCGAGGCCGAACGCGCCGGCAATGGCATGCTGAAGGATCAGGCGCTCCGGGATGCCACCGTGTTGTGCGCTGACGATGCCCGGTCGAATTATGAAATGGGCCTGTATTATGCGGAGCATAAACAGAATGATCAGGCAATGGTTTATTTAAAAAAGGCCGTCAGCCGGGCAACGAACTGGTTTGATGCCCAGATGGCATTGGCGCAAACGGCCGTGGAAGCGGAGGAATTCGATACGGCCCGGATTTCCGTGAAACAGGCCGACCTGAGCCGGCCGGATCAGGCTGATGCCCTGTGGAACCTGGCTCAGCTGTGTGATCGGAACGCGAGCCTTCAGGACTTGGCTGCGCAATTCTTTGCCCGGTTTGAAAAAAAATACCCGGCGGATCCCCGCGTTGCGGCCGCGCGGGAACGATGGAAGGCATTGCCGGCGGCGATGCCGCGTCAAATCGATAATGCGTCAGGATCGGCCGCTGCCACTAATCGGAACGCGTCTTCATGGTGGCGCTGGTTTTAACTCAGGTGTCTTATGATCTATGGCACGGATTTCAATGCGGTGGATATCGGGGCGCTGGTTCTGATTTTACTTGAAATGTTCCTGGGCCTGCGCCGGGGCCTGGCTGGGACCTTGTTTCGCCTGATGTGTACGCTGGCCATTCTTCTGTTCGGCCTGCGTTTTTATCAGCCGTTCGGCAGTCTGTTGGCCGAGCATACGACCCGGCTTGCGGATAACCCGGACATGGCCGGCGCCCTGGCATTCCTGCTGATACTGGTGGTGCTGGGACTGTGCTTTCTGTTGTTGCGATGGCTTCTGCGGGTGCTGATGACGGTGACGTTTAACGAAAAAATCAACAGCCCGGGCGGAGGTGTTGTCGGAGTATTCCAGGGTTTGGCGCTGGTGTTTCTGCTGGTCTACGCCATGGGCCTCTGGCCCCAGCCCGCCTGGCACCAGTTGTTCGTCCAGAATTCACTCGTAGGACGCACCGTTGTCCGGCTTTATCCCCGCATGATCTCCGTGGTCGAGCAGGTCGAGTTCCGCGCGCCGCCGCCGTTTACAACTCTTGAAAAATCGGGCAGGCTGGAAAAGCCGTAACCTGGGTGGTGCATGCCATGTCGCCGATTGTCTCTCAGTCCGTCCTGGAAGAAATTCGTCTTCACAGCGATATTGCCGCGGTAATCGGCGCATATTTCAATCTCCGGCGAAGCGGCGCGACGTTCAAGGCGCTCTGCCCTTTTCACAAGGAAAAAACCCCCTCGTTCACGGTCAATCCCCAGCGGCAGATTTACCACTGTTTCGGGTGCGGCGCCGGCGGCGACGTCTTCCGGTTCATCATGGAATACGAAAAGGTGGATTTCATGATGGCGGTTAAGATGCTGGCCCAGCGCGCCGGCATTCGCCTGGCCTTCGATGAGCAGGGGCGGGGAGATGGGAGCGCCAAGGATATCCTGTATACGATCAACGATAAGGTCGCCCATCTTTATCATCAATATCTTCTGAAAAGCCCGGAAGGTCAGAAGGCCCGCGATTATCTGAAAGCGCGCGACCTCTCCGACTCGATCGCGGAACGGTTTCTCATCGGGTTCGCGCCCAATCGCTGGGATACCGTGCTGGAATGGGCGAAAAAAAATTACAGGCGGGAACACTTGCAGGCCTTGGGACTGATTCTCACCGCCGCGGCGCGGGATGGCGCGGAACAGGCCGCCGCCGAGCCGACCCATTGGTATGACCGGTTCCGCAACCGGCTCATGTTTCCCATCCATGACGAGCAGGGGCGCGTCGTGGGATTCAGCGGAAGAATCATGGATGCGGGTGACGTTAAATCGGCCAAATATGTCAACAGCCCGGAAACGCCGTTGTTCCACAAAGGCCGGGTCCTTTATGCCCTTCACAAGGCCCGGCGCGCCATCGTCGATTCGCGGGAAGCCATCATCTGCGAGGGGCAGATTGACGTGATCCGGTGTCACCTGGCCGGATTTACGACCGCGGTGGCGGCCCAGGGGACGGCGTTCACGGACGATCATGCCCGCGTTCTTAAACGATACGCCGACAGCGTGGTGCTGGTTTTCGACGCCGACCGCGCCGGCCAGGATGCCGCCTTGCGGGCGGCCGACACGTTCCTTCAGGTCGGCCTGGCCGTGAAGATTGCCGCTTTGCCCGTCGGTGAGGATCCCGATTCCATGATCCGGCGGAAAGACGGGGCGGCCCAGTTTCAACAACTGATCCATAACGCGCAGGCAGCGATCGATTTCCAGATCGATGTTCTTCGCGCGCGCGAGGCCGGGAATACCGAAGCCGGATTACTGCGTATCACTGCCGCCGTATTGGAAACGATTCGCCGCACTCCGAATGCCATTCAGCAGGCCCGATTGCTTCAACAGGCCTCGGCCCGGCTGGGGGTGCCCGAGGATGCCCTGCGAAAAGAATGGCAAAAGCTGGAAAAGCGTGCCCGTCCGGAGTCCGCGCCGTCTGAAGCCAAGGCGGGTCCGTCTCCGACCTCCAAGGAGCTGGCGCTCGCGGAACACCTGGCGGCGGATACATCACTGACGGAATGGGTTCGAACGTATCTGCCCCTGGACCTGATTTCCGATGCTTTGTGCCGGCAGATGATCCAGCTTTGCCTGGAGGCCGTGCCGAGCAAGCGGGATCTGATGAGCCTGGTGGCGGAGCGCGACAATGACGCCCGGGATTTGTCGCGTTTTGCCGCCCAGGTCCTGGCGGCGCCATCCAAGGTCAAAGGTGATATGAGCACGAATGAAGAATCCGTCAAATCGTTGATCCTGGGTATTCGCACGGATAGTCTCCGGCGCCGGCGCAAGGAAATTGAGAAAATCAGGCAAACCTCCCTAGCCGGGACGGGTTCCCGCCTGGATGCGGAAGAAGATAAAAAACTGGAGCTGGAACACTGCCAGTTGGGCTACGATCTGGCCAGGATGAAAACCTGGGAAACGGCCGTTCCCGTGATGGAAATTATGTAGTTCCGTGGAAGCGGGTTGACAATACGGTGCGAGGCGGGGTGTGCGCATCTCATTTCTTGAATAAGTCTGAGGGTGTGCCCATCCGCTCAACAGATATTAGTTGTGAATGTTATATTACAACATGCCAAAGCCATCTAATTCATCCAAGGTTGAATTCTGGATGATAGTGTTGTCAATATGGATGCCTGATGTTTCAATTGGTGTCAATAAAAAAACGGGCGGCTATCTAAGTACTCGCGGATACAAATACTTTAGCGGATTTGCACCCGCGAGTACTAAGCCCCGGCGACCGGTCAAACGTCGCCGGTATCCGTTTCGCCTTCTTTTCCGTTCTCTTTGCCAGGTGCGGACCACGAGAAAGCCCTCGGCATATCAGGGTAGGGATTCCTATCAAAGCGACATTGAGGTACACGTCCGCATAACTGCCATTCCAGGTAGTCGAGAAATACGCGCCAATCTGCGAGACCATGGTTGTGATCCCCGTCTCGATACCAGATGCCGATGCGTTCCTCCTCACCGAGAAATCGGTAGATTTCCTTGGCGGCCAGATGGGTCTGCCACGTGCCGGTGGGGTTCGCCCAAAGGTCGCCCAGTGCCTCTGTGGTCAACAGTGCCCGGGGGGCAATGAGGGATTTCAGGCAATGCTGATCGAACGGGAGTTCGGTCTCTCTGTTGACAAATTCCTTCAGGCGGGGGCCGAACCAGTATGGAATCATGCGGATGGTGTCGGCGAGCGTTTCGGACTTGGGCCCTTGCCACCGGTAGCACCCGGCGCCTCCGGAGCCGGAGTTGTTGGCGCAGGTCAGAGCGATCCGCTCGTCGGTAGCTCCGGCCAGCAAAACGGTCTTCCCACCACGGGAATGGCCGACAACGGCAATTCGAGAGGCATCCACGAAGTTCAGGCCGATGAGAACGTCAACGCAACGGTGATAGCCCCACGCCCATGCCGCCAATGCGCCATAGCATGTTTCGGGATAAACCTGATACAGCCCCGACGTGCGATCGGAACGATATACATCGGGGACGATCTCGACTCGGTTGAACTGGGCGAGAATGATGCCGCGGCGAAGTACCTCCGCGGCCACCTCATCGGTTACATATCGCCAGCACGCGTCTCCGTTAAGCACGACCGGAAACGGTCCGCTTCCGGGCGGTACCAGTAGATGCAGAAGGAAAGAGAACGGCCGATCCGGACCTGTAACCACCCGGCAGGAGACGAAGCGCGCTTCGTTGAGATTCTTCACCGTCGTGGTGTGCAACACCTCGCATCGCGTTGCTGACGGCGCCGGCGGGAGTCCGCCGTATTCGATCTCAACGATCAAATCGCGCAACTCCCTCCTGCGGTGTTGCCATTCCGCGATCGTGTGCACCTGCTTGCCATTCTCAAATCGAAACGGATCTGGCAGTTCAACGTTTGTTTCCGGGTTCATCATCTTTGTCCCTTCTCTGTGGCAAGCGCAAACGAGCGGCTATCCTCCCCGCCGGATCTGGCTGGGGGAGGCGTGAAACTTGCGGCGGATCAGGCGCGCAAAATAGTCGGGATCCAGGAAGCCACAGCGAGGGGCGATCTCGCAGATCGGATCATCGGTGGCCTTGAGCAGGGAGAGCGCTTCCTGAAGCCTCAGGCGCATGATATAGTCCATGAGCGGCATTCCCATTACCCGCCGGAATTCGCGTGACAACTGCGAGCGATGCAGTCCGAGTTCGTTGGCCAGCGCCTTGATGGAAAAGTGCGGATTGTTCCACTGGCGGTGGGCTGCCGCCACGGTCTGCGCGACGTGGGTGCCGGAGATGGCCGGGCGCGCGCCGGCCGCCGCGCAGACAAGAAGCTGATAGGCCAGGATGCCGGCCGTGCGCTCGCCGCCGGGCGTCGGATCCAGGATGGCCTTTTCCAGTCGGCGAAATAAATCCACTGGCGGCGGTGTGGAATCAAACACCCCCGGCACCAGTCCGAATTCGGACACGATGGATTCCGCCAGAGGCCCGTCCATGGTCCACCAGCGATACTCCCAGTTTCCGTCTTTGGCGGATACCTGGTGCTTGTGGCCGGGAAAATAGAGTGCCACCTGGTTCGGCTTCAATACGTGTTCACGGCCGCTGATCGCCAGGTTCCCCATTCCGCGAACGCCCCAGAAAATCTGCACGAAAAACTTGACTGCCGCGGCCTCGTGATACCCCGGTGTTATCCGGTAATGGCCCACACTGCGCGCTCCCAGCGCCATCGGGATCGAGGGCGCCGACGAGGGGCGAAACAAGGCGCGCCGAAAGGATGTGAGGATGGCAGTCACAAATATCCAGACAAAATCACATCAGTCTTGTATCATTCAGTAATTATAGGAGGTAGGCTTGTCATAACAAGCGAATTTATTCAGTTTACCCCGATCGCGCACGCATCGGGGCAATGCAACCACAATAGAAGGAGGAGATTCATGTCAAAGGGACCCAAAATCACCATTATCGGTGCCGCCAGTTATTTTTTCGGCAAGCAGATCATCCACAAAATGGCCACGAGCGAGATCATGGCCGGCGGCACGCTGGCCATGGTGGATACCGATCCGCACAAACTTGCCGTCATGATGAAATTGGCCCGCCGTGTGTTTGCCAGGACCCGTTGCGGGGTTAAACTCCTTGGCGCCACCCGCCGCCGCGAGGTCATGAAGGACTCCGATTTCATGGTGTTGACCTTTTCCGACCGCAATACTCATTTCCGCAAACTCGACACGGAAATTGCCGCCCGGCATGGCATCCGTATGTGCAGTTCCGATACGATCGGACCCGGCGGTATATTTCGGGCTTTGCGTGAAATTCCGCATGTCCTGGCCATGGCCCGCGACGCCCGCCAGCTCGCGCCCCACAGCTGGATCATTAACTTTGTGAACCCGACCGCTGTCCTGGGCATTGCCTTGCGGCGCTATGCGACTGAACTGGCCAGCTTTGCCATTTGTGACGGCCATCACGAGCCGTACAATACTCTGAACTGGTGCAAAATGGCCGGTGTGTTGCCGGCGGATGCCACCAGCGTTCCGTCGGATGTTCTGCGGAAACTGGATCTGGCCATTGCCGGGGTCAATCATTTTACCTGGGTTCTCCGCTTCCGATATGATGGCAAGGACATGTTCCCCGTTCTGCGGCGCCGGATGGTTAAGGACGCCGCCAGGGATAAGACAACCGCTGACACTCATTCCAAGGCCAGTTTCAATGTTGCCTACCAGCTCGAACTGTTCGATATCTTCGGTGTCATTCCGGATACCATCAGCCATACCAAGGAATATGTGCCGTATTATCAAGGTTATGGCCGGATGCCCGTCAAGCCGGAGCCGATCCGGCTCTTTGACGCCGACCAACGGGTCCGGGAAATGATCAAGGCCTGGGAGGTGACGGAACAGTATGCGGCCGGAAAGCTTAGGGAGAGCGAATTCCTGAAAAAATTCGGCAGTGATCACGCCTCGGATATCATGGAGTCCATGTGGGGCAATTTGAGAAAGCCGTTTTACATCAACACCTTCAACGGCGGAGCGGTCGCCAATATGCCGGCCGATGCTTTCCTGGAACTGCGCTGTGACCTCGATATGCGCGGGCCCCGGCCCCTGCCGGCGGGTGCCATGCCGCGCGGCGTGCTTGGACTTCAGCACCAGGTCCTGGATACGCATGAACTCACGGCCCAGGCGGCGGTCACCGGCGACCGCGCCTTGCTGCGGCGCGCCATGCTGGCCGATCCCCTCTGCAATAACGTCGGCGATGCCGATGCTTGCATCCGAGACCTGCTCGATGCCGAACGTGACGGCCTGCCGTCCTATTGGTATAAGTAATTCCATTATAACTATTCAGCGAATCCGCCGGCCGTTGGCGGGCGGATTCGCTGAATAGTTACAGGGAGAAAGCTTGATATCCTGCCCGGGATCGTATAGGATTCGTCCCTGTTGGAAATAATCTGATTAAAGGATACCATTATGAGTTTCTTCAGTTTTCTGGGTCTGGGTCGGCGTGCCCAGTTGCCCTTAAGCCGTCCGCCCGCGCAGAGGATGTATATTGTGGATGCCACCGGGCTGTTGGAGAATCGTATGCGGAACGGCAACGGACAAGCGAGCCCGCGGGATCATTTTTTTGTCCTCAAAAATCTGGCGCAGTTTGCCGGGCGGGAGCGCATCAGCCTGACGGCTGTTTTTATTGGGCGTCCTCTTCGGGAAGCGGGCGAGGGGGGGCAATATAAAGGGGTCACGGTCCATTATGCCGAACATGCGGATGCCCAGTCCGCCAAGCTGCTGCAACTGGTCCGGGGACATATTCGGTCGAGAGATGTGGTTCTGATCACCGGTGATGCCGAACTGGAACGCGAGGCCATGGTGCTGAACGCGGCTTGTATGCGTCCATCTACCCTGAGAAAAGCCATGGATGATCGCGATGATCGCGGCGAGCGGGATAACGACCGGCCGCCGCGATACGGCCGCTCCCGGCCGCCCATGGAACGGCGTCAGGAATTTTCGCGCCAGGAGCGTCAGCCGGAGCCTGAACGACGTCCCGAATCCGAGCGTCAGCCGGAGGCGGCCCGCCGCCCGCCGGCCAATGATAATGCTCCCGCCCCGGTGCCCGCGGTGAACGATAAGCCCGAACCCGGCGTTCTCGATCTCATCGACCCAGTGTAGCCTCAGGGGTAAGAGTGCCAACGATTACTTGCGCCGACCAGATTACGCGCGTGGATTTTCTTCAACGCTTCAACCAGATGAAAAACTTCGCCCGGTTGCTGCGCGACGGAGAACGCATCCGCCTGAAACTCGAATCTGTGGCTTAGCACTCGCGGGCGCAAATCCGCTAACGTATGGCCGCGAGTACTTAGCGCCAAAGAAACCAGCGTTGTCAGGACAGTGAGCTTCCATCCATTGGACAGGTTTCCGGTTAAAATAAGAGATAGTTCCTTGGATATCCACCTCCTTTTGTGCTCTTGTCTTTACGCGTTGCCTGACGGTTTTTCGCTTGCTGTTCACGGGCCTGCTCCAGAATGATCTCCACCTCTCCTCATTTCCGGTTGCACAATGGCCGGGCTTGGATTATGATTTCGGCATGTCTGTTCTTATCATCCTGGGTGTCATCGTCGCGATTGTCGCGATCTGGTGGGCCGGAGTCTACTTTGAGCGGGAGCGCCGCGCGGAGCTGCTGGCCCTGGCCGGTCGACTGAGCCTAACCTACAATCCGGACCGGAACCCTGAGCTGGCGGTCACCTACGATTTCCTTAACAAATTACGACAGGGTGACAACCGCTATGCTTACGATGTGATAACCGGCACTTACCAGCAGCAGCCGGTGTGCTGTTTCAGTTATCACTTCGAGACGCATCATACGAACTCCAAAGGCCGGCGGACCACCCATCATCACCACCTGGCCGTTATCGCCATTTCCCTGCCACGCTCATTCCCAGAGCTGCTGATCGGATCCGAGGGGGTCTTGTCCAGGATCGCGCAGGCGTTCGGTTACGACGATATTGACTTCGAGTCGCACGAGTTCTCGCGTCAGTTCTGCGTGCGTTCGCCGGATAAAAAGTTTGCCTACGACTTCTGTAATGCCCCGATGATGGAGTACCTGCTGGCCAACCCGGACCTGACCCTGGAGGTGGACCAGCGCGCGCTGGCGTTCATCCAGGATTCCCGGCTTTCGGTTCAGAACCTCGAACGCGACCTTAACCGCCTGATCCAGGTGCGTTTGCACATGCCCAAGTATCTCTTCGACACCTAATATGGAAACCCTGATCATACCGTTGCTGATCCTCGGCCTCCCGCTGGTCTATATTATTGTCACCCGCAACACGCTGGTGGCCCTGCGGAATCACATCCGCGACGCGTGGAGCGACGTGGATACCGAGTTGAAGCGGCGCTACGACCTGATCCCAAACCTGGTGGCGACGGTCAAGGGCTACGCTGCGCACGAGCGCACGGTGCTGGAGCGCGTCACCGAGCTTCGCACACGTTGTGTGGCCAACAACGGCAAGCCCGCTGAGCAGGCGGTGGACGAGGTGCAGTTTGTGGACGCGCTCAGGCAGATGCTGGTTGTGGTGGAGAAATATCCGGCCCTGAAGGCGGATGAACAGTTTCTGAAGCTTCAGAACGAGCTCGTCAACACCGAGGACCGGATCCAGGCCGCGCGGCGGTTCTTCAACGGCAATGTTCGCGACTATCGGATCAAATGTGAAACCTTCCCCAGCCTGCTCGTGGCCGGGATGTTCGGGTTCCAGCCGGAAGACTACTTCTCCGTGGAAGCCGCCATACACATCGCGCCGCAGGTCAATGCCACCCCCTGAATCTCCAGGGCCGGTTGCCCGGCGATTTTGGCAATCCGCCGTTGATAATGATTTTGTCAACAGTAATTGCGACGTGACCCGAATTCCCCCGACCTTTATCTCAAGCCAATTGAATCCGGAGAAAGCAGGTGTTGACACGTGAAAGGGAATAGCCAAAATGAATGCAGTTTCATCTCATCGTTTTCCGCGGGTTGACCTGGTGTCATGAACGATACGGTCAAAGATCAGATCGGTAATTACGAGTTGATCGAGCTTATCGGGGATGGCGCCCAGGGCAAGGTCTTCAAGGCCCGCTATGTTGCCGACGTCCCGGGGCCGGTCGCGCGGGACGAGGTGGTTGCCATCAAGGTATTGCGGGTGCCGCCCGATGATGAGCGGGCCCATCAGCGTTTTGAAACCCAGGCGCGTATCCTCAAGCGGTTCGAGCATCCCCATATCATCCGCTATCGGGATTTTTTCACCTGGCATCCCGGCGAGTGGGATGAAGCCCAGTGCCTGGTCATGGAATACCTGGAGGGCGAAACGCTCGCGAGCCGGCTGAACACTCTGCGGCGGGGTCTGCCCTGGCCTGAAGTGAAAGCCATTTTTGAACAGTGCTTTTCCGGCCTGATCCATGCCGGCCGCGAGGGGATCATTCACCGCGATTTAAAGCCGTCTAATATCTTCCTGGCCAAGGACGGCACGATGCGGATTTTTGATTTCGATATTGCCCGGGTCGAAGGCGACAGCCAGCGGAGCACGGTGGGCTGGAAGGGCAGTTTCGATTACATGGCGCGGGATTTTATCACCGAGCCCGATTTTCACGGCGATGAAGTCTCCGATGTTTTCAGCCTGGGCACCTGTATCTGCCAGGCCTTGACGGGCAAGCTCCCGTTTGAGCCGCTCGGCGAAAACGCCCATATCGGTTATCTGAACCGGTGGCGCAACGCGGACAGGCCGCCGGCGCTTTCCTTCAATGCCGGCGCTTTTCGCGTTCTGGCAAATGCCAGGACTTTTTTCAGCCGCAGTCTGAGTCCTCAACGTTCCCAGCGCTACCCGTCATTTGCCGAGATGCTGGCGGACTTCCGGAAAATTAATTACCGCCTTGTTCAACACACGGGCAAGGAAACCTACGAATTGCGCGAACTGCTGGGCCGCGGCGGGTTTGGGGAAGTATTCATGGCTGTTCGGCAGAGCGACGGTCAGCCGGTGGCGATCAAACACCTGTTCGCGGAACGGCAATCGTCGCGCTTTATCAAGGAAGCCAAGATGCTCCAGCGCTATGCCCACCCCTTCCTGGTGAAATATATTGATTTCATCGAGGTACAGGGGGCCGCGCGGGAAAACCAGTATTTTCTCATTTTGGAATTGCTGGCGGGTATGCCGGATGCCTGTTTGCGCCACCGAATCAGGCGGGAGGGAAAATTCGAACCTGCGGAAGCCATTCCGCTTTTCATGAATTATCTGGAAGCCTTAAGTTTTCTGCATGGCCATTCCCATCCGCTTATTCACCGGGATATTAAACCGATGAATCTCTACGCGCCGGCGGGTCACCCGGAAAACGCCAAGGTTTTTGATCTGGGCGTGGCGCGCGACGTGTCCGGGACCGTCACCAGCGGCGGTATTCCCGGAACGCTGGATTACATGGCTCCGGAATTTTCCCGTTCCGGTGCCGACCGTGGAACGCCGCAGTCTGATCTCTATTCCCTAGGCCTGTGTCTCTATGAAGCCTTGGCGGGTCAAACCGCCTTTGCCTGCTTGCCGGCGGACATTAACAGCGCCTGGGTGGTGTTTCAGTCGCGCACGCAGAACGTGCCGGAAGTGGATTATCAGGCCAGGGTGTTCCGTCTGTATCCCGATCTAAAGGCCGTTGTGCAACAAGCCATCGCTTCCAGGCCGGGCGACCGTTACCCGAGCGCGGCGGCTATGCGGCAGGACTTGGAAAAAGTTCTGTTCCGGCTGGATCAGCCCGAAGATGTGCCGCCGATGGAAGAGCCGATGACCGTGGCGGCCGGCACTCCGGTGGAGCCCGACAATGCTGTTCCGGTGCTCCCCATGCCCGGAAAAACATCCGTCCTGGGTGCCCGGCAGTCGGCTGGAGAGGAAAGCACGGAGTCGGTGTTGCCCGAGATGCCGGATATGGATATAACGGGGGATGCGGATGTGGTCATGGCACGCCGTTCGAAATGGCGCATCCGGGCGCTGGGGGTAATTCTCATCCTGGTTGCGGGAAGTGTTGCCGTGACGCTGTGGTGGTTCCAGGGGGGGGACAGAATGCATCCCGGGCAGGTTCCCGCGCCGGTCCCGGCGTCGTCATCACCGTTGGCTGTCGCGCCGGATGAATCGGACGTGGTCCGTGCGGCAAGCAAGGAAATGGACCAGGTCGCCCGCTCCGTGCGCATTCCGGTAGCCGATACGGCCTACATCGAGAACCTGGCTTCCGCGCTGATGCGTGTCCGCCGTTGGGGTGAGTCATATCCCGAACTATCCGGCGAGGCGGGCTGGAAAGTCCAGGAACTGGAACAGCATGGACGAGATCTGCCAGCCCTGTTCCAATCCGGTCTGGACATGGCGCTGGCGCAGAAGGACTCATGGAAGGCAAATGAACTGCTGGCGGCGTGGCGGACCTCCCGTCGTCACGCGTTGCTGATGGGATTGACATCCGAGCAGGCGGGCGCGCAAGAAGCTGCCATGGAAAAGACCTTGGGGCGCTATCAACTGGATGCGACGGCGGCGGAGATTGCCCGTCTCATCCCGTCTCAATTCACGGGGGATCAGGATCTGGAACAGGCGGAGCAGGCGGCGGAAACCCTTGAGATGATGGAAGGCCGGATCTGGCCGGGCGTCCCGGTGGCCGAGAAGCAAGCGAAAATCGCTTCGCTTCGCGCTGCATTGACGGCCAGGATGAAAGCCGGCTTGGCCGCATGGCGAAATGAGGCCGTAGCCCGGTATCAAAAAGGGCAGAATGGCGAGTCCTGGCACATGGCGCTGGCATCACTTCCGGATAACTTGCCGGCGGCGGTGGCGCTGGTGAAGCAGGATTACCAGGATGCCCTGAAAGCCGTCGATGCCGCCCGGGCGAACTGGGATCGTATGACCCGGAAACAACGAACGGTTCTGAAATGGATCGAGATGGGATCGAACACGGTGGATCGCGAGGTGCTGGCTGATTTACCCGTGGAACCGGAGCGGGTGGTGGAGACGGCGGCCGCCGCCGCGCGGGTCCGGCAGGGATTCAATACCCTGGTTTTGCTTGATGCCGAGGAACACTCGCGGGTATTTCTGGCCGCGGTGGCTGATTGCTGGAAGAAGGCGTTGCGTTGCGAGGGTCCGCTGAGTGATGCCATCCGGGATTCGGTGTGGATAGCCATTCATGACCAGATGGTGGTCCAGGGATCGATCCTGTTGAAGCCGCGGGACATGGCGCTGGGGGGAGTGCGGACGCCGGAACAGCAGGCCCGGGTGCGATACGCCTACCTCCGACTGCTGGCCCGGATCGAGGATGTCACGGGGAGGGTGGCCGGGTGTCGGGAGAGTGATCCTCTGCGCTTGCAGGTGAGCCGGTATTTCCAGCGCCCCTTCTTTCACCGGGCGCTCCTGGAGGATCCGTCCTTTGCCGACAATATCCCCTGGCTGGCCGAGGAGTTTCGCAAAGCGCAAAACCAGCCATGAAAAGCGCGCAGTTCGAGTCCGGGAAAAATATTTTTCTGGTCTTGCGGAGGAGGAAGGTGCTATTTTTTAAGCAAGCCTATCAACACCCCTGTGGGAGAATGCCGAGATAGCTTCCCTGAACCCCGAACCCTGAGCCCTTGTAAGAGTGGTTGCAAGGTAACAATATATCCCAGTTGCCGGGTTGAGAGGAGAGGTCCATGAATGCGGAAAAAATGACAGGCAAAACCCGGTTTCCGTTTCTGATTGAGGGCGTCGAGCGCGAGATGCTCTTTAACTTCCACCTGGCGCTTTATGACCGGGCCAGGAGCGGCCGGGATTCCTTCTGGAACAATCTGACGGTGGAACGCTGGCAGGCTGAACACCTTCGGTTGCGGGGGGTCTTTCAGGACATGTTCGGACCGTTTCCGAAAAGATGCGATCTGGACCCGTGTGTAACCAGTTCCTTCCAGCGAGACGGCTACCGCGTTGAAAACGTGATGTATCAAAGTCTTCCCGGAATACCGGTCACGGCCAATCTGTATTTGCCCGACAACCGCGCGCGCAAAGTCCCCGGCATATTGCTCGCCTGCGGGCACTCCGGGAATGGCAAGGCGTATGCCAGCTATCAGCTTATGGCCATTGATCTGGTCCGCCGCGGTATGGTCGTGCTTTGTTTTGACCCCGTCAGCCAGGGCGAACGCTACCAGCTCTGGGACCATGTGCGCCAGAGAATGCTGGCCCCCTTTGAGCATAACGTGCTGGATCGCCCGGCGGTGCTGACGGGTGGGAGTGTTGCGGGCCAGTTTGTCTGGGATGCGATGCGCTCCGTCGATTACCTGCTCGCGCGCGATGAAGTGGACCCGGCGCATATCGGCATGACCGGCAATTCGGGGGGTGGCACGCAGACCACCTGGACGGTCTCGGTGGACGAGCGGATCGCGGCGGCCGCGCCCATGTGTTTCGTGACCAGTGTTCGCGAACGATTGCTTTCCCGCGAGCCCGCGGATGCCGAGCAGAATCCAATGGATATGCTGAAGAACGGTCTTGAGTACGCCGACTTTCTGTCCATGCTTGCCCCCAAGCCGTTGCTGGTGTGCGCGGCGAAAGAGGATTTTTTTCCCATCAAGGGCGCCCGCGATACCGTGGCCTTGTTGCGGCGTATTTGGTCGCTGACCGGCGATGAGGAGAAAGCCCAAATTTTCGAGGCGCCGGGCGGGCATGGTCTCGGCAGTGAAATTCGCCGCGCGGCCTGCGATTGGTTTTGCCGGTGGTTCGGCCTTCCTATTCCCGCAACGGATCGGCCGGCGGAGCCGGAACCGGATCAACAGCTTTGGGTGACGCGTTCCGGCCAGTTGGCAATGGACGGATCGACAAGGAGTTGTTTTGCGGCCGCCGTTGAAACCATTGGGCGCCGCGGGCGCCGGATCAGGTTAAATCAACAAAAGTTGCGGCAGGTCCTGGGCCTGCCGGAAACTAAAATTCAAGAGCCTGCGTTGATTGAGAAAGGCGGGATCGTCGCATCGGAACATGAAAATATTACGTGCATCCGACTGTGTTCCGAGTCCGGCATTACCGTGCCCTGCGCGTTATTCGAGCCTAAGATTGCTGGTCCCGGCGCGCTCGTGCTCTACAGCCATGAGGACGGTTTCGAGGGTCAAGCGGGGCCCGGCGGCATCGTCGCGAAACTTGTTTTGGCCGGGCATCGGGTGTTGGCCTTCGATCCGCGCGGAGTGGGTCTGACGCGTGGCGACTCCTTTGGCTGGTGGGCGACCAGCACCCGTCCGCACCTGGAGGCCCTGCGCGACTCGGGAGCGATGCCATACAACATGCTGGGCTATAACGATCCGGCCTATGAAGGCCCCTACTGCACGGAGTTTGAGCATGCCATGACCGCCCAGATGCTCGGCCGGCCCTTGTTGGGACAACGCGTCTTCGATACGCTACGCGTGCTTGAGGCAATCGGCTCGATGCCGGAGACCGCAGGCCGGTCCCTGGTCCTGGCTGGAACCGGGGTGGGTGCGTTGTGGTGTCTTTATGCCGCCGTCTTGACCGCAACGCGTTTAACCGCGCTGATTCTGCATGCGCCGCTCGCGAGTTACCGGCTGCTCGTGGAGGAGCCGCGCGCTACATGGCATCCGAATATTATTGCCCGCGGATTGCTGCCGGGCGCGGACTGTCCGGACGTGTTGCGAACGCTCGCGCCGTTGCCGGTGCTCCTGATTGATCCGGCGAACGCGTTCCGCACACCGGTGTCTGAAGCCGATGCCGGCCGTTTGTTCGGCAAGCCGGTTCCAAAAGGACTGCAACTGTGCCGGACCCGACACGCCCTCCATCCCGCGGAAATCATCGTTGATTTCTTGAAAAAGACTATGGGCCACAGCTTATGAGGAAAGGAATATGACATTATGGAAAATGGACATGTGCCGAGTCAGATCAATGACATTCAAACGTGTTATTTCTGGTATCATGGGTGTGAACCGGATAACGAGCTGTTGTCGGTGATCCGCGAGGATCAGATGCTGGTCGTGACCTGCCCGGAGAGTTGTCCGAAACTGGTGGAAGGATTCAAGCGGGCCGGCGGATTGGTGCTGGTCTATGTCTCCATATACAAGGCGCCCGTGATCGCCGAGGTGCCTGACGATAAACGGAAATGGGAAGGCGGCAGTCCTTTTCGTTCCTCATTGGAAAGCAATCCTTATTGGAAAGAAGTGGATCTGACAGATCACCCGGAATGGATTTTGCGCGACGGACAGGGTCAGCCGCGCCGTCCTTTTGAAGCGCCGCTCTATATGTCCGGCTGGTATCAAACTACGGCCCTGGCAGAGGGCTACGGCAGAGCGGTTTGCCGTGGCATCGAGGCCCTGGTTCACGATGGGCGTTTCAATGGGATCTTCCTGGATAATGTGCATCCCACCACTCTGCCTTCAACAGTCCAGCGCGCAGGACGTCGGCAACCGGCGGAGATGAAAGCGCATGAGCTGGCCTTCTATGAACTTATTCAAAAAATAAGAGAGACCGGAGATAAGGCAAGCCGCGAGCGCTTCTGGATCCAGACGAATGGTTCTCATCATGAGGTGGTTCAGAAAATCGCCGACAGCATGCTCTTTGAGTCGTTCCTGTATAGTTGGGCGTGGACCGAGCCTTCTATGGATGATGAAAAGGCAGAGGCGATGCTCAATAGCCTTGCTATTCTTCGCCAACGGGGAGGGCGGCCGATTGTGTTGCCTTACCTTGGATTCAGCGGCCATGATATTGCCGAAGACGCGCGGCGTGTGCGGCGGATCGCCGACCGGGCTAATGCCATTTTCTCCGACATGTTTACGTTAGTTCGTCCCGAGGTCGTTGCGGTTAGTGCCCGCCGCTGTGTGGAGACCCAGCGTCCGGAAGATCCGTGTTATTATCCCAAGGCTCAAGAAGCGCTCAATAATCAGTCTGCAGGCAATATTAACGCCGCTCGGGAGATATACCGGCTGTAAGTCGGTTCTACCGGGCCGATTAAACGGCCCTGATTTCTAAGGTAGAGCCGGGTTTATCCCGGCTACCGGAGCAGTTGCGACATGCTAATCCCCCCCCCATGTCTTTCCCGGTAGACTATAGTAGATGCGACCGGAACAACCGCGTAAGATGCATCGAGCCGATAAGGGAGAATACGAATGAGTTCTAACCTTGCCCGTGCAAATTGTTACGTTCCTATTGACGGCGGATGGCGGATCCGGATCGTCCGGCCGGATCAGCCGGGACTGGCAAAGGCGGACTTGGGCGAAAGCGCCGACGATCCTCTCCGCCACCGCCGCCCGTTGTATCCGCCTGCCGACAGGCGCCTGTTCCTGGAGCGCCTTCCGCCTGAGGCTGTCGAGCGCCTTCCTCTCCGTCCAATGATCCTTGCGTTCAATGCCCCGCGCTTCGTTTTGGACATGCATAGGGCCGGAGGTCTGCTCGGCCACTTGCTGATCGGTCTTGTTGATGACAAGGGCGCCGGCTCATGGCTGTACGATTGCGCCGAAGTGGATGTGAGCTATGTGTGGGGCACAATGGAGTATCGTCTCGCCGTGCCGATGTTTGCCGGTGCAACCGTGGAGCTTACCGCCGTGTCGCTTGCGTCCGCCGCTGGCCTCGCCTTGAAATGGCGCGTCAGCGGGCTTGACCGGTACGCTTCACTCGTCATCTGCTACGGCGGAGCTTCGGGCTGTAGTGACACACACGTTGATGAAACCCATGTCGCGTTCGACGCGTTCTCTCCGGCACAATGCCTTTATGATCAAATATCGTGTTCCGCCGCGGGTTTCACGCTACGGCGCTCCTTCGATCAGCCGGTCGGCGCGGCGACGATTAAGACTCCTGAATACATGCCGCCGCCGGAAGGCTGGATTGCGGAAATTCACGGCGCCTGCGGCGGCCGCGCCCGATACGGTATGGGCGATCCCGCCCTCGCGGCCAAATCCCCCGCGGACCTCGTTGCCGCCGCCGAATGGGTCGAAGGCCCGGAAACAAAAACCAGAATCAACAGCGTCGCGGTGATGCGGGTGGCCATTGGCGCCGGCAATGCGGAGGGGTTCTGTGTGGCGGGCATGGGGCGGGGCATGGAAAAGGCCGTTGCCAATCCGGCCGCTGCCTTCGCGGCCGGCCTGAAACGGTGTGCCAAGATAAAAAAACGTTTTGAAGTATGCAGTCCTGACCCTTATTTGAATTCGGCCGCCTGCATGGCCGCTTTCCTCGACGAGGGAACCTGGGGCGACCTGGCCTATGTTCACGGCGGCTGGAGCTGGCGTTGGGCATACCTCGGTTGGCGGATCTGGTACGGCCCGAATGTGTGCGGAATGACCGGTCGCGTCAAAACCTCGATCGAGAACCACCTCAGGCTGTGCCTTATCAAGGAAGGCGACGATAGCGGCGCGCTCGCAACGCCGATCGAGCATAAATCGAACTGCGCATCCTATAACATGAACGAGGTCTTTCTGGATCATGTCCGCCATTACTTCGACTACACCGGCGATCTTGACCTGATGCGCAAAATCTTTCGGGAGCTGAAGGGCATTATCGACTGGGAAAATCGCCGGCTCAGGCCCGGGCCGGAAGCCCTTTACGAAAGCGCCTTGAACACCTGGGTCAGCGATTCCCACTGGTACATCCGTGCTCAGTGCACGCAGGCCTCGGCCTACATGCTCCGTGCCCATGAGTTCATGGCCGAACTCGCGGCAAGGCTCGGGGAAGACGCGTCCCCATGGCGCGCTGAAGCCACGCGAATTCATGCAGACATATCACGCGTGCTATGGTTGAAGCGCGAAGGGGTGTTTGCCGAGGCGCGCGATACGCTCGGCCACCGGCAGTTGCATCCCGATCCCGAACTCGCAACGCTCTACCACGCCGCCGAGTTCGGGGCCGCCTCTCCGCTCCAAATCTACCAGATGCTGCATTGGGCCGACACGCACCTCGAATCCATCCGCACGCCCGGCGGCGGCCGGCAGTTCTGGTCATCAAATTGGTGCCCGAACAAGACCCGCTCCTACACTCATAGCACGCACGACATCGTCTATGCCGAGAACCTGAACCTGGCCGGCGTCCACTGCATTGTCGGCAAGGGCGATGAGGCCATGGAGATCGTCCGCGCCACCTACCCGGGCTGGTTCAATGGTCCAACCCCGGGCGGTCTTGGGTGCCAGAATACGGTTGACGGACGTCTGCGCGGTAATGACGAGTTTGCCGATTCCAACAGCATGTTTATTCGGACCATTGCCGAGGATGTTTTCGGGATCAAGCCGAAAATGCAGGACCGCCAGGTCGCCATCCAACCCGCCTTTCCCTGGGATTGGGCGCACGCTGCGATCAAGACCAGTCTCTTCAGCTACGAATGGCAACGGGGTGTCGGTGTCGAGTATATATCCTGGAAGTCGCGCGAGCCTGTCGCGGCGCACTTTCGCCTGCCGGTCAGGGCGGTGTGTATCGAAAGCGTGCTGGTCGCTGGCAAGGAAGTCGAGTTCAGCGTCCAGCCGGGATTTGGTTTCACTTGGGTGCTCTTCAGCGCGGGTCCGGCAAAGGCGGGCAGCCTGAAAATCTCCTATCGGTCCGCTTCCGTTTCCATGCCGTGTGAAATCAGGATCGGATCCGGAGAGCGGGCCTTCATTAATGTCGCGCAGTACGGCGCCTCCGGTTTTGAGGATCCCCAGGGTTTGCTGGCCGATGCAAAAATCGAGAACGGCATCCTGAGCGGCATGACCACCACCCAGCATGGCCCTGGCATTATGTTTCTGGAAGCCGGGACGGAAAAATGTCCCATGCTGTTGCCGTTGCCGGTCAGGGTGGAGGACCCCGCGCAACCCCGCCCGCGCGTGTGGAAATCGCCCGGGCTCAAGAGCAAAAACATGGACGAATGGACGCTTATTGACCTTGGCGGCTCGTTCAACAGCGAAACAACAGAAGTTGTACCGCGCCTTGTGGCCGAGGCCAAACCGTCCGCGTTGCCCGCCAGCCAGGTCGGTTTTGGCTACATGATTGAACATTACCGTACCCGGCTGTCGCAAGGTATGCGCCCAAGGATTTTCCAGATGAGCGACGCGGCCTGGAGGGCAAAGGTTGGGACTGATGGCGTTGCCTGGACGGCCGAAGGCATCCCTTTCCTAACCGCCAAGCAGGGGCCGAATATCGCCGCCGTCACGCTGCTGGGCGGATTCCCGGCGCGCATCCGCGTCCCCGTGCCCCATGTCGGCGGCCGAACGCTTTACCTCATGCTGAGCGGCGCCACCTGGCCTGCGCAGAGCCATGTCGTCAACTTGCGCGTCGAGCTCGACTTTGCCGACGGATCCAGGATCGCGCGTGAGCTGGTGAATCCGTTTGACATCGGCGACTGCTGGGACACCTGGCTCGGCTGGGCCCACGACACGGCCGCCAACGGATTCGAAAACATCGGCGGCAGGTTCGGGCCCGCGGGGTCGAGCGCGGCCATGGATATGACCCAGCCGGTGGAAGTTGACACGGAAGCGCATTTGGTGGCGTTTAATCTTCCGCCCGGCGGAGTACTGACCGCCATTTCGCTTGAAGCGATTGCCAACGACATTGTCTTCGGCCTGATGGGGGCAAGCGTGATGAAGGATAGTTTTGAAATCTGAATGCCGATAATACTTTAAACGAGGTGATACACCATGAAACGTTTGGATTTAAACGTCAAGGACATAACCGGACTGAACATGATTCGCCCCGTGACTGGTGGAGTACCGATCAATCGTGGCGCCGCCCCGCGCGGCTCGGTTTTTCTCCTTTATGACAGCAAAGGCAAGGCCGTACCGCTACAGAGTTTGGTGATGAGGAGATGGGATGACGACAGTGCCCAATGGGTGTTGCTTGATTTCCAGGCCAATAAGTCGCAGTCATTTGCGCTTTCCTGGTCAAAAAACGCCAAATCCGGCAAGCCGGAGACTTCCGTTGTCGCCCGCCGGGGGACGACGCCATTGTTGCGGACGGGTACGGTTACCGCTGAACCCGCCGCACACGCCCTGTTGTCCCTGTCCGAGCGGTTCGATGTTGACTTGTTGTTGACCAGCCATCGCGGTCGGCGCTGCCGGGCGGTAGTTGAATCCAAAACAATCGAAGTCGCCGGGCCGTTGCGGTCAACGATGGTGTTGGCGGGGGCGTTTTATTCCGGGACCAAACGTGTCTTCGGTTTCCGTATGCGTGTTACGCTATTTGCCGGGTTGAACAAGATACGTATTGAGCCGATGATCCTGATTGACGCCGAGACCGGCATGATGCAGCGGATTCGTGATCTAAAGATGAGCATCCGTCCGCGCAGAAGCGTCATTGCGGGAACCATCGGCGGCAAACCCGCCTGGCGGGGCAAGGTCACAGCCGCATCAAATGTTCGCCTGTTTCAAATTGACGACCGGTGCTACCGCTTTGAAGGCACGAATGGCCAAGGTAAACGCGCGCCCGGCTGGGCGGAGTTCGACGACGGATTCGGCGTGATCGCGGTGGCGATGCGGGAATTCTGGCAACAGTGGCCCAAAGACGTTGAAATCAATCAGCAGGGCGTGACAATTGGGATGTTCCCGCGATTTAAAGCCGGACAATTCAAACACATGGTGCCATGGTACAAGCACCAGTATCTTTTTGAGAAAAGCTGTTATCGCCTGCGAACCGGCCAAACCCGCCGATGGGAGATATGGATTGACCTTGATGGCAACGGGGAAGCGTTGGCCAAAGCAATCAACGCGCCACTGGTGCCCGCCGCCGATCCGGCCCGGTCTTTGGCGACGGGTTTGTGGGGAGACGTCGCGCCTGCCGGCAGCACCGGTATGCGGGATTACGATCAATGGGCTGATAATCTGTTTGATGGCTATCAGGCTTGTGCCGAGAAGCAACGGGATTACGGCGCGATGAACTGGGGCGACTGGTTCGGCGAACGGCACGTCAACTGGGGCAACCATGAATATGACACCAGCAACATCATTCTTACCCAGTTTGCCCGCACCGGCGATCCGAAGTATTTTTACGCCGGCCACGTTGCCGGTCGGCACACCAGCGAGGTAGACACGATCCACTTTGTCAACGACGACCTGAAAAAATACTTTGAAAGCAATTTTGGCAAATCGGACTACCCGATCCGGGCCGGCATGATGCATGAACACTGCGTAGGGCACGTGGGCGGGTTTTACAGTGTTGAGCGCGTAAGAAAATTATTGGTTTCGTTTGATGTTGGCGCCGGCGTCAAGAGACCTTACCTGTGCCTGGATCCATACAATCTCGGCCATGTGTTCACCCAGGGCATGGCCAAGCTGTATCTGCTGACCGGCGATCCGTGGCTCAAGGAAACGGTCATTGCCGTCGGCGACAACCTCGCCAAACTTGTGCTCGATCGCAAGTTCAATGGATTCAGGGGCGGGAGCCATTGCGGACGAGTCAACGGTTGGACAATGCTGGCATTGGCTCCGGCCAATGAAATAGCGCCCACCAAAGCGTGTTTGCGAGCGATGAAGACGCTGGCCGACGATGCGCTCTCCGAACAGGACCCGAATTGCGGAGGGTGGCTCTACGATCTGCCTCACGGGCACTGTTTCTGCAAGACAAAGAAGCACGTCGGCGAGGCGGGTTTTATCGGATGCGTCCGCATGAACGGTCTCTGCCGCTACTATCAGATGACCGGAGACAGACGCATCCCGGGTTCACTGAAACGATACATTGACCATCTCATCAACGACACGTGGGACGAGCGAAAAAGCGACTGGCGGTACACATCCTGCCCCGCTTCAAAAATTATCAAACAGATCGGCGTGATCATCAAGGCCATGGTTCACAGCGCACGGATCACGGGCGACGTTGAACACATCAGAATTCTTAAAAAAGCGTGGCGCGCAAAGTTCAGCCGTCTGAAAAAAGACGCCTGCGATCTCAGGTCGGGGCAGGGAGCGGGTAAAATGTATACTTTGAACATGTACGGATCCGGCGAAGCGGCGGCGCAGTTTGCGGGAAGAGTCAGGGTTGAACCATAAAGCAAAAATATTAGTTGTCATGGCGGCGCGCCATGCTAAGCTAAATTATTCGCGAATAATCCACCCGCAGGGCTGTCATCACCCCGTAATCCGTCAACTGACGGAGGCGATAAGGGTTTTCCGCCACTGCGGATCCGCCTGCGGCGGAAGCCGCTTATTCACGAAAGCAACGCTTTCATAAATAAGTCAGGCTGAACGACGATCATTAACCAAGGAGTTATCCATGAAAAAGCGGCTGATGATCATAGTTGGGCCGATCCTGGTCCTCGTCTTGGGCGGGTGCGCGACGCCGGATCAGCGCGTTGCGCAACTGCAGACGGAAAACCAGAGCCTGATGAACCAGACGAAGGAACAGGAACAGCAGATCGCAACTCTGACCATCGATAAACAGTATTTGACCACAGAGCTCAACTATTACAGCCGCCGGTCCCAGGTGCTGGACAGGGAAAAGGCGGAACGCATCCAGGAATCACAGAATCTTCGCAAGGGTGTCCGGCAGTTCACCGATGAAGTCATGAAGATCATGCGTGATAACTACAAGAAAATGGAAATTGTGGACTACATTGGCAGTGAACTCTATCAGCGCCAGACGACGGGCAATGAGGTGAACCAGGTACTGGTGGATATGCTGCATCCTCTTCCCGCCGACGGAACGCTGATTGGCGGGCGGGTATATGTGACCGGGCCCACCCGGCTGACGTTCTGCCTGTTGCGGCCCACGGCGGATCAGAAGGAACTGATCGTGACGGACATGAGCCGGGAGCTGACGGCCCAGCAGGCGGGCGAACAGCAGTTGGCGTTTGAAGTGCCCATGGCGGCGCACAAGGGGGACCTGATCGGCGTCTTCTGTCCCGAGGCCGTGGCCATTCCGTATGACGACTTGGACACCGGCTACGTGATCATGTCGCGCGGCGCCGTCAAGATGAATTCTTCAATAGACATCAAGCCGGTCGAGGGTCGCAATAAGCGCGCCTATTCCTTCGGCGTCATGGGTTTCCTAGACAAGGAATGATACGGATTCGCCCCCGCGAATCATACGTATTCGATTGTCGCCGGCGGCTTGGGTGTCAGGTCATAGACGCAGCGGTTGATGTTCTTCAGGCCGGTGATCCTCCGGCTGATGCGTTCTAATTTGTTCCACGGCAGGCGGGTCACGGTTGCGGTCCGCGCATCCACGCTGTTGACGCAACGCACGACGATGATTCGGCCGAATTCCCGCTTGCCGCCGCGGATGCCGGTGGCCCGGTCCTCAAGGAGCACGGCGAAATACTGGAAAACGTCGCAGGCTGCCAGCTCTTCTTCCACAATTGCCGTGGCTTGCCGCACGATCTCCAGCTTGGCCTCCGTCACGGCGCCGACGATCCGGGCGGCCAGCGCCGGACCCGGGAACGGCATCCGTTGAGCAACGGACTTCGGCAAGCCCAACTGCGCGGCAACTTCTCGTACGCCGTCCTTGCGCAGGGTCTTCAGCGGTTCCAGGACCGAGTATCCATAGGCCTCCTCGGGCTTGATACCGAGCTGGGAGAGAATATTGTGCTGGCGTTTGATGCCGGCGACGGATTCCTCGATGTCCGTGAGAATCGTGCCGTGCATCAGGAACCGGGCCTTGGATTTCTTGACCAGCTTGACAAACACTTTGGCATAAAACGTGTCGGTAATGGCCTGGCGCTTTTTCTCGGGATCCGTCACGCCTTTGAGGGCCTTAAGGAATTCTGCGCGCGCATCCACGAGTTCCACGGGGATCTTCAGGTTGGAAAAGAGTTTGATGATCTGCGCCGGCTCGCCGTTCCGCATGAGCGCGTTGTCCACGAAAAATGTCTTCATGCGCCTGCCCAGCGCCCGGTGGCCGAGCACTGTTACGACCGAACTGTCCACGCCGCCGCTGAGCGCGTTGATGGCAATGCCGTCACCGACGGTTTTCCGGATTTCCGCGATCTGCTCTTGAATGAACGCTTTATGATTCATGGTGCTCTCCTTTTGGTTGACGGTTTCCTGCGCCCTTCACTGTTCAATAACTGACGTTCCACATCATGTTGAAGTTGTGTCTCTCGTTCTTCTTATAACCTCTGCGAACCACTGTGGTTAAATATCCTGTCATTCAGGGGAAGCCTCCCCAGGTTCGGCCGCCGGCGCGCGATCGAGATACCGGCCCACGCGTTCTAAAAAACCCGCCAAGGTGGGCAGGTTTTCCTTGCTCGGCCACGGCACCGCAAGGTTAAGGCTCCGGTTAGTCTGCTCTGCTTTCATAATCACCCGTTGCAGGGAGGCAATGTTATTCAGCAGGATATCGTTGCTGGCAGCGGCCTGGCGCCGTTCGATGGCGGGGCCGCAGGCTTCAATATCCGCCAGGATGGCCGACCACAACGCATTGCGTTGCGTTAGCATCCGGGGCAGAACGCTGGGCGATCCGCTGCGGATCTCCTCGATCGGAATCAGGCGTTGACGATCTTCAGCGAGCCAGCTCGTGATCAGCCGAAGGTCGTGCTGGAGGGATTCGAACGGATAAGCAGAAGGGCGAGCCGGCAGTCCCGCGAAGCGCCGGATAGATTCGGCAACCGCCGTCGGCGAAGCGCCGAAGATTTTTAATTCAGCGGAGCGGTCGTTGATAAATGTATCGAGCTGAATGCGCAGGTATTGCTGGAGCTCGAATAGCCGGATGCAGTAGGCGTCGGCCTCTTCCTCCGCCGTTTTGGCGGTTTGATCCGCGGTCGGGGCCGCCGGCGGGGGGGGCAGTTTGGCTTGCTGACATAAGGTTGCCACGACGTCTAGGTATCCGTTGAGAGAGGCGGCGGCATAGGATGGCTGCTGCAAGGCTTGATTCCGTTCGGCGGTCCATTGGGCCGTGTTTTCGGCGCCCTTGACACGGCTCAGGATCCCATCCGTGGTCGGAGCAGCGGGAACAACAGCGGCCGGCCGCGCTTGGTCCGCAGGCGTCATTGGGGAACGGCCTTGGTGCGGGCGGGCTGCATTGAAGACAAGGACTGCGACGAGCGCGATAACGACAATGGCGAAGATCAGCAGGTACCGTCCGGCAGATCGGGAGGGTGCGGGCGCCGTGGGTACCCGGAAATTTCCGGACGATATCGCCGGTTTTTCTGCAGCGATTGATACGAGTCTGGTGCTGAGAGGTGGGGTGGGGCGTTCATTCTGCGGTCGCGTAGCCGTGGGCGTGGATGCCGTGCTTCCATGGCCGGTTTGGGGCGTGGCGCCAATAAACACGTCCTCCGTTTCGGCGGGCAGGCGGGATTCTTTGTCGGCGCCGGTAATGCTGGCGGAACCCGACGGAACCGGGCTGTCGCCGGGAACGGCTATTTCCGCCGTTTCGGTTTTATTGGTGGTGTCCGCATCATTGTTAGAAAGGGCAGGACGCGGAATCGGCGCCGGCAGGGCGCCGAAGCCAACCAGGATAATGGAAATATTGTCTTCGCCGCCGGCGCGATTGGCCTCATCCACGAGGGTGGCGGCGAATCGGGAAAGATCCTGGGTTGAAGTTGTGTGAATCAGATTCTGGATGTCGCCGTCGGAAAGCATCTTGGTCAGGCCGTCGGAGCAAAGTAAAAAGCAATCGCCGGTCTTCACCTGGACCACGGCTTCATCCAGTTCGACGGTATCTTCCAGTCCGATGGCCCTGGTGATAACGCCGCGGAACATGGTCGGCAAAAAGCTGTCATGCGGCAGACCGACCGATGCCGCGAGAGAATGATCCGTGGTGAGGCATTCGAGGATGCCGTCGCGGATGCGGTAAGCGCGGCTATCGCCGGCGTGCAGAACCGTGGCTTGGTCGGGCTGATAGTCGTCAAAAAAGAGAACGACGGCGGTAGTGCCGGCGCCGATGATGCCTTGTTCTTCGGCCATGGCCTTGATCCGCCAACTGGCTTCGTTCAATGCGTCTCGTACCAGGGCTGTTTTCCGGGGCGATGAGGCGCCGGTCTTAAACGCATGCTGTATGGCCTCCACGGTCCAAAGGCTGGCCAATTCTCCGCCGGCGGCGCCGCCCATGCCGTCGGCAACGCAAAACATGCCCGCCTCCGGCAAACTGAGGATCGAATCCTCGTTGCCTTTCCGTTTACGACCGACGTCGCTGAGCGCCGCTGACGTTAGGTGGGAAAAATCCATGCCGTTGTCTCTCCCGACTCCAGACCGAGACTTGATGGGCTGAGTAAATGCATGATGGCGATTGGCTGGGGACAAGTCAAGCGGTTCCATGATGTTGTCCGCACAATGTCTTTGACCTTTTTATCCCGTTAGGCTATAAGAAAAGGCAAACAGTCAATCATCCGGTCCGGCATTGGTTGTGGCGAGCGGCCGGTGGGGGATTTCGGAATATCAAGGGGAATACCATGTCTCAGCATACCAGTCTGAAAAGCGCGAATAAAATTATCACCAAACGCAATGTGTTAAAGCGGTTTGAGCGCATCGATGTGATGCGCGCCCAGGGCAAATGGAAAGAGGGGGACCGTGCCTTTGGACTCCCGAAAACCAAGCACCAGGACTAGTCTGCGGCTTCATCATTTCCTGGCGCTTTGCGGGTTGGGTTCCCGGCGCGCGTGTGAACGCCTGATCGAAAGCCGGCGGGTGACGGTGGATCAGGTTGTAATCCGGCGCCAGGGCGTGGGCATCGATCCGGCGATTCAACAGGTTGCGGTGGACGGCCAGCCAGTTTGCCTGGAACGCAAGGTTTACCTGGTCATTAACAAGCCGCGTGACGTTGTGTGCACTGCCAGTGATCCCCAGGGAAGGCGGACCTTCAAATCTCTGCTTCCCGGCTCGCTTGGGGAACGGGTATTCACCGTTGGCCGTCTGGATCAGGCCAGCGAAGGACTGCTGGTGGTGACGAATGACGGCGACTTGGCCCATGTCTTGATGCATCCCCGGCATAATGTTGAAAAGGTATATCTGGTATGGCCCCGTCGTCCTTTGACTCCGGAGGAAGAGCAACATCTGCGGCGCGGTGTCCGGTCGGAGGGTGAAAGGCTTGGCCTTGACGAATTGAGCCGGGACAAGGACGTGTATCGTATCCGACTGCGGGAAGGACGCAATCGGCATATCCGCCGGATGTTCGCTGTCGTGGGGGTCGGCATTGTCCGCTTAAAGCGGCTGGCGGTGGGGCCGATACAGCTGGGGTCCCTGCGCTCCGGCGGCTGGCGCTACCTGGAAGAGCGGGAAATCCAGGCCTTGTGGAATTATATCCGGTGTCGGGAAAAGGTTGGCGAAACCAGGTTGCGGATTCAGAAGCCAGGAGTCGGAATTCAAAATCTGGATGTTGACTGATCTCGATCTAATAGGATTTTTTTTGTTAATTCTCAACTGGAGCCGGCCTGCCCCCAGGCCGGTTGATCTGACCGGGGTGAGGGCACCCCGGCTCCAAGCGAAGGTCTGCCCCGCTTTTGGGGCGATAATTTACAAACCACGGAGGTATCAAATGAAATCATGGACATGGATGCTGATCGTAATCCTGACGGTAACACTGTCCGCCTGGGCGGCAGGCCCGGCTCCGCTGAAAATTAAATCGTTGAAAAACAACGTTAATTTGAGGGCCAAGCCCATACCCACGGCGGAAGTCGTTGGCCAGGTTTCAGCGAATGACATCCTGATCTCGAAAAGCATGGATGGCGAATGGGTTGAAATCGTGCCTCCGACCAATGTGAACTTCTATGTTCTTGGGGATTATGTAAAGGATGGTGTCATTCAATGCCGCCAGAAGGTCAATGTCCGGTCCGGGCCCGGCATCAATTTTACCATCGTCGGACAGTTGGTGTCTGCGAAAAAAGTGATAGTCCGGGGAGCTGCCGCGGATTGGGTCAAGATTGCCCCGCCGGAATCCTGCTCGGTGTGGATTTCCCGATCGCTGGTGGAGGTAATGGTGGATCAACCGGCCAGGGCGGCGCCGGCGAAAGTGAAGCCGGTTAACATTGATACGGCCAAGGTCGAACCGGTGAAAGCGGAGCCGGTCAAGCCGGCTCCGGTCGCGGCGAAAAAGCCCGAAGACAAACCCGCGGCAAAACCCCAAACCTCGAAAGTCGCGCTGGAGCGGTCAACCGTGCCGGTCATTCCGCGCACGAACGATACCGGGGTGGCCGTGGCGGGATGGACGAACACGGCGGCGGAAGCGCAAAACAAGCCGCCGGCCGATCTGGTTTTGATTCCCTCGCTGGGGCAGGGGCAGTGGAAGCAGTATGACGGCACCCTGCGTCCCCGTGGCGTCTTGGCCCGCACCCCCAGCCGGTACCGGCTGGTGAGTTACGATACGAACGGCAACGCCAGGACAGTCTGTTACGTGAAAGGCAACAACGACCAGTTGTCAACCCTGATCAACCGCCCGATGATCATCAGTGGCCGCGAATACTGGGTCCAGCGGCAGAATTACCCCGTCCTCATTCCCGACCGCATCGTCCTCAAGTAGTGTTGGTCGAGCAATATGAATTGGCAGAATAGGATTGATGGCTGCACTGCCCCTTGGTATTACATCCAAGTCGGGTTTGTGCCCGCAACCCAGTCAGGAATTCCCCGGGTCATGTCTTGGAGCCGATTCCAGTTGAATATCCAATAACCACTCGTGGCGCGTGGTTATTGGATATTGCGTTGTGATTCAGGCTAAAGCGAAAGCGGGCAAACTACTGACTCAAAATGACCGAAAGAACTGGTATTCGCTCGACCCAAAGATCCGGAAAGTCAAGCGCATCTCGGCTACAGAAGGCGGAGAGGAAGAAACAAAAGACGGTGGCCAACCATCGCCTGTAAACTAGCGCCGTGCCGGGAACGGGCGAACTGCTTCGCCAGCAGGCGGGGTAAAATCACGTGCCCGTTTGCAACGCAATGCGCTCCGCTATCCTGCAAGAAAACGATAAATGCTATATTCGGTTGCGGCACACCGCCTTAATACTTTGCCTTCGGGAACTACCATAAGATCAACCGCAGGGCGGCGAAACTGGCCAGGACCAGCACAACGGTTCGAAACCATTTCTGGGAAATCCGACCAAGAATCCACCGTCCCATGAGCGCGCCGGCGGCGACGGCCGGAATCATCAGGACGTCAAAACGAAGCGTTTCGGCGGTGATCAGGCCGAGTCCCGCATAGATCGGCACCTTGACGCAATTGAAGATAAGGAAATACCACGCGATGGTGCCCATGAAGTTCTGCTTCTCCAGTCCCTTGGCGATAAGGTAGATATTCATGATCGGTCCCGCGACGTTGCCCACCGTTGTGGCGAATCCCGCGAGCGATCCCGCCAGGATAACAAACCAGCGCTGATGCGGCACACTGGTCAGGCCGAAACGGCGCCGCGCCAGTTCCAGCGCCAGCAGAACCAGGACCAGCGTTCCGAGAAACGATTTGAAATAATCGGCGCTCATCTGGGCGAGCACAAGGGTGCCCGCGATGATTCCCGCGATAACGCATGGAAACAACTCGAACAGGCGAGGCCAGTCGGCGTGGCGGCGATACCAGGCAACAGCGAAGAGGTCCGCCGTAATCAGGAGGGGAAGGAGCGCGCCGACGGACACCTTGGCCGGGAAGATCATGGCCATGATCGGTACGGCCATGATGCCGATGCCAGGCATGCCGGTCTTGGCCAGGCCCGCCAGGAGTCCGGCGCAGATGCCGAGCACCCAGGGCAGCATACCGTTCGTATCGATCATGTTCATGCTCATCCTGAATGTTTCTTTCGTCTTAATAGTCAGCGTTACAGTCCCCAGAGTCTGATGAGATAATACCAGGCCGGAACGGTAATTATACTCCAGAGCGTTGAATAAAAAATGGCGCGGGCAGACAGGAGCGTATCGCCGCCGAACCGTTCGGTGAGAATGCTGCAGCTGATGGCCACGGGCATACCGGCGATAATATAGCCCGTCATCCGCGGCACTTCCGCAAGTGTCAGGCCGGCCTGGCTGCACAACCAGACTATGGCGATGGTCACGGCGGGCGCGATGAGGAGTCGCCCAATGAGAATCCCGGTGAATTCGCGCGAGGGCCGATGATCGATCAGCAGGTTAAGGCTCCCCAACTGGATGCCGGTCACCAGGAGCGAAAGCGGGATCGTCAGACTGCCGAGCATAACCAGCGCCTGGATGACCGCTGCCGCCGTCCAGACAAGAGGCGTTCCGTGTCCCGGCGGCACCGCCTCCAAGCACCGTGCCGGCGGACAGACGAGTGCCAGAACAATGCCGGCCGCCGTGGCGATCAAGCCGGGATTGACCAGTAAATTCTTCAGCGATTGCCTGTCGAAACGCGCGTTCTGAAGTGCCCAGATGCCCAGGGTCCACAGGGCGAGTTGAGCTCCCACATTATAGAGCAGAACATCGCGCACTCCCGCATCGCCGAACATTCCCTCCACGATGGGGAGGGGTAAATAGAGCCAGTTGGGAATGGCGACGAGAAAAAGCACGGTGCCGATTTTTGCTTTTTCCCGGCACAGGGGAATCATCAGCAGGCCGACAACCAGGGCAATGACGATCAGCAGATAGCCCAGGAGGGGGAGGAACCAGCCCTCCCGCAGGACGGCCGGGTTGACCGTTCTCAGCATTTGGGTGAAGACCAGGGCCGGAAAGATCATGTCCACCAGCAGCCGGCTCAGAGACCGGCTGGTTTCGTCGGTCACGTAGCCGCGGCGGCGGGCGATCCAGCCCAGTGCCATGACCAGGAACATGGACACGATTTTGAGCAGGACGGAAAGAAAGTCCGACATAAAACCTCATTAAAAATGTACATCATAGGTCAATCCTGATGAAATGTCAAAAGGGGGGATGGGATCGGGGGCTTGGAATCGCAATGCCAACAACGGATCAGTCGCGCGGGTCACGGCGGCGTCTGGGCCCGGTTGTTGGCTGGTATGCTTTTTCAGCGCCAGTGAATCAAATCTTTGCTTTCGAGGAGAACTTCTACTTCCGTGCATCACGCAGTCATGCCTTGTTAACGGGCAACAAGCTTCATGCTTGACATTTCGACCACAGTTTAACACATTCCAACAATAAACAAGTTTATCAGTTAACGGGAGGAGAAAATATGCTTTCCATTCGAAAAGAAGAGGGGCGACTGCTGGTGGAGGGAGATGCGTATCAGCTTGTATTTCAGAAAGAACGGGGCGATGTAGATCTCGCGCTTCTTTCCAACGGTGGCGGCTTCGTTCCGGTCAGCCTGCCCGGCGCCGGTTTCCACTTTGGTGCCGCGCCCTTTTTCACGAGATCTCTGAAGCCCGCAATCACTGTTGATGCCGGCGAGAAATGGGTGCGGGTCTCCGAAGGTTTCGATTTCGGAACGGACCCGACTTTCTACCACGCAGTCACCTATCACTGTCTGAGCGACCGCTTTTACATCGCCAGCCAATACTTTGTTTCGCCCGGGGCTCCGCTCCGGAACTGGCCGGTCTATCATCTCCCGCCGAAGATGCTGGATACGTTGCTTCGCGCCGGGCCATCCTTTCAGGCGCCGGACTCGCTCTTTACCCGCTACCAGTTCCGAGACGGAAAAGGGGAATTGTGCGAAGGTCGGATAGCCGGCGAACGCGGTTCGACATACGGAGTCCCAACGTCCGGGGGGCAGAAGGGAGCGACGACAGGCTCTTTCGACAGGGACTTGCCGTATCTCGGCTTTTTCTCCGACGGCCTCGGGGCGGGACTGACATTCGTCTATGTGGACTATGGTCCCGTCTGGACGCCGGGTTCCTGGTTCGTCCCGCCGCGTGGCCATTTCCTTCAGAACTCAGGCAAGGGAAGGGCGGTGATCCACTCCGGCCTCGCGAATGGGTATCTCAATCAGCCCTGGCGGATGGCGATCCTGCTCGGGAAAGATAGAGGCCCGGCGCTCGAAAAGCGCGTCCACGGCGTCCTGAAGAGCGACGAACTGAAGCGCATTCAACTCATCAAACCGGCGGATTTCAAAATGCGGTTGAGTTCCAGCCTTCCAGGCGCTTCGGATAGCCGCGAATACATCGCATACGGCGTTCACACGGGACTGGCTGGCTGGGGATGGTGGATTCCCTGGTACAAAAAATGCCTTCCCAAACAGCTCGGTCCATACCTCGATATGTTCTCGAAATATCCCGGTGCATACTATAACTTGGAACTATCGCCGGATAGTTTCCGCGACGCCCTCAAGAACAAGAAAGGATTGGCCCATCTTCGGAAGATCAGGGAAATGGTCGCCAATGGGAAAGCCGAGGTTGTTGGTGCAACCTTCGCCCAGCCTTTCAACGACATGTGCAGCGGCGAGTCGAACGTCCGCCATCTTCAATTGGGCATCAAGTATACCCGCGAGGCCACCGGGGCGAACGTGGCGGCCTACTATACCGACGAGCCTGGCATATGCGCCCAATTGCCTCAACTCCTCAAGAGTATGGGTTACCGTTATGCCGTGCTGCGGGGAGTGACCGGCGCTTTCGGCAGATATCCGGTGATCCCCAAGGAAACGTTCCAGTGGGAAGGGCTGGATGGATCTTTGATCGAATCGACCGGAACCACGCAGAATACCTCCGGCGGCGAACTTGGGTATAGTCCGACCACCATCTATGAGAGGTTGAGCCGGCTCGCGAAGCAGGGCGTTGGCAAACACCTCGCGACCGGCCTGTTTGACCTTGTAGAGCCCGCCGAGCAGTTTCCTCCGTCGAGGCTGGAGACGCTTATGGCGAGTCCGCAGGTCGAATTCACCACGATCTCCGGCTTCTTCGAGAAGGCCGGCGAAGCGCGGGACAAGGTTGCCCTGCATCCCGACAGTTATCTCGTTTGGGAGTTCTGGGGATTCGAGCAGAGCGGCCTGTCCCATCTGGCCGGGAGGCGGGCGGAAAACCGGATCCTGGTAGCGGAAAGTCTGGCCGGGCTGGCGAAGATCCTGGGAGGCCGGACGGAAGAATTGGCGCTTGAGGAAGCATGGTCCGATCTCCTGATATCCCAACACCACGACATCAGCGTGGGCGCCGGATGGCCGAAAAGAAAAGGGCTGAAGTATGCCCTGGCGGCGGATCGGCGCGGTTCTTGCATCATCGCCCGGAGCATCGCGTTTCTGAAACGCCGGATCGAAAAAGGAGGCAAGGGTCGCTCACTTCTCGTCTTCAATGCTCTTCCCTGGCCGCGCCGGGCTTTCATCGAGGCGGACGTTTCCCGGGAGGCAAAGGGAACGGGCGTTGTTTCGCAGGGAGAGGCGATTCCCGTCAGCCGAAAGGCCGGGAAACTCGCGTTCTCGGCAGAGCTTCCCGCGTTCGGATACCGGACGTTCTCCCTTTCGACGGAGAAGGCGCCGGAAAAAGCTGATGTCGGCGTGCTGAAAGGCTCGCTTCGCGATGGTTCGATCGAGAATGAATTCTATCGGTTGCGGATAGGTTCCTCCGGCTTGATCCTGAGCGTTTACGACAAGGAGTTAGGCCGGGAGATGCTGGCCAGACCAGGCAACGAACTGACCGGCTACCGGACTGACAAGGGCGTCTGGGTCTCTTCCCGGAAATCGAAAGGGAGGATCGAACTTGTTGACCAGAGCCCCGCAGCCATGGCCATCAGGGCCGGAGGACTCCTGGGAGATATCCCCTATGTCACAGAGATCAGGCTCGTTTCGGGAATCAAGAGGATCGACATAACCACGACGCTCGACTATGGCAAAGGGGTGCTTTTCGGCAAGGACAGGCCTTTGGCGGAGCCCTGGGATACCACGGGGAAGAGGTTCTCCTTCTCCACCCCATATACCAGGTTCAAATTGAAGGCGAATTTCCAGCCCGATCTTGTCGCGCCGCGCTGTTACAGGGAAATCCCCTTCGGGGCTACCCAGTGCAAGCCTCTGAAAGATTGGACGCAGGCGGGGATGATCTACTATGCGGACATGACACATGGGGTCACGTGGGCCGAACTGAGCGATGGTCAGTACGGATTCACGATCCTTAACAAAGGCAGGATGGGATACCACAGGACCAAGGAATCCCTTTCGCTAATACTCGGCGCGGGCGACCGAAGGTACCCCCTGCAAGGGAAACACGTCGAGGAATATGCCCTTTACACCCACAGTGGTACGTATGAAAAAGAGAATCTCGTTCGCGTCAGCCAGGAATACAACCTGCCGACCCCAGCGACGTGGATCGGCGGATGCCCCGGGGAACAGGATGATGCCTTCAGCCTCTTCCGGCTGGAGGATACCTCTCACTTCGTGGTCTCCGCGGTGATGTCTCAGGGCGAGGACCTTCTGGTGCGGCTGGTAGAGACCGCCGGCCGCGGCGGCAAGACAAGGCTGAATTTCCTCGTCCCGTTGAAAGGCGCCAGATCCATCGAACTGGATGGACGAATCCTTTCGAATATTCCAATGGAACAGAACGGCATCGAGGTCGAACTGGGCAAGTGGCAGGTAAGGACCATCAGGATACGGTTGTCGCGCAAGGCCCGTCGCGCCTGCAAACGATGATGAGTCGGCATTCCGAATTCTGCACCCATTGAAAGGAGATGGCATGATGGAACGAAGCGCAAAGGGCCATCACCGACAGATTAGCAAGATAGGGACGGCTGTTGCCAATCGCGGAGAGAAGGCGTGGGGGGCGATCCCCACAACGGCGACCATTGACGGGAATGCCGTTGCGATTCCGGTCGGTCTGGCCTGCGGTATGAAGCCCGGAAAAACCCTGCTCCTTCTGGCGGGACAGCACTGCGGGGAACTGAATGGGATGGAGGTGATCCGGAGAACGTTCGACGCGGTGGATGTCAGGAAGCTGCGTGGCAGGCTGATCGTCCTGCCGGTAGCCAATCCGCTGCAGATAAAATGGCCGCTGAATCGCGAAAATCCGCACTGGCTTAAGGAAGTCGCCGACCTCTTCAAAGTGAACATGAACCGTGTCTGGCCGGGGAAACGAAATGGCAACGCGGTCGAGAGGATGGCGTATGCCATGTCGAGGGTATTCCCGGAGGTCGATTGTCTCATCGACTTCCACACCTGGAGTTCGCAATATCCGGCCGCGATCGTCAAAAAAGGTTTTGCCGCCGGTCTCCGCCTGGCGAGACACAGCGGCATAGGCGCGGTAGCTCTCGAGGAACCGGATTCCCTGGTTGGCGGGTTGAAAGACTTGCAGATGTATGCCTCAAGGAAATTGGGGATTCCGGCCATGACTGTTGAACTGCCGGAGAACCGCGTGTTGACCGAAAAGAACATCCAACTCGGACTGAAGGTGGTTCAAAACACCATGCGTCATCTAAAAATGCTGCCCGGCAAGCCGGAGCCGAATCCGCAGCAGTTCTTCATCACCTACAACAAGCATTTCCATGAAATCAGGCCGACGGCGGAGGGGTTGTTCGTGCCGCTGAAAGACCTGGGTGAGCTGGTCGCGAAGGGGGAGCTGCTGGGAAGAATATACTCCATGGACACCTTCCGGCCCGTCCAGGACCTTGGCAGCCCTGTCTCAGGCGTGCTATTTGCATTCTCGGATGTCGACTGCGCCACGAACATCCTCCGGCGCGGAGAGCGGGCAGCCCTGGTATATGAACTGGCAATAACCGCATCCGGCCGCGCAAGAGCTCCGGGGGCAGATGCTCGTCGGAAAACCGGGCAAGCCAAAGCATGAGACAAATCATTGACGTTCACCAGCACATCTTCGCGGACGACTTGTTGTGCGACAGTCTTGTCCGGACCATGGATCTTTTCACCGTGGAGCGCGCCCTGGTGCACGGAATGCGAGCAGGCTACGTCGGAGGACTTGGCGATAATGAAATGGTGGCCAAGGCTGTTGCCTCGCATCCGGACAGGCTTCTGGGAAGCTGCCATGTATTCCCACCCGAACTGTCAAAGGCGTTGGATGAGATCAAACGAAGGCGCGACCAGGGATTTGTGTCTGTCAAGCTCCTGGGGCCGGAAGGATTTTCCCCCGATGACGAGAAGTTCTTTCCCATGTACGAACTGATCGGCGAACTTGGCATGATGGTGCTGCTGCACACCGGCACGAGCCCTGCGGACACCGGCTATGTGTCCTCCAAATACGGACGTCCGATCCTGGTGGATGGCGCGATTTGCGCCTTTCCCGCTATTCCTTTTGTCCTGGCCCATATGGGGCATCCCTGGTATCTGGAGGCGTTGGCCATGGCCCGGGGTCGCGAAAACGTGCATCTGGACTGCTCCGGCGGGGCGCGCTGGTTTCTCAAGGATCATGTGGCAGGACACTCTTCCTATCCGGTGCGTTACGAGCGCTTGATGTGGGGAAGCGATTGCTCGACGGATCTTTATGCGGAAAGGGTGAACGACTTCGAGACCATTGCCTCCCATTTTGATTCCGAGACAGCCGGGAAGATATGGTATGGAAATTCTAGGAAGCTGCTTCAATCGGTTGCCTGAGGAGTGAACGGATGTACAACTCATTGAACATCCCCCTGGTAAACCGCTTATCTGACCCATTCAGCCGAAACAGCGCTCCAAGGCAACTGCCAGTCCGCCGATGCGCAGCCCTTGGCGCTGGCTTGGAATACGGTCCGCAAGGCTTGGTCATTTCCATTGTAACTATCCCTACAGGTTATGGGCTAATGCAGATCTCAACTACTGCCCATTGGGCCTGCTTGAGGTAACCGCATATCCCAGAACCGGCAATATGAGCCGTTTTTTTTGCCACAGGGGGGATATCTGCCTGCAGCATGATAGAAACTCTCGCGCTATTACATGTCGCCTTGAAGACTTGGTTCGAGCAGTGCATGCAATCCTTCTTCAATCCAACCCGATTGCCAGTGGTGCTTCAGGTGCGGCCGAGGCAGGAAGACATGCGTAATCCTGGTCTTGGACAGCGCTTGTGCCAGCGTGTCCATCTCAGCGTGAAAACCCTCCCCTGAGATCAGCACCAACGTGTGCGTTTTTGGCACCACGGCCTGAAAGTCCTCCACGGTACGAGTGGGCAGGTCTTCCAACCAGGACGCGTTATTCTCGTAGAACGGGACGGTTTCCCACGGTGGCCGTTCCTCTCTCGCAACGGGTGCATCGAAGATGATAGTGCCGGAGATGCAATTCGGAATCGAGCGCGTGATGTTCCACGCGCCGAGACCCGACTTGCTGAATCCCACAAGAATGACAGGAACAACATTCAGAGAGCGGATCTGCGCAATGGCTTCCCTGCGGATAGCCTCATTATACCAGACCAGGGTTGGGTAATGGATCTGCCGGAGGGAAGCGCCAGGATAGCCCGCGATCCGTTCCGGAACCGTTCCATAGGTTTCGTCTCTCAATTCTGTAGCCGGCAGGAACACGAGATTCAGCATGTCGATGGCGTTGTTCGACATTGTTGCCTCAATCAGGTTACAAGGTAAGCCGCCAGTTGGCGGATATGTGGAGTGCTCTTTGCTCTCGTGACCCGAAGCCGGATGCGTGTTGCCTCCACGGTTGCGACCGGCTGAATACGCTTGTGTCCGATACATTCTCCCGAGCAAAGGGTCTGCCATGTCTCGGCCTGAACAAGGCCTTCCACCACGTAATCCAATATCCGCTCGCCGTGGGCGATATCCTCCATCAGGATGATGTGGTTGATCTTCCGAGCGCCCGCAAGGTCCAGTTCAATCAGCGTCCCTTCGCCCTGCGTGGATGCCAGCGGCGTGGAAAAGCGCCGCCGGATCTCATTGCCGAATTCCGTGTAACGCTGGAAATCCGCTTTCGGCACAAGCCCATCGGGGCCGGGATTGGCATTGAGGAGCAGGTTGCAGTTGCGGCCTACGGAGGCGTAGTACATCTCCATCAGTTCGGCGAGGGAATACAGCCGGTTCTCGTGGTCCGGTTCCCAAAACCAGTCATGATTCCGAATGGGCACGTCACACTCCCCGGGCGCCCACAGCCTTCCGTCCGGATTTCCCGCAAATGTCTTTTCCACTGTTCCGCCTTCCATTGTCCCGGCATCGGCGGTGCTCCAGCATGGGTAGGGGGCAACGCCGCGTTCATTGCCCACCCAACGGATCAGATTCGGTGTGCCGGGCGGGCCTTGAAACGCGATAGCGTTCGGTTGGTGCTTCCGCATGAGTGGTACGAGGTCCGGTCCGCCTTCTTTAACGGGTATGGCGCCGCCGTCAAACCAGACTTCGAACAAGTCACCGTACCGGCTCCACAGCTCGGCGATCATCTGTTCGCAAATGCGTACATACGCTGACTGCCGGTCCGGATTCCCTCCCTGTCCCCGGTTGATGAGGCCGGGATTGTCGACGTCAAGATAGGCGTTTGCGCTCACCGATGCGTACAACCCTGGCTTGATGTCATATTTCCCGCACGAGCGCACAAAGTCCTCGACCACATCACCTTTACCTTGACGCCAGGACGACTGTTTGACGCCATAGGGGTAAATTTCCGTCTGCCATTGACAGAAACCGCTGCAATGCTTGACCACAAAGACGGCATACTTCGCCCCCATGGCCTGGGCCGCTTCCATCCACTGATCGGTGTCAAGTTCATGCGGCTGATACAGATCCGGATTGGGCAGATCTTGCCAGCTTCGCCAATTCCATCCCTGTTTATAGATGGGAATGTCGAAATGAAAGAACATGCCAAGCTCCATGTCGTGCCAGCGCTGCTGCACATGGGTCGGAGTGATTATGCCGCTCTTGCTGCCTGACATATCTTCCTCCTCAGTAGTGTTGAATCAAGCTGGCGCAATCATTGTTCATTTAATTTCTTTACGGGACCTTCGTTCATCTCCAGCCACTTCACATGTTGTCGCAGGCCTTCTCTCAGCGGAGTGTTGGGCACTTTCAGTCCGTCGAGACGCAGGGGTGTTAAATCATAGATGCGATGACAAAGGAAGAATTTCCACTCGGGATGCAAATTTAGCGAATGAGTCACCGGCAGTTCCTCAACCCGCAGCCCCACGCCTAGTTCGTCGGCAATCATCCGATAGTAGGCGACGGACTCCGCTATTTCGGGCCCCGCTGAACAGTATATTTTGCGGTCGGCCATGGTGTTTCCCTGTACACTGAGTATCAGCGCGGCCAGATCCGGGGCGAATATCGGCTGCTGTAGAAAGTGCCCGCCACCGGCGAGTTGGAGAGCCTCCCCCGCCTTAAGGTTCCGCAGGAGTTCAGGAACACGCAACGCGTCAGGCAAGCAACCAAGCTCTGCCCCGGGGCCGTAGATGTGACAAGGTCGGAATATCGTCCATCGCATGTCTCCGGTATCGGTCTGGATCAACTCCAGTTCGCAATACCGTTTCTTGCCGCCATAGGTGTCATCTGTCAATGTGGCAGGGTGGTCGAAAGGTTGTGGAAAGCGTCGTCGAGCGGGGTCGAAGATGAAGTCGGTGGAGATGAAAACCAGATGCCTGGCGAGGAGCGGGAAGACATTCAGATCCTGCCGCATATCCTCGACTTCGTAGCCAATGCAGTCCACCACGAGATCCCAGTGCACATCTACGCCGGTCACCGCGGCCTTGAAGGCGGCTGGATCCTTGCGGTTTGCACGGAGGGGAACGACGCCCTCGGGCAGCGATTTCTGTCCCCGTGTCACTACCCATACTTCATAGCCTTGGTCTCGGGCCATCCGGGCCAATGTTCCGCTAACAAAACCACTGCCGCCTATTACAAGTATCCGTCCTTCCGGCATGGGAATAGCTCCTTTCTGCTTTGTTCAACGTGGCGGTTGACCGACACCCTGCCGCGTGGGGGGGGGTGAATATACCCTCCGACTTCGGTGTCTTTATCTACATCAAGTGTGCTCGCGCAGCCACTTAAGGAAATCTTCCAATTCATCTCTTGATTTCACCACCGGCTGGTATATGACCAGGGCGGGGTTGAGTTCCTTGTGCATGCTCTTGAGTTCTTCGGTCGAGCCCCAGACCAGAACAGCCTTTCCCTTTTGCTGTATCCTTTTGAACAGAGCGAGATACTTAAGGTGCTTTTCGCCGGGGTCCGGGACAAAGGAAACGGTATGAATCTCGGGCATGGCCATCAATTCCTCGAAGTGTACCAGTGCCCGTGGGCCATCCCAATGATAGATGGCATGTTTGACCAAAGTTGCTTCCCGCTCCAATATCGGACGGACCCAGCGTCGAAACATATCCGGTCCGATCAATGCGCTGAAGTCGCAGGCCAGCACGGCCACCCCATCTCTAGCGTAGCCGCTGAATCCATACCCGTATTCATCCATACGGCCATTGATCCGGCACGTGTCCCAGACTTGTTCAAATATCTGGCATGCATCAGACATGGCCCGATCTATCGCCTTGGGACAGTCGACCAGATCCATACACAACTGTTCGGACCCGCGAACGGCCGCAAGGAGGTCCATGTTCGTATGAAAGTCCAATGATTGCAGAAGAATTTGCCCCCCCAGCCTTTCTCCAGCCAGGCGGTAAAACAGCTGCATGCGTTGCCACAGCGGAGATTCCGGTTTCAACGATAGAGGAAGATTACGAGTCCAATCCGTGACAAATGGTTTGGACCAGTTGGTGTCACAGTTGCTGTCGTCGGACCAGGCCAATTCCGCGCCACAGAACACGGCAATCTCGTCAGGCCCGAAACTCAGCCGGAATTGCGGAACTGATTCGGCCAGGTACTCGGTGCCTTGGGCGTTATGGAGCGCTCGATCAAGGATGGCGTTCAGATCCCCATAAACCCGTTCCCGGTAAGAGCTTTCCGGCAGGAACGGATAATTAATCTTAAGAATATTGCAAACGACAACGGGACGATCCAGGAGTTCGCCTTTCCAGTATGCCTCCCATCGTCTATTGGTTTCCACAATATCGGGTTTAAACTCGATGAGATGCGGGTTTCGGGTATCACGGTACGCGGGGTCCGAATGTTTTTTCATTATGTTTTTAACGAAAGTTGAGAGTAACCATTTCAAAACTGGCGCAGCTAATGTTGTCTTGGCTCAGCGTGAACGGGGCTGATGACCCGCACCCCCGGCGTAGGGGTGGAGCCGCCGCCTTGCGGCGGGGAACAGTTGGTTAACCTTTTATTTTTCCACATTTTTATGATGTAAATGTAATACAAAATAATTTATTGTAAAGATGAAAATCATCATTATTTTTGGTTTTATATCTCATTGCCCCATAAGATTAAATGCGGAATTAAACGATTGTGCCAGTTGATTCTTGTCTTGCTCGACAGGGCGGGTTGACATATTTACTTGGCGCGAATTAATGTTATTGTTTAACTGCCAATCAATTACCAAAGAGGTAGTTTGCGATGGTCGATATTTGATTATAGGCCGGTTTCATTTACGGAGTGGAGTGAGGTCTTGGCGGGGGAATCTTTCGATCCGGCGACCCGCGAACGTTATCGGCGCTGTATGCTGGCCGTATCTCCACTATCTGGAACGGCGCGCGCGCTGCTCGGTAGTCTCGTGAGTCCGGCGAAGCACAGGGTGTGACCGATCAGCTTGACCGGGATGCTGTGCGGTGGTTTTTACGGAAGCGCCGGCCTGTGTATTATGGAGTTGATTCGGCTAAGGGTCCAGGATTTGGACCTGGAACGCGGCATCGTCACCGTGCGCTCCGCCAAGGGCGGCAAGGATTGCGTAACGGTTCTGCCGGATGGTTTGAAGGCCACGCTGGATGGGCGATGGCAACACCTGATTGTTACCGGCATCATTTGTGCATGATCAGGAAGCCGGGGATAGGGATCGCCGAGTATATTGAACCCGCCACAGGAAAAGCCCTTCCGGCGGCGCAGTGGGCACGCGCGCCGTGCGTTCCCGGGATCGGAGAATGGCTTTCGCCTCCGCTGGCGGCACCGCTCCCGAACCCACCCGGATCAGCAATCCCACCAGGCTGCGGACCATCTTATAGAGAAAGCCCTCGCTTCGGGCGATGATGGTGATTTCCTTCCCGTGACGCCGGATGGATAGCCGTGTCAGATGGCGGACCGTGCTTTCCACGGGGCGGTTTGGATTGGCCGTAAAGGATGCGAAATCGTGATGCCCCACCAGCGCGGCGGCGGCGGCGCGCATAACCGGCACAGCCAGAGGAACACGGATATGGGTGCGATACAGCCGGAGGCATGGCGGCATGACTTCATCATTCCAGATCAGATAGCGGTATTCCTTGCTGACGGCACTGCGGCGTGCATGAAAATCACCCTTCACCCGGCTGGCGTTCAACAGCCGGATATCGGGCGGCAGCAAGGCGTTCAGCGTTCGTCGCAGGTCCCGGGGCAACCATGCCCGGGGCAGATCCGCATGCGCCACCTGACCGGCCGCATGAACTCCCTGGTCGGTGCGGCCACTGCCGTGGACTTTAACGGTACTGCCGGCAAGGGTAGCCAGCGCATTTTCCAGTTCTCCCTGGATGGTGCGGTGACCGGGCTGAACCTGCCAGCCGGCATAAGCCGCCCCATCGTAGGCCAGGGTAAGTTTATACCGGGGCAGAGATTGTTGATGGGCTGTGGGCACGGTTAAATCCAAGGTGGTGTCAGTAATATGTTCGTACAGGAATATTAAAGTTGGTTGTAGTTGGGCTTTATTGCACATCGTCCACAGAGGAGCGGGACAAGCTCGAATCGCCGCTACACCCGATGACTATCCCAATCATTGTGGCGGCCGTTCGGGAGAACGGCATAGTTGTGGCCAAACCTCTTAAGGCGGGCTAATGCCCGCAACCGGTACTTATCGCCCTTCGGGCGTATTTATTGGTAGGGCTGCCAGTCCCTTGGCCGCCGTTCTTGGCGCGTCGCGGCCGGCAAGGGACTGCCGGCCCTACCTAAAACCAGAATAACAATTTCCTATTAGATCAAGGTAGCGCAGGGTTTATCCCTGGGCTCTTCGGAGGCTTAAAGCCTCCGCTACCCAGAAAGATACACGCAAAAACGTGTATCTTTACGGGAAAGCGTCTAAAGTATGTCCGCGAGTAAGTTCCGAACGGCAGAACCGACTTGCAAGTTTCAACCCAGCGCATCGAGCAAGTCCCTGCGTGCGG
>JAHIJO010000006.1 GCA_018898455.1 Verrucomicrobiota bacterium | reverse complement strand
CCCCCCCCCCCCCCGCCCCCCCCCCCCCCCCCACCCCCCCCCCCCCCCCCCCCCCCCCCCGCCCGCGCCGCCCGTGTTGCAAAGCATCTCAGCAAAAAGACTGTTGAAAAGCTGAAAATAGGTTATTTTGGAGACGGCCCTTGGGCGCATCAGGCTTTTTTACGCATCAATGCTGATCCATCTTTTAAGATAGAATTCGTATGTGCCCGTTTTGACAACCCGGACAAAAAACTTAAACAGTTTGCCGATGAAAACAACATTGCTTTTTATGTGCATCCCAACGTCAATTCAGATGAATTTATAAACCTGATTTCAACCCTTGACTGTGATATATTTATTTCTATGTCATTCAATCAGATATTTAAACCACCGCTTATCAATTTTCCACCCTTGAGGACAATCAACTGTCATGCCGGGGCATTGCCATTTTATAGGGGGCGAAATATTCTAAACTGGGCGCTGATAAATGATGAAAAATATTTTGGTATTACAGTGCACTACATGGATGAAGGAATAGATACCGGGGATATAATTTTACAAAGGTACTATGAAATTAACGACAACGACGATTATGCCACCCTCCTTGAGAAGGCGTATAAAGGATGTGCCGAAGTCTTGTATGATGGTCTCAAAATTTTAAATGGTTATGAAATTGAGTCGATAAAACAGGCATCAATTCATCCGGTAGGTTTCTATTGCGGACAGCGTAAAAAAGGCGATGAGATTATTGATTGGAACCAGACAAGCCGTGAAATCTATAACTTTATACGCGCCATTTGCAAACCAGGACCGATGGCAAGAAGCTTTATTGCGGACAAAGAAATAAAAATAAATAAGGCTAGTATAATCAAGGAAGCGCCTGCATATAAGGGTATTAACGGATCGGTAATAGCAATTGAAAAAGACGGCCTTTTGGTTAAAACATCTGACAGCTTCATCAAAATACCGGAATGGGAATGTGAAAGAATTATTAAGATCGGTGATCGCTTTCACTCTTGATCTATGAATTACACTAAAACCTTCATGATTGCCGAAGCCAGCGACAACCATAGCGGCAGCCTGGATATGGCGTTTCAATAAATAGAGATATTCCTCCCAAATTCGAGAGTTAACTGATTTATGAATATTGCCTTATTCAGTGTAATTCATCCTAATGCTCTTCCCTATTTTAATGAGTTTTTAAATTCTCTTGCAAATCAGACTCATAAAGATTTCACGCTGTTCCTCGTAAATGATGGGGTCTCGAACATTGAAGAAATCATCCACCGATTTGATTTCAACATTATATTGAAAAACATTGGTGGAACGCCTTCAGCAGTCAGGAAAGCAGGAATTGAATGGGTTTTACTGCAAGGAGCAGACATCATAATATTTGCAGATACAGATGACTATTTCATGGATAATCGTATAGAAATCTCCCAAAGCATTCTAGCTCAATATGATATCGTTTTTAATGAATTAATGATTATTGGTAAAAACATTCAACAGCCCTTTCCAATGCTGGAACACCGATTTAAAGAAGGTGCAGAACTTTCCATAGATAATATCAAATATTCAAATTGTATGGGATTCAGTAACACAGCAATAAATACAAAGTGCGTTACAAAATCTTTCTCTCAAGTGCCTGATGATATTATCGCCTTTGACTGGGCATTTTTTTTGCTGTGCTTGCACGAAGGGACAAAAGCTGTCTTTACTAAACAAACTGCAACATATTACAGGCAATATGAAAATAACATTGCTTCGCCGCAATCATTTACAGAAGATCAACTCATGCGTGGGGTTCAAGTTAAACGTAATCACTACCGATTTATTTTACGATTTGTCAATAAATATGAATCAATATCAAAAGAATTTGACAAATTGTTTGAAAAACTCAACACAGATACCACATTGAGAGCTAAATACTGCCATGAGGTTAAAAACCAATCGCCACCGTCGCCTTTATGGTGGGAGTCTATTAAAACATTAGAGGAGTTGGGATTATGAAGTTAGGTGATCGAGAAGTCAAAGATTTTAGCATACCTTATATAATCGCAGAGATTGGGGCTAATCACAACGGCGACATGAATTTGGCCAGGAAAATGATTGATTCGGCTAAATCTTGCGGATGTGATGCGGTAAAATTTCAGTCGTGGACACCTGACTCTTTAATTGCTCAGGAAGAATATGATCGTAACCAGCAATACGATGATTCGCCCAAAAAACATTTCGGTTCTCTGAAAGACATGGTGGGAAAATACTATTTGCGGGCGGATCAACACTGGGAACTACAACGATATTGTAACAGTATCGGTATTCAATTTTGTTCCTCTCCTTTTTCAAAGGAGGAAGCAAACCTGCTGGAAGAAATGAAGGTGCCCTTTTATAAGATTGCGTCTATGGATATTAATAATTTGAGTTTTCTTAGCCATGTTGCACGCAAGCAGAAACCAATTTTATTGTCAACAGGAATGGCTACGTTAGCTGAAATTGAAAACGCCATAAAGACAATAGAGTATGAGGGAAATTCACAAGTTATATTACTCCACTGCATTGCCATATATCCACCTGAGTATGAGGATATTCATCTGAACAATATACCGATGCTTCGCCAGGTGTTTGGTTTTCCCGTTGGTTTTTCTGATCACAGCATTGGAGTGTCTATTCCACTGGCTGCTGTTGCTCTTGGTACTTGTTTAATTGAAAAGCATTTCACTCTAGACAAAGATTTACCTGGCTGGGATCACGCAATCTCGGCAGATCCAAGTGAAATGAAAACTATTGTACTGGACGCCAAGAATGTATATCGGGCCTTAGGAAGCTACAGACGAATTGTCTCGAGTGCAGAATTAGAAAAGCGCAAAAAGTTTCGACGCAGTATTGTGCTCACTAAAGATTTAACTGCAGGTCATATTCTTGATGATGAAGACATCACCTTCAAGCGACCTGGCACCCAAATACCACCTGATATGAAAATTTACGTACTTGGTCGTAAGCTTACTCGTGATTTGGCTGCAGATGATGTTTTGAGGTGGGAGGATTTGGTATAGTGTTGGGTGATAACTTTTAAACATACTCCGAAATTGGTCAGACTGTTTGGCGTGCCGTAAAGTTCAACGATAATGAATGATTAGGAGAACATGATTAAACCATGGAAAAACATTACACCGAGTTGAAGATGATGGATGAGTCTCTGTTTGAACGCTTATTGATTCCTGAGGATATGTCACTGAGAGATGTCTTAGTGCGCCTCGACGAGACGGGGCTACAGATATTACTTATTACCAGTGAAGATAGGCGACTTATCGGTGTCCTGACTGACGGCGACATCCGCAGAGCCTTGTTGAAAGGTATGTCTTTGGATGTTCTCGTAAGTCAAGTCATGAACCGGCACTTTACGGCCCTCACCTGTGACGAGATTTCTCGTGCAGAAGCGTTGCTCTTGTCCGAGAAGTTTAGCCATGTGCCCATTGTGGATACGGATGGACATGCCATTAACTTGGTGATGGAATCGTTTCTGCACAAAGCTGGCGAATCACCGCTCTTAGACATACCCGTAGTGATCATGGCCGGGGGGAAAGGTACGCGTCTGTCACCACTGTCAAACATCTTGCCCAAGTCGCTAATGCCAGTGGGTGATCAGACAATGATCGAAAAAATTATGGATACTTTCGTTAACTATGGATTTCGTGACTTCAAGGTCATTGTCAACTTCAAGCGCGAGATGATTAAATCATATTTTGCAGAAACTAGCCGGCAGTACGCAATTAAGTTCATCGATGAACAGGAGTTTCTTGGTACAGCCGGAGGGTTACGGCTATTACGCCAAGTGGTGGATGGTCCCTTCGTACTTACCAACTGTGATATTGTGGCCGAACTCAACTATCCAGGTCTCTTGGCCTGGCATCGCGAACATAAGGCGCATTTGACTGTCGTGGGAGTACGTAAGCGCATGGATATCCCCTATGGCGTCATCAAAATAGACGAGAACTACGGCGTTGATTGCATCGACGAAAAACCCTTCTTCAACTATCTCATTGTCAGTGGTGTGTACATAGTTGACCCTGCGGTCATAGATGTAATCCCCGCGGATGGCCCGTTGGATATGGATTCCCTCATTCGCCTGCTCATTGAGAAGAAGATGAAAGTTGCCTGTTATCCTATTGAAAACGGCTGGTTTGACATTGGGCAATTCGAGGAATATCGGAAACTACTCAAGCATTTCGGAGTAATGAATGTTCAATCAATATAAAAATTGTGTGCGTTTGGATAGTCGCCTGGCTGTCGTAGCAGGGGGCGCAGGTCTGATCGGAACCGAAATCGTCAAATGCTTATGTGCCTTCGGGGCTGACGTGGTAATCTTGGACGTGGCGGCGGATCGTGGCGAGGCCGTGACCCGTGAAGCCGCTGAACAGGGTGGAAGCTGCCGTTTTGATTACTGCGATTTGTCCGCTGTGCCTGCCATAACATCTGAGATCGCCCGCATTGAGGACAGCTACGGCCCCATGGATGTATGGGTCAACTGCACCTACCCGCGCACGGCGGATTGGAACAGGAAACTTGAGGACGTAACGCCCGAGAGTTGGCGGGCCAACGTGGACATGCACATGAACGGTTACTGTATAAGCGCCGGCGAGGTTGCCAGGCGCATGGCCGCACGCGAAGGGGGGAGCATTATCAACGTGGGTTCCATCCAGGGCCAAGTAGCCCCTGACTTCCGTATCTATGAAGGGACGGATATGACTTCGCCGGCAGCCTACACGGCCATCAAAGGCGGTATCCGTATGTATTCCAAGTATCTTGCCAGCTATTACGGGCGGAGGAATGTGCGGGTGAATGTGGTCAGCCCCGGCGGGATTTTCAACAACCAGGCCGAGGCGTTCATCGCGCGTTATAGTGATAAAACCTGTCTGGGGCGACTAGCCTCGCCACAGGAGATCGCTCCGGCTGTGGTTTTCCTGGCCTCGGGCGCGGCATCCTACATCACCGGCCTGGATTTGCTGGTGGATGGTGGTCTCACGGCAATTTAAAAAAACAAGCCCGGTTAGTCGGGCAAGGAGGATTTTGACGATGAAAAATACTTGGCGTTTTACCAGTAAAGAGTTGCAATACGTGCGTGAGGTTATTGACTCGGGCTTTGGTTCAGGCACGTCCGGCAATATGAACAACCGCTTTGAACAGGCCTTCGCTAAAAAGGTTGGCGCAAGGTACGCTATCACTTTCAACTCCGGCACCTCTACTCTGCACGCCGCCCTTTTCGCACTGGGCGTGCATGCCGGGGACGAGGTTATCGTACCGCCTCTGACGGTCATCAGCAATGTGGATGTGATCTTTGCCCAAAATGCTGTGCCTGTTTTTGCGGACATCGCCCCGGATACCTTCAATATCGATCCGGAGGACGTTAGGCGCAAGATGACTAACAAAACCAAGTGCATCATGCCGGTGTCTCTCTACGGCTTGTCTGCGGACCTGGACCCCATCATGGACATCGCCCGCGAGTATAGTATCGGTGTGATCAATGACGCAGCCGAGGCCCATGGCGCCGTGTACAAGGGGCGGCCCATCGGGAATATCGCAGACATCACCAGCTACAGCACTGAAAATTCTAAGCATATCGCCACGGGCGACGGCGGCATCGTGGTCACGGACAAAGAGGACTACGCCATTGCCATGCGCAAGTTCGGCAGCCTGGGATATGCGGCCATGAAATCAGGTGACGGACGCATTCGCATCAATAAGGACATTTTTCAGGATCCCAACTACAAGCGCCACGACTCCCTGGGCCTAAACTACCGCATGCCCGAAGTGGCGGCGGCTTTGGGCCTAGCCCAGACCGAGCGCATGGAGCAATTTATTGAACTACGCGTGGGCATCGCCGAATTGTACAGGGAAGCCATCGCGGGATGCGATTACCTGGTACCCCAGGCCACAATAGCGGGTTGTCTGAATACCTACTGGACTTTCGTCGTCAAATACGAGCGTCAGGACATTTCCTGGCAAAATTTTCGCAGGAAATACGTGGAGTTCGGTGGTGATGGAATTTATGCGGCTTGGGCCCTATCCTACGAAGAGACACTTATAGCTAACGGCCACTATAAGAAACACTGCCCTATGATCTATGGGGAGCTGGAATATCCCCGCGGCATCTGTCCGGTGGCCGAGGCCGTGCAGCCCAAGCTGATGCAGTTCGTCACCAACTACGGCAGCCTTGATGAAGCCAGACCCATGGCCGTGGCCCTCAGGAAGACCATCGAATTTTTTAAATAGGAGGCAGGAATGAGTAACGGTAACACCTACGGCGTCATTATCCAGGCCCGCCTGAGTTCGACGAGACTTCCCAATAAAGTACTTTTGGATATCTCGGGCAAACCCATGCTACAACGCCAGGTCGAGCGGCTGCGCGAGGGCATTGATGGTCTACCGCTCATCATAGCCACCTCGGATGCCCCTTCCGACGACATTCTGGAGAAGTTTTGCAGCAGACAAGGCTTTGCCTGCTTTCGTGGACCTCTCAAGGATGTGATGCTTCGTTTCATTTTGTGTGCCCGCAAACACGGCCTTACTCATATCGTGCGTGTCGGCGGCGATGATGTGCTCATCGATCCGGACTGCTGCACCGAGCTTGTCCGTCTGCACCAGGAGGAGCCAGCGGATTTCCTTTACGCTAGCCACCGCGAGGGCTGGCCCTATGGCAGTGCCGCGGAACTGATCGCCCTAGATGCCTTGGAGCGAATCCACGCTGTCACGGATAAAGATTTGTATCTGGAACATACGATCCCCTATTTTTTCGACCACCCCGAAGCTTTCCGTATCCGCAAGGTGCGGTCTCCGCAAAGGCTTTGCAGGCCGGAACTGGCCTTTACTGTTGACTTTCCGGAGGATTTGGAACTGATCAGAGCCGTTTTCCGTGAGCTTCGGGATGAGGGGGATTTTTTTCCTTTGGAACGGGTGATCCGACTGATGGACGAAAAGCCGGAAATACGGACGATTAATCGGCACCTACACACGGGATTTGACCGTTAAGGAGCCCACGGAGAGAAATTATGATGAGTATTAGGAACAGCCTGAGCCCGGATATCGAACTGGTGCCCTTTGCCGATATGCGGGACAATGCCGCGCTTAAGGTCGCCTACCTGAGCTGGCTCAATGATATGGATGTGGTACGTTCCATCGCTTCTCCCGTCCTGCTTGCGCCCAAAGGGCCGGAGTTTATTGAGGACAGCTTCAAAAGATTTACCTGTCCGGAGTGCCGCGGTTTTTTTATCCGGTTCGCACTGGACAATGCTTTCATCGGTACCGCTAAACTGGATGGAATCTCAGAATACACCCGTTCGGCCTGGGATGGAATCATGATAGGTGATCGTCGCTATCATGGCCGCGGTTTGGCGCCGAAGGTGTATCGATTACTGCTGGCCTATGCCTTCAATGTGCTGAGCCTGCGGCGTGTCAACAGCGGCTGCAATGAGAGAAATATCCCCATGATCAAGACGTTCCAGCACATAGGCTACACCTTAGAGGGTCGGCTCAGGCAGGCGGATTACATAGACGGGGAATACAGTGACCATTTGTACTTTGGCATCCTTAGCGAAGAGTTTCGAGCTGCGAATGATGTCGAGCTTATGACGGAAGAAAGGTGAATTAAATGAAATACTGCTCTAAGTGCGTGATGCCGGATACCAGACCGGATCTGCGATTTGACCGGGATGGCGTTTGTGATGCGTGTCGTTCCTTTGAACGTAAGCATAAGAGTATTGACTGGGAGGCAAGGCGGCGTGATTTTGAGGAAATGTTAAAAAAATATGGGAATAGAAACCCGACCAAGTATGATTGTATCATTCCAGTATCCGGCGGCAAGGACAGCCATCTAACCTTACATTACGCCAAGGACGTGTATGGCTTGAAGCCGTTGTGCGTCTGTTTCGAGCCTACTCTTTCCACTGAGATCGGTCGTCAAAACTTGGCGAACATCAGCCGACTCGGTGTGGACCTGATCCATTTCAAGCAGAATCCTATTGTCTACAAAAAATTGATTATGGAAGGGTTTCGACGTGTGGGCGACATGGAATGGGCTAATCACATGGGGATCTGGAGCGTGCCGGTACATTTTGCCATCCAGTTCGATATTCCTTTCATCTTTTGGGGCGAATCACCACAGCTTGAGTATGGCGGTGCGGAAACAGTATCGGAAACCAACAAGCGTCAGTTCAATGAGGATTGGCTCAACGACTATGGCTGCCTGAATGGTTTGCGGCCTCAGGACATGGTTGACGAGAAAAACGGCATCACCCTGCGCGACTTGCAAATGTACATTTATCCGGGCCGGGAAGACGTTGAGAGATGGGGCGGTCGCGGCGTGTTCATGGGGTACTATTTTATATGGAACAACGCACATAACCTTTCGATCATCGAGCGAATGGGATTCAGCCGCCGCCGTGGTCGGATAGAGGTTTCCTATACAGATTATGAGAAGCTCGACTGCTTGTCTATGAATCTGCACGATTATCTGAAGTACCTCAAGTATGGATATGGCCGGGCCACAGATTCGGCTTGCATTGAGGTGCGTAATGGTATCATCTCTCGTGAGGAGGGCGTTCGTTTGGTGGAGAAATATGATGGTCGCTATCCGAAGGAGTGCGTTGAGAGGTTTTGCGAAGAGTTTGCAATCGGCCGTGATGAGTTTGATGCCCTGTGCGAGCCTTTTATCAACCGCGCTTTGTTCGAAAACGAGGGCGGAACCCTAAAACGCGACCTGGATGGAAGCTTGGTTTTTAAGGTGAAGTTCGTCGAGAGGCGCAGGAACCCCTAAGCAGGCGCAGGCAGAGAATGGGCAGAATGCAAATTGCTCTTGTTGATTACAAAGCTGGAAATCTGCGTAACGTTCAGAAGGCGGTAGAGCGTCTTGGACAAACTGCCAGTGTAGTACGCTCTGGAGCAGAACTTTCTGGAATGGATGCCATAATTTTGCCTGGGGTAGGGGCGTTCGGCCAGGGAATGGAAAATCTCACTGCCGCAGGCTTCGTGGAAGCCATCCGGCGCGAGGTTCTGGAGAAAGGCAAACCGTTACTGGGAATCTGTCTTGGTATGCATCTCATTGGGGAAATAGGTTATGAGGGCGGCGTTATCCAAGGGCTGAACCTGTTGCCCATGACTGTGCCTCGCTTCAATACCGCGGGTTGTGGAGTTCGGCTGCCTCATATAGGCTGGAATAGCGTGGATGTGATGCCAAGTTCTAGATTGTTTAAAGGTGTACCCCAGGGTGGGGATTTTTATTTTGCGCATAGTTACCACGTGGTTTGCGAGGACGATTCCATTGTGTCTGCGCGTTGTGACTATTGTTATTCTTTTGTGGCTGCGGTGGAAAGGGAGAACATATTTGCTACCCAGTTTCATCCCGAGAAGAGCCAGCGCTATGGGCTCCGGGTGCTAGAAAACTTTCTCGGGTATTGCGAGGCTGGAGTCTAGCCATGCTCAAGATCAGAGTGATTCCGATCCTTCTGTTGCAGGACGGGCTGCTAAAAAAGCCAGTGCAATTCAAAAATCCTCGGACAGTAGCTAATCCCTTGTCCGTTGTTCGTGTATTTGAGCAGCGGCATGTAGACGAGCTTATTCTCTTGGACATCGGGCTTACCGTCGGTCAGGACGAGATCGATCCGGACTTGGTTCGCGATATCGCAGAAGAACTGTATGTTCCTTTTGCCTTCGGCGGGGGTGTGCGCAGTGTTGAAGTCATCCAGAATATCGTACAGGCCGGGGCTGAGAAAGTGGTTATCAATACCGCTGCCGTGGAAATACCTGAGTTAATTACCGAGGGTGCGGCAAAGTGCGGCAGCCAGTGCATCGTGGTGTCCATTGACGCCAAGCATAATGGCGAATTCTATGAGGTTTACATCCGTAGTGGCTCTGAGCCAACAGGACTGGACGCGGTTGTGTGGGCTAAAAAAGTCGAAGATCTTGGCGCTGGCGAAATCCTCATCAACTCGATACCGCATGAAGGAATGCTTCAGGGATATAACATTGAACTCATACGCAGGGTCGCAGATGCGGTAAGTGTGCCCGTAATCGCTGCCGGTGGGGCTTCACAACTGAAGGATTTTGTGTGTGCGGTTAAAGATGGAGGAGCGTCCGCGGTCGCGGCGGGCAGTATTTTTCACTATACGAAGATTACCCCGAATATGGTCAAAGGCGCTTTAAATGCCGCCGGTATTCCCGTGCGGATGTATAACGACGTGGATTATAGTTTTCAGGTAGTAAGGAGTGAGGATAATGAAAAATGATAAATTAGCGATTTACGGTGGTGAGCCCGCATACGGCGGAACTCTTCATGCCTACAATTCCATCGGGGCAGAAGAGATCGATGCTGTAGCCCGAGTGATGCGATCTGGTTGTCTTTCAGGCTATTACGGTTCGTGGAGCAATGAGTTTTTTGGCGGTCCGGTGGTGCAGGCTTTCGAGGCCGCCTGGGTCAGGCGTTTCAATTGCCGCCATGCAGTGGCGGTAAATTCGAACACATCGGGACTTATTGCCGCAATGGGTGCTGTTGGCGTGAGCCCTGGTGATGAGGTTATCGTGCCGCCCATGACCATGGCCGCCACGGCTATGGCCCCGCTGATCTACGGGGGGATACCCGTTTTCGTGGATATGGACCCCGTAACCTACTGTCTGGCTCCTGATCTGGTCCGCAAAAGCATTACGCCGAAAACCCGCGCTATCCTGGTGGTAAACCTCTTTGGCCACATTGCCCATTTGGAGGAGTTACGGGCCATCGCCGACGAGCATGGCGTTTTTCTCATTGAGGATAATGCTCAAGCTCCGCTCGGCACGGAGAATGGTCGGTACGCTGGAACGATCGGGCATATTGGGGTGTTCAGCCTGAATTACCACAAGCATATTCATACAGGAGAGGGTGGGGTGTGCACTACCGATAACGATGACCTGGCCTTGCGCATGCAACTCCTTCGCAACCATGCCGAGAGCTGCGTAGAGGGCGCCGGTATGGCGAATCTTGTTAACATGGTGGGTTTTAACATGCGTATGACCGAGCTTTGCGCGGCCGTAGGGTTGGAGCAGCTTAAGAAGATCGATTATCACGTGGGGATGCGTGAGCACATTGCGCAACGTCTCAATGAAGGATTGGCCGGGTTAGTCGGCATTACGCCGCCCGTGCAGCGAGATTCCACCCGCCCGGTTTACTACATGTATCAGATTCGTTTTGACCGCGATGCTGTGGGCGTGTCCCGTGAGATATTCGCAAAGGCCCTGGCTGCCGAAGGTTTCCCGACCTTTTTAGGCTACCTGAAACCCCTCTACATGCTGCCTGTGTTCCAGAAACGGGTAGCCATCGGACGAGAAGGCTGGCCGTTTACACTTACCGAACGCGTTTATCGGAAGGGCCTTTGTCCCGTGGCAGAGCGCCTGCACGAGAAAGAACTTGTTGGTTTCGACAACTGTTGTCTGAAGATTACGGATTTCGATCTTGACGGCCTTATCGCCGCTTTCCGTAAAGTTCATGCCGGTCGTGGCCAGTTGAAGCAAGTAGAGGAGGGACATACATGAATGATCTTATAGGCAAACTGCGGGTAGTGGCCAGCATTGAGGCCCGGATGGGCTCCTCGCGCCTGCCGGGGAAGGTACTTGAGGACATTTGTGGCAAAAGCGCCTTGGGATGGCTGGTTGACCGATTGCGACTCTGCCGTACTGTGGACGATATTGTAGTGGCCACGTCCACGAACTCACTGGATGATGTTTTAGCTGAGTGGTGCAGCCAGCATGGGGTGACCTGCTATCGGGGCAGCGAAGACGATGTATTGCTCAGGGTTGTGGAGGCTCAACGCTTTGCGGAGAGCGATATCGTCGTTGAGATCACCGGCGACTGCCCGCTCACCGATCCGGATGTGGTAGATATGGGTGTGGAAACCTTTTTGCGCAACGACTGCGATTTTGTGACCAATTGTGGTGTTCCCTCGTTTCCGCAGGGTATCTGTGTGCAAGTTTTCCGTCTGGAGGATCTGGAGCGTATGGAACGTGAGTCCGACGATCCGGCGCTGCACGAGCATGTTTCGTTACTTTTTTACGAACATCCCGAAGCCTATCGTGTCATCAACCTTATAGCTCCCGGATGCTGGCGCCTGCCGCATGATTGCCGTACGCAGTTGGATTACCCTGAGGATTTGGCGTTCCTCCGTGAGGTGTGCGCGCGGCTTGTGCCAGAGCATGGCTATGGTTTCGGTCTAGGCGAATTAGTGAAGCTGCTCCGTGCCGAACCTTCTCTCATGGATATCAATCGGCATTGCATGGAGCGAAACGTTTGATGATCGCTCCTCTAAAGACGCTACTGGTGGGCTTGGGCAGCATTGGGGCCGCATTGAGATACTGCAGGAAGGATTGCTGGTTCGCACAGCTTCCCTAGGGGATTGCCGTTCTCTTGACGGGGGTACGAGGTGGCGGCGGATAGGGCCGAAATTTCACATACAGAGTATGGCCGTGCAATCTTCGATCTGTACAACGATTTAGCGGCTGTGCTGGACTCTGTTCGTCTGGGTGGTGCGCTGGCGAAGACCTTAAGCGTATGATTTGGGGCACGGAGGAGCTTATGGCGGGTGTTGATGTCCTCATTGTTGTCGAGGATCCCGGAGCGGCCAATTTTATCGTGGAATTGCCCGTTGCTCTGGAACGTGCGGGGATTTCCTGCCGTGTGCTTGCCTATGGCCACGCACGGAAATTCCTATGCGATCGCGAGGTGGGCTTCAACGAGCCGTCGCAAGGGGACGGGCCGGGCAAGATCATAGATTCGTTTCTTCCGCGTTTGCTGCTGGTGGGTACCTCGCAGAACTCCGACTCTCCGGCGCTCATGCTGGTGGAGGAGGCTCGACGGCGGGGCATCTCAACCGCGGGGTTTGTGGATATGGCCGTGGATGCGTCTTTGCGGTTCAGTGGCCGCTCGGGTAATCCCTTAATGTATGCCCCGGAACACCTGATAGTCCCGGACAAGGTTACGCAGGAAGCGTTTCAAAACCTCGGATTCCCGGCTGAGCGGATCGTTGTGTGCGGGCATCCCGCCTATGATCGAGTGCGCAAGCGGGCACACGAATTGGCAACGCAGGATATCGCGGCGTTACGTGCTCGGTTGCTCGGGTTGAATCCGGCGCCTCGACCGGTTTGGCTTTTTGCCGCCGAACATGTGGATGGTTGCGAATACCGGCGTATGCACCGCGGGCCTGGATACACCTTGAACGGCCGCGGCAGTTCTGACCGGCGCACGAACATCGTCTTGGAGGAAGTGTTGGATGTAGCCGCATTAATGAGCCCGCGCCCTTTTGTGATACTAAGGCTGCACCCCAAGAACACCCGCGAGGAGTTTTCCGCCTATCTGTCTGAGGTGGATTTTCTGAGTATTGGAGGGGATCCAATGGATTTGGTTTGGGTCTCGGACCTGGTGATTGGACTTTCCTCCATGTTGATCATGGAGGCCGTGCATATGGGAAGGCCGACACTTTCTGTGGTGCCCAGGGAAGAGGAAAAATTTTGGGCTCCGAGCGTGGTTCAGGGGCTGACCCCAGGTGTCAGTACGAGAGCGGCTCTACGCGAGAGAATAATGAAGCCGGGGTTGTCTGCGGAGTACGGAATACCGGGTAATACGGTCATGGATGCCGTGCAATCATTAAGTGACGCCATTGAGGCTTTATTGTTGCGGCCGCGTGTATCGTCAGAGCCCTCGCCATTAAAGATTCAAATAGGGCGGGCGTCATGCCCGTGATGAGGAGATGAGGATATGACTTCCACAATAAGTTCGAATGAAATTATTCGTACGCCGAGATTGACCATCGAGCCTTTCGGGGACGAGCACCCCATCGGAATCCTTGTGGGCTGGCTTAACGATTCCGAGGTTGTGCGCTATAGCGATCAGCGCCACAGGACGCATACGCTGGAAAGCTCGCAAGCCTATTATAAATCCTTTGCCGGATCGCCGAACCATTATTGGGCTATCATGGCGAATACTTCAATGATCGGCACCCTTACGGCATACGTTGATGAGCCCAATTCCGTGGCGGACGTTGGGATCCTCGTGGGTGATAAAAGGTGTTGGCGCGGCGGATATGGCAGCGAGGCTTTCCGGGCCGTCGTGAATTGGCTCATTACCCACAGGGGGATGCGCAAGATAACGGCGGGCACTATGGCGGAGAATATGGCCATGCGCGGCGTCATGCGCAAGATTGGCATGCATGAGGAAGGGCGACGAGAGCGCTATTACATCTTAGACGGTCGCGAGGTCGACATGGTCTACGCGACCGTTTTTGCCGAGGAATGGGACCATATCAGTCTGCAGAGCGGAAGATAAAATGAATATTTGCCTGTTTGTATACGCGCCACAAAAAGGCCTTCTGGCTAGTTTGGGAAAGGAATTGGACGCAATTTCATAAAATGAAATCATTAGCATCCCATAGCAAAAAGCCCGGAAATAGTGTATAGGCCTGCCAACCGACTAAAGGAGGCAGACATTAAGACACACATTCCGGGCTTTTTGCTATGGGATGCTAATGATTTCATTTTATGAAATTGCGTCCAATTCCTTTCCCAAACTAGCCAGAAGGCCTTTTTGTGGCGCGTAT
>JAHIJO010000079.1 GCA_018898455.1 Verrucomicrobiota bacterium | reverse complement strand
CACACACGTTGGCAGCCTGCGCGCGGCGCGGCACAGCCTCCTCGCCCTCCTTGGGGTGTTTTCCGGGGGCCCGCGCGCTCCACGCGCGGTTAGTTGCCCCCCCCCCCAATATGTCAACACATTTTTACGCCATTATTTTGACACACCGTAACTGTGTTTCCCATCTTTCAACAATCTTTTATGTTGTTCAACCACCTTTAGAATGGCCCTCGCTACCTGATCAATCAATCCGTCTGCCGCCTCGATCCATCCCACCATTGAAACCACACTGCCGTCCAGACTTTCCGCGATCAATGCCCTGCATGCTGAAACAGGCAGTATGCCCCACGTTGCCTATTTTCTTTCCCGCCCATTTACTGCCGTGAGCATGGGCGGCGTCTTCCACAAGGACAAGTTTGTGTTTTTTACAGAGGGCGAGCAGAGAATTCATATCACAGACGCGCCCGCGTAAGAACCGAGGTATCCGATCGCCGGATGGATCAATTCATCACCCCGACCGAGTCCCGCGGCAAAAAAGGCGCTGGCGAGCGCCAGATACCCGTGGCTTGTGGTGAGGACATATTTACATCCGATATATTCCCTGAATTCCTCTTCAAACTGTCTGGGCAATCCATGCCCAGCGCCCGAAAGATAACCTTGATCGATAAGCGCACCGACTGCCTTCTTTTCCCGGGCCACCGGGCGTTTCCATTGTTCCCGATTGTCTATGGTTACTTCCTTTTTGCCGCCAAGAATTGCAAGTGTAGCCATGGATGCATGCCTCCTTATCGTTTTTGCAGGTTTGCCCATCGGTTTGTTTTGTATCTTAAAAAATCGCAGATTTTATGTTTTTGGTCAATAGACGATAGGCGCAATGTGTTGGACTTTAGGCTCATTTCGTCGGATAAGAATGGGAATTGGCCGATCCGCCGCTTTCAAGGACCGAACGATAGTCCTCTTCAGGAATACCTCCCACTGATCCTGCGACTTGACCCCTTGCGTCACAAACTCCAGCTTTACCCCGCGCGCAGTGAGTTGATGTAAAAGTTGAAACATTGCAGCCATGATGTGTTTGCCCGGTTGGGGATTATCAATTGAAAGGCCCAAAAAAATGTTCAGCACAAATGTAAATATCTGCTATCATGTCCCCCGCAATTCCTCTTCCCGCCGGGACATACGCGGGCGAACACAAACGGGTTGCATTGAAAGGACGGATTAAATGAATCAGTTTATTGAGAAGCTCATTGGCCGGATGTCGTTGGCGGAAAAAATCGGTTCGGTGATGACCCTGGGATTTTCCGGCGTCATCGTTACTCCGCGCATCTACGAGTTTATCGAGCAGTTTCATTGCGGCGGACTGCGCCTGTCGCCTTCTCTGCGCGAGTTTGGCAGTTATATCGATCCCAAGACCGGCAAGATTGTGGTGCAGATCGACACCCCGATCGGCTACCGGAAGGGCGGGGGGTCGCCAACCATCACCTGTGCCCAGTACCGGGACATTCTGGCCGGCTTTCAGCGGGCGGCGCTCCACCGGCGGCACGGAATTCCGCTCTTCTTTTCCTGGGATCACGAGGGGGGCGGCGTTGACAACTGGACGATCACGGATATCCCGCGATATCCGTCGCAAATGGGAATCCGCGCGGCAGGTGATCCGCATCTGGCCTATGAAATTGCCTATGCCGTGGCGCGGGTGGGCCGGGCCATCGGCTTCAATTTCATCCATTCGCCGATCCTTGATCTAAACATCAACCCTCTCAGTCCGGATTGTTATACCCGTTCCTTCTCTGACCGTGTCGAGGATGTGATCGAATACGGCGAAGCCTACTGCAAGGGATTCCGGGACGGCCGTATGATTGCGGCGGGCAAGCATTTCCCGGGGCAGGGGGATTGCGCGGTAGATTCGCATTACGAACTGCCGGTCAACAATATCGATATGAAAATTCTGCGCGAGCGTAATACCGCGCCCTACAAGGCGATCATCGACCAGGGCCTGCTTCCGGCGATGATGATTCACCATGCCGTCTATCCCGCGCTGGATGAAAAAGATGTGGCCACGGTGTCCAAAAAAGTGCTGACCGGCTTTATCCGGGAAACGCTTGGATTCCAAGGCGTGATCACCACCGACAGCATCACCATGGCGGGCGTAGCCGTGCGTTACGGGGTGCCGCAGGCCTGCGCCAAGGCGCTGGAAGCCGGCGCTGATCTCGTTCTGCTCAAGGCGGAAAATCATCTCGTGGAAGACGCGTTTGCCGAGATCCGGAAGGCCATTGAGGCAGGGCGGATTACGGAAGAGGCGCTGAACGATAAACTGCGGCGCGTCCTGACCGTGAAATACGATTATGGCTTGTTCGGCCCGGACTCTATCGCTCCGGAAAACCTCGTCCAGGCCCGGCAAGCCAGCCGTGCCGACGCGCTCGTGGAGCTGGCGGCGCTCCGGACGGTGCTGGTCGCCCGGGACCGCCGACGGACGCTCCCGCTCTCGCCCCAGGACCGGATTCTGGTCATCGAGCAGATCGTGGAAACGCCCAATGATATTACCTATCACCCCTGCATGCTGTTCCGCAAGTGTCTGGACCATGCGCGCCAGGTTGAACTGGTCGAAATCGCATTCACGGCCGATGCCGGCGACCGGGAGCGTGTCCGGAACGCGCTGGCCAGGGCCGACGCCGTCGTGATGACCAATTATTATTCCCGCGGCAAACTCTCCAACCCGGAACTGGTGAACGACATTCTCCAGGCCGGCAACAAGAAGCTGGTCCTGGTGACCAATGTGCCGTATCCGCTGGCTATCCCAGACAACGCCGACACGGTAGTGGTGACATTCTCGCGGACGCCGCAGAACCTGGAAGTGGTGGCGGGGACGCTCTTTGGAACACTGACGCCGGAAGGCCAGTGGCCCATCGCTTACCGTCTTCCGGAGTAAATAGTTATCCCGATCGCGCTTCGCGCATTTAACCTAATTCAATGCATAGGAAATTGTTATGTAGGGGCTGAGCTCTTATCACGCCGTAGTGCGCCACGGCGAACGAAGGGGGATGCTCAGCCCAGCGCTTTGAACCATAAAGACGGGTTCAGCCACGTTGCCTCGAAATGAGGCAAGTGATCCCTGGGTCGCCGACGGGACAAGCTGAACCCCTATCATATCTCGTGCTGTAACGAAAGGAACTCCTATGAGTGACGTAGCGGAGGAAACCGTGAACAAACTGGCGGCGGAAATCCGGCCGGACCGGCAACGCGACTTGGCGATTGCCCTGGATTTCGACGGTGTTTGCAAGCTGTTCACCGATTTCAAGCATCAGATCATGTTCACCTGCCAGTTCCTGAATTTGTGGGAATTTCAGCGCGTTCCTTTCGACGCATATCGGGAAGCCTACGTGTATATCAATTTCCGCTCACCCGACTATGCCGGCAAGGAACGGTTTCTCTGCGTCAATGCCCTGGCCGCTCATCTTGCCGGCAAAGGTTATTCATGTGCCTTGCCGGGTCTGGCGGCGGCGGTGGCGGATCTCCAGCGCCGGAATAAAAAAATCAGTGAGCCCAACCTGCTCCCGTATGCCGAGACGGCGGAGGATATCCGGCGAGCTATTGCCTGGAGCCGCGAGGTCAATTTGCGGGTTGGCCGGCTGACGGAGATCGGTCTGACCCCGGGCATTGCCGAGAACATCTTTAAACCGTTCCGCGAGAGTGCCGATTATTTCGTGGTTTCCACGGCAACGGAAGCCGCCCTCAAGGCGTCGCTGGAGAAGGACGGCATTGATTTCATCCGGCGCTATATCGGTCAGGAAACCGCGAGCAAGACGGAAGCGCTCACGGCGCTTTGCCGTTCCGGTTATCGGGCCGTGTTCATGTTCGGCGACAGTCTGGAGGATTCCCGGGCAGCTCAGGCGGCGGCGGAGCAGGCGCCGCCGGAAGCGCAATTTTTCTTTGTGCCGGTGATACCCGGCGACGAGGAGCGGTGTTTCCGGACCGGCCGAGATATCGTCCGGGCAGCGGCGGCGGGACGCCGTGACGAAGCCTTGGCGCAGAGCTGCAAGCTGGCCCATCAGTTCGAGGGCCATGAAGCAGGAGCGCCGTCTGCGTCACCGCTGAGTATTCGACATTGATTTGTAAAAATAGCAAGGCGGCTTGCTTGACAGCCGCAAACAAAACTTCACGCTGTTTACCGTCACCTTTTCCGAAAAACAAGGAATCTTAAGCCGGATCTTATCGCAAGGAGGAACCCATGAACATCGCTGTCTTGGCCGGAAGTCCCAAGGGGGAAATGAGTATCACCCTGCACTATGTCAAGTATCTTCAAAAGAAACTGCCAGAGCATGAGTTTCGGGTCATCCAGATCGGCAGTCAGATCCGAAAACTGGAAAATGATGCCGCAGCATTTCAATCCGTTCTGGACGAAGTCCGGCGGTCCGATGCTGTTCTCTGGTGTTTTCCCGTTTATGTGTTTCTGCTTCCCTCCCAGTTGAAGCGGTTCGTCGAGCTGGTATTCGCACGGTACGCTGAATCGGCGTTCGTCGGCAAATATGCGACGGCGTTGACCACCTCGGTCCATTTCTTCGATCATACCGCCCATAATTACATCCGGGCGATCAGCGAAGATCTGGGCATGAATGCCGTCGCCGGGTTCTCCGCTGACATGGAGGATCTGTTGAAGCCGGCCTGCCGGGACAACCTCGTTGCTTTTGCCGGGAATTTCATCCGGACCATCGCCGATCGGTCGCCGGTCGAAAAAGTGTTTGTCTCTATCAATTCAGACGTGCCGGAGTATAAGCCGCCGGAGATTCCGGATGTTCCGAAAACCGGAACGCGCCGGATTGTCCTGCTGACCGATGCCGGCGAGGCCGACATCAACCTGCACCGCATGACGGATGTTTTCGCGCGCTCCCTGCCGAATGCCGTGGACGTGGTCAATATCAATAGCTTGGACCTCAAGGGTGGATGCCTGGGATGTTGTCGGTGCGGGGAGTCCAATATCTGCGTGTATCATGACGACCTGCTGCCGCTTTTCCGCGATAAACTTATGTCGGCGGAAGCCATTATTTTCGCCGGCACAATTCGGAGCCGTTATCTCTCGGCCCGGTGGAAGATTTTTTTCGACCGGATGTTTTTTAATGGCCACGCTCCGGTGCTGATGGGAAAGCAGATGGCGAGCATCGTATCCGGCCCTCTTCGCCAGTTGCCAAATCTCAGGCAGATTCTGGAAGCGGAATCTGAAATGGGCCGCATGCATTTGGCGGGGATTGTCACCGATGAAGACGCCGACTCCGCCCGGATAACGGCGCTGTTGAAGGACCTGGCGGCGCGCCTCCTCCGGCATGTGGAGGAACACACGCCGGTCCAGCCAACTTTTCTCGGCGTCGGCGGTCATAAGATTTTCCGGGACCTGATTTACGAGCTCCGGTTTGTTTTCAAGGCGGACTATCTTTTTTACGCAAAGCACGGTCTGTTCGACTATCCGCAGAAAAACATCCGCAAGCGTCTGCAAACCGGTTTTTTCTCCCTCCTAACGGCGATTCCGGCGTTCCGGCCCGCCTTCTACCGGATGGCGAATTCCAAGATGCTGGAGCCGTATCAGAAGGTCGTCGATCAGGCGTAGGACGGTTTGCCGCCCAGGGAGGCCATCACATCCCGCGCAATGTCCAGCGCGGCATGCGGTTTGCCGATGAGCCTTGCCTGCCGGGCCATCCGCTTCATGCGGAGCGGGTTGCCCAGGAGCGCTTGCACCTTGTCGGGCGCATCGTCGATTTCAAACAACCGGACCGCCGCACCGGCTTCGAGCAGGTACTCGCAATTGCGCTGTTCCTGGCCCGGAATGGGGTCGATGATCACGAGCGGTTTGCCCTTGGCCAGCGCCTCGGAGCTTGTCAATCCGCCCGGCTTGCTGATGACCAGGTCCGCGGCGTCCATCAGCTCGTGGACGTTGTCCACAAAACCGTAAACCTTGACCGGGATCGGCAGGGTCCTGGCCGCTTCCTCGGCTTCCCTTTTCATGGCTTCATTCTTCCCCGCCACCATCAGTATCTGGCAGGGAACGGTTGGGCGCAGAAAGGAACGGAGCAGTTGAACCGTTGGGCCGACGCCGAACCCGCCGCCAATCAACAGGAGCACGGGAAGGTTTGGCTTAAGCCCCCGGCGCCGGCGAACGGAGCCTTGGGGCTCCCGGCGGGAAAACACCGGATCGACCGGAATGCCCGTGACTTTAACTCGATCCGCCGGCTGGCCTCTTCTAATCAATTGCCGGCGCGCTTCTTCGGTGGCAACATAATAACGGGCAACATCGGAACAGATCCACAGCGCGTGAACCGCAAAATCCGTCACCACGCCATAGAGGGGAACGGCGCTATCCATTTTTCGGATACGCGAGGACAAAATCTCGAGCGGCATGAAATGCGTGCAAACTGCCGCATCCGGCTGGAGTTGCTTGAAGAAGCGCGTAAAACTCAAGGTGTTCAACTGGTTAAAAAATGAGCGGACCGTTTTTTTCCACGGCAGTTGCGAAGGCCGGTCGGTCCGGGCGTACATGTAGCCCCAGAGTTCAGGAATGGTCCGGACGATATCCAGGTACCCTTCGGCGTAAGTTTTCCGGAACAGGGGCGCCGTGAAATCGAGGATGTCGCGCACAATGGGCTCGGCGCCGCACTCGCGTATGGCGGTCGCCAGCGCGTCCGCCGCCCGCTTATGACCCGCTCCGGCCGATGCATGAAGCAAAAGTATTTTCATGACACGTGTCCAGGGTATTTAGGGTTATTGAATCCGATGTTGGCACTATGGGCGCAGTGGCGCGCCGGTTTTCTTGGTTTGCCGGAATGAGACCCACATCAATCCGGCGCCCGCCAGAAGAAACGTCATATAATCAACGGGCACACCCAGGATCCAATGCCGATGCCATGGCACGTTTTCCGGAGTGAATTTATGAAGTCCAAAAGCCGGATTCAAGACAAACCATAAGAAATCCTCGATAATCCAGAAAATCATCAAACTGCCGAGAAGGCGGGCCTCGAGTTTCAGCGTGGGCCGTCCGTGGATAAAAAGCGGCAGATGGAAAACCAGGGCCATGAAGGAAAATATCCATACATGATATCCAGTCAATGGCCGTCCTCCCCAGAATAGTTCAAGGAGGGGGTGCTGTTCGATCCGCCAGGTGGGCAGATTGGCGGCCCAGCCCGCCGCCCCTTCGACCTGGATCTCGAATTGGGCGAAAAACCAGGCGAGGAGGACGATCCAGGCCATCAAGATTGCGGCGCGCAACCATCTCCAGCCGGAGGTCCTGCGTTGAATTTCTGTTAGTGCCTTGAACATCAGGAGCCGCCACAAAAACAAGATGTCAGGGTTTCAGCCCCGCCTCTTTTCTTGTCGCCTCGATATCGAGCCGCTCGATGAACGTCACCAAGGACAGAAAACTGACGACATCCTCTTGTTCCGGGTGCCAGGTTTCTATCCCGGAATCGGACAGGATCAAAGTGAGAACGATCCGACCACGCTTTCATGCGTGCTTCTGCAATCCGTGCAGGTGGCAGGCCAGCCCGAACAGCAGGATGCCGTTCATGATGGCGTAGGCGCCGATGAGGGCCACGATGACCAGCATACCGGTAAAAGGCCAGATCACCAGAAGCACGCCGAAGAGGAGGGACAGCAGTCCGTTGAGAACCAACAGCCAACGGCCGGCCCCAACCTGGTGGAGCCGCAAGGCCATGACCAGCTCTAATCCGCCGGTGATGACCGCCCAGACGGCGATCAGCGCCAATAATGTGACGGCCACCGAAAGTGGGAAGAACAGAGCCGCCAGTCCGATGAGAATACCGAGGATGCCTTGCAGAATCAAGATCCAGCCGCTATGGGTCTTGATGGCGGAAAAGATGGAAAACACACCGCCCAGGAATGCAAACGCTCCGAACAGAATGACCAGCGCTTCGATCGTGATACCCGGCCAGATAAAAACGGCCAAGCCGAACAGCACTGCCACGATCCCGCGCAACGCCAGTGACCACCAGTTACGGATTCCAATGACTTCGCCATTCATGACGCCTCCTCCTGTTGGTGAGCTCAGTCCGCGAAACGACCGGCCTTGATAATTGGCATTTATAGCGGATACCGGCGGGCGTGTCAAAAATAAATAATTAAATGGAAAAAGATGTGGTAATAAGGCGTTAATTTGAATAATCTTGCTTCTGTATCCTGTGGACTTTCGCACTTCTACGGTCTCTCTTGCATGACCGTGAAGTGAATAATGTCACGGCTATGCGGCGGTTGCAAGAATATTAATAATCGCCGCAGCCATTTTCGGTGGGAGCGATCTTTTCTCGGACGTTGGGAAAAAT
>JAHIJO010000078.1 GCA_018898455.1 Verrucomicrobiota bacterium | reverse complement strand
GGACAGCAGAAAATCCTTGAAGCCCACCCGGGCGATAAACGGGACCCCCTCCTTGAAGATGAAAATCGCGATCAGGAGCAGGCTGGTGAGCGCCGTGAAGGCCAGCGCCATGAGAGTCCATCGAACTAATCTGTCTCCCGCCTGTTGCATGGTCGTGGTTATTTCGCCGGAAGCAATCCGTTTAGCCGGATGGTTTCCTGTCCTTCGCTGGAGAGAATATAGTCGATGAAATCCTTCACGGCCCCGGCGGGAAGGCCCTGGATCAGCAGGAACACCGGCCGGACCAGTTTGTACCGCCCCGCGACGATTTCCTTTTCGGTGCACTCCACGCCGTCCGTGCGGACGGCTTTGACTTTCTCATTAAGCAGGCCATGCGACAGGTAGCCAACCGCATCCCGGTCGTTGGCCACCGTTTCGCGGATGGTCCCGTTCGAGTCCTGAATGATGGCCGCATTGGCCAGGGTGATACCGCCGATGATCGTTTCAAAGGAGGAGCGCGTTCCGGACCCGGCTTCGCGCGATATCACCCGGACGGGATGGTCGGCCCCACCCACTTCATTCCAGTTTTTGATGGTTCCTTCAAATATCCCGCGGATTTGTTCCAGGCTGAGGTTGGTCAAGATGTTCGCCGGATTCACGATGATGGCGATGCCGTCCCGGGCCACGGTGACGCCCAGGAGTTCCCTGGCCTCGGGCGGCAGTTCCACAAGATCCGCCATGCCGATCTGGGCGGCCCCCGAACGCGCCGACTGGATGCCCAGCGCGGATCCGCCACCCTGGACCGTGATATTGACGTCAGGGCGTTTGGCCATGAATTGCTCGGCCAGCTTTTCCGCAAAGGGCTGGAACGCCGTGGAGCCGGCCACGGTGAGCGACGCGCCGGTCTTCCGCCCGCACCCGCAAACGATTAATGAAACACAAATTCCCAACACCAGGCAAATTTTCGATAGCATCGTCGTTTTCTCCTTATTCGTTCTGGTTAACTGAATAAATAACCTGCAAAGATTAGCACAATGTGGCCAGATTGATATTAAGGAAATGTTAGAATTGTGTTAGGAGAAAAATGTTTATACCACGGCAAGCAATGTCGTCATTCCTTCGTCAAACTGAACATGACCGGAACCGACCTGGCTTTCGCGGTATCACCCGCTCACACGATTCACGGTCAGCGCATCCGGCAGGGTCTCGACGTAGGTCCGGATTTCATCGCGGATGCGGCGATAATGGCGGAGGGCTTCTTCTTCGGTTCGCGCGCTTTTCGCCAGGCACGGCGGATCGTCGAAGCCGACGTGGACCGCCTTGGACGGACCCGGGAAAATCGGACAACTCGCGCGCGCGGAATCGCAGACGGTGATCACGAAGTCGAAGACCGTACCCTTGAATTCGTCTACGGATTTCGAACGCTGTCCGGAAATGTCCACACCGGCCTCGGCCATCACCTTGATCGCGCGTGGATCGCGGCCGCGGGCTTCGACGCCCGCCGAATAGGCATCGATGACTTCGCCTTTGAGTTTCCGCGTCCAGCCTTCGGCCATCTGGCTCCGGCAGGAATTGCCGCCGCAGAGGAAAAGAATTTTTAATCGGCTCATGTCATTCGCTTCTTTCCGAAGCGCGCGTGATCATGGTCTTGTGCTCGTTGTTCAGACAGCAAAAGCCGGATTCGTCGACGAAGGCATCGCAATCCCAATCGGTGTTCGGGGGCAATTCGTTGATGACCTCGATCCGATGCCAAGGGACAATGCGTGTGGTAGTCACGCTCTCCATGATGCCGCCGACATATTTTTCAGGGCGAAGTTTCGCCTTCTTGCCGCCGACATGGTCGCCGAAATGGTAGGCCTTGCAGATCAAGATCAGATAATTGTCGGTTTCGGCGATCACCGATCCGATGGCAACATGGTTGTGCGCCGTCGGATACTGTTTGACCCAGCGCACTCTTACGACTTTATTTTTCAGCATGGGGAGTCTCCTTTTGCGATCGCATTCCCGGGCGTTAATTCACCGGTCATCAAGATGTCATTTCTTGCCATAGCCTCTTCCCCGGCGCCAGGGACCTGCTGGTGACGTACGATCCGGCCCTCGATCAGGTAAATCAAATCCTCGGCGATGTTGGTGGCATGGTCCGCGATCCGTTCCAAATGCCGCGAGATATGCAAAATTTGAAGCAGGGGCTCGAAGAGCTGCGCGTTCCCGGTGACCACGGTCTTGACCTGTTGGGAAATTTCACGATGGATGGCGTCGATTTCTCCGTCGGCAACGCACACGGCCCGGGCCGCCGCCTCGTCGAGATTTACAAAGGCATCCAGTACGTTTTTCAGCATGGCCTGGGCCTTGTCGGCCATTGTTCCCAGCCGGAACGGAAGGGCGATACGGGGTTGTTGGCAGAGAAACAGGCCGCGTTCGGCGATATGCACCGCCAGGTCGCCAATCCGTTCCAGATCCTGGTTAATCTTGAGCACGGCGACAATCATGCGCAGGTCCGACGCCACGGGCTGATATAAGGCCAGAATTTTCAGGCATTCTTCCTCCACGTCCACTTCCATGACGTCCGTTTCCCGGTCCCGCTGGATGACGGTGTGGGCCAGTACGGCATCGCGATTTTCGACCGAGCGCACCGCCGCGCGGACATTGCCCTCCACCTCGGCGCTAAGTTCCAGAAGCCGGCATTTAAGGTTGTCGATTTCCCTCTGCATATGCGTTCTCACATTGATCCTCCGTATTTTTCGCGTACCTCACAGCCGTTCATCCAAACCGGCCCGTGATGTAATCTTCCGTTTGTTTTTCCCTGGGTTTGGTGAAAATCTCCTTGGTGGGGCCGAATTCGATTAAGACGCCCTCATATAGGAAAGCGGTGAAATCCGAGACTCGCGCAGCCTGCTGCATGTTGTGGGTCACAATGATAATGGTGTATTTTCCACGGAGCACGGCAATCAGGTCCTCGATGCGCGAGGTTGCCCGCGGGTCGAGCGCCGAAGTCGGCTCGTCCATGAGCAGAATTTCCGGGTCCACCGCCAGGGCGCGGGCAATGCAGAGCCGCTGCTGTTGGCCGCCGGAAAGGCCGAGGGCGTTCTCATGCAGCCGATCCTTGACTTCATCCCACAACGCGGCGTCCATCAGGCTGCGCTCGGCGATTTCCGCGAGACGATTGCGGCCCGCCTGGCTGTGCAGTCGGGGGCCGTAGGCGACATTGTCGAAAACGGATTTTGGAAACGGATTGGGTTTCTGAAAGACCATGCCCACCCGGCGGCGCAGGGCGACCACATCCACGTCCGGACTATAAATGTCTTGTCCGTCGAAGAGGAGCCGGCCTTCGGCTGTGCAGCCGGGCACCAGGTCGTTCATCCGGTTGATGGCCCGCAACAGGGTGCTCTTGCCGCAGCCGCTGGGGCCGATGATTGCCGTCACCTTGCCGGTGGGAATTCCCATGGTCACATGTTTGACTGCCGGGTTTTTCCGGTAAAGGACCGAAAAGTCGAGGGCTTCCACATGGGACCGTTCGGCCGCAGGCTGAGCCGGCACGAGCCGGTCCGCCGTGTCCGGTTTGCTTTCCAATGCTTTCCCCGGATTTACGGGCCGGTCGGCATCATCCGCCAATGTCTGCCATAACTCCAGGATGACTTCGTGTCCGTGCATCATAATTCTTCTCCTATCCTCTCAGTCGTTTCGAAATCCGCGCGCGCAGGAATATCGCGGCCAGGTTCAGGATCAACACCAGGCTGACCAGGATCAACACCAGGCCATATTGCACGTGGCGGATTTCATCCACGGCCTCGTGTTCAGTGGCCAGATTGTAAATGTTCCAGGACAGCGCCGGCGTCGCCTGGGTGAATACCTGCCACAATGCCAACGGCTTGCCCACGCTGACAGCGGCCGTGAAAATGATCGGCGCCGTCTCCCCGGCGGCCCGCCCCATGCTGATGACGATCCCGGTCAGAATACCCGGCAAGGCTGCGGGCAGGATGATGGTCCGGACGGCATGCCAGCGCCCGGCGCCGAGACTGAGCGCCGCCTCCTTGTAGGTGGCGGGCACCGCCCGAATGGCTTCTTCCGCTGCTCGAATGACAGTGGGCAGGATCATAAGGGCGAGCGTCATGGCTCCGGCCAGGACGCTCTTGGAACTTGACACCTTCAATGTATTGATGAAGAAAGCCAGCCCAAAGAGGCCGAACACGATGCTGGGAACACCCGCCAGGGTACTGATGCAAGTGCGCAGCATTTCAATAAACCTGGTTTCCCGCGCATATTCGGTCAGATAGATGGCGGCGATGAGGCCCAGGGGAAGGGCGAACAGCATGGCCCCGACCGTCAGATAGAACGTGCCGAGGATTTCAGGCCAGATCCCGCCGAAAAAGTGAGAATCGAATGAGGTGTCCGTCAAAAATTGCCAATAGACCGTTCGACGGGGAATCAGCATCCCATCGATATTTTTTTCGAGATAGGGGAAAAGAGGTTCCAGCGGAGTTCCGATGAAATCCGCGGAGCGGGGCTTGAGACGCATGATTCCGCTGCGGGTGGGATCGGAATAATCCCATTCCTCGCGATAGAGCGCGCGCGAAAGTTTCACCTGGGCGCGGTCCCAGCGTGTCTGGCCGTACTGATCGCGCATCAGCATGGGGCGGGGCGCGCCGGGGATCGGGCCCAGCAAGGTTTGAACCGCCTTTTTAAATTCCCGAAACGGCTTTTCGTATTGCCGGCGTGTTTCCGGCACGGTAGTCGCAAAGAATTGCTCAAAGTCGGCCAGCATCCGATACACCGGCTCACGCGCCTTCCGTGCGGCTTCGATTTCGGCTTCCAGTTGCGGCCGATTCCCCCGGTCGAACCGCTCCAGCATAAGCCGCCGATGTTCGACCGTCGCGGTGAAAACGATCGCTCCCGCGCCGCGAATGAACATCGGCGCGAGCAGGACGATCAGCGCGGCGGCCATGAGGACGATGGCCAGGATGCCCGATCCTGTAAAGGAGCGATCCAAAAGTTTCCGCGTTTCGAGCCGCATGGCCTTAGCCTCCTGCCTTTTTTCGCGCGCGCCGGACAATGCCTTCACTGATGAAATTACAGACAAACGAAAAGACCAACAGACAAAGTGCCATCGCGAAAAGCACGTGATAGCGGGCGGATCCGGTAACGTGGTCCGCTTCGCCCATGTCTCCCGCAATCGTGGCTGTGAGGGTACGCACGGGGTCGAGCATATTATACCACGGGCTCGGGATTCGCGCCGCGTTGCCGGATGCCATCCAGACCACCATGGTTTCACCGATGGCCCGCATGATGCCCAGGATTATGGCGGCCAGAATTCCACCGGCAGCCGCCGGCAACACGGTTTTGACGACCGTCTCCGCACGGGTCGCACCGAGGGCGTAACTGCCCTCGCGCAATTCGCGTCCTACGGCCTGGAGGGCGTCCTCGGATACGCTGACCACGGTCGGCAGGGCCATGATCCCGAGAATAATCGAGACATTCAACGCATTGGTGCCGCTGGCGATTTTCAACGCGTTCAAGGTGTGGCCGATCCACGTCAATCCGGCCAGCGCCACGCCGCCGAACAGCACCATGAGGATCACCCGGATCATAAGCCGAAACTGGTCCCGGAGCCGGTCGGTCGCCACGTCGCTGAGAACGACGATTCCGAGGACGGCCATCGGCAGGCCGAGAATCCAGGAGGCAACCGCGAGGAGATGGCCGCCTTGCTGCTGCAGGAGTGGTGCGAACACGACCAGGGCGAAAAATCCATAGGCCACGGAAGGAATAGCCGCCAGCATTTCAATAACCGGTTTGACGAATTGGCGCAGAGAAAACGGGATGACATCGCTCAGGCAGACGGCGGCGGCGATGCCGAGCGGCACCGCGACCAGAGTGGCTCCAAGGGTAACCAGTCCGCTCCCCACAAACATGGCCAGCGCGCCGAACTCTGCCTCTCCGGCGGAAGGATACCAGTGGGTGCTGGTGAAGAACTCGCGCATTCCCTGCAGCCGGAAAAAAGGCATGGCGTCCCGTGCAATAAAGAAGAAAATGAAGAACACGGCAAGCATCGAGAGGGAAGTCACCGCCAATAGAAAACCGTTGCCCAGCGATGCGGCGAGGCGCTGCCGGAGGATGGTCCGGTGGCTTAACCGCAATGACGGCATAGTCCGTGTTTCCGTTTTCATGTTTTCGGTACGCATTGGCATTGCTTGTTACCCTCGCGCAAGAGTAAAGGCGGTGGCGAGTGGCTCTTACCCGCCGACCGCCCTTTGCTCCTCAACCTGTCAAAGCCCGGTTACTTCAGGGGAACAAAGCCAGTATCTTCCACAATTTTTTTGCCCTCGGGCGTATCATACAAGTTGACAAAATTGTAGAGCGGCGAATCCTGCGCCGGGCGACCATTGGTATACATGTACAGCGGACGGGCAATCGGATAGGTCTTGGCGAGCACGGTTTCCGGCGTGGCTTCCATACCGTTCACTTTTAGCGCCTTGACACCTTCCCGGAAAGCCAGCCCCACGTACCCGATAGCACCTTGAGTGCTCATCACCCGCTGACGGATCGCCCCGTTACTGCCCACGTACTCCGTTTTGTCCGTCATTTTCTGCTTGTTCATAACCAGGGTTTCAAAGCACTCATAGGTGCCGCTGTTTGTGTCGCGGCTGATGATCACGATTGGCCTATCCGGTCCGCCCAAGTCCTTCCAGTTCCTGATCGCACCGGTATAGATGGAGCGGATCTGTCCTATCGTCAGGTCTTCAATCGGGTTGCCGGGGTGCACGACCATTGCGATGCCGTCCATGGCGACGATATGCTCGATCGGCAAAACACCCGCATCCTGCGCCGCTTTCATTTCCGAATTTTTCATGGGCCGGGACATGGTGGCGACATCGCACGCCGCATTAATCAGGCTCTTGGCGCCATTGCCGCTGCCCGATTCACTCACTGTAATATTAACCTCCGGGCGTTTGCCCATGTAATATTCCGCAAACGCCTTGGTGATCGGCCCGACGGTTGTCGAACCGTCCACCACGATTTTGTTGACATCCTTGGCCAACACTAGCCCGCCGCCCATTACCACCGCCGCCAATGTTCCTGCTATGAATCGTTTCATGACTATCTCCTTTTTCTGTTTAATTACATCATTGCCACGTTAGTCTGTTATTAGAATCCTGTTAGAACTTCGTTAATGTTTACCCGCACCCGCGATTGTCACGCCGAGCTTCGCCACATGGACTGCCGAATTTTGGCGACCCGCTCCCGGCCGAGTGAACCACCCCGGCTGTTTATAGTTAGAGCGGGACGTGTGCCTAGTGCCGGGTGACACATCAGGAAAAAGTCCATATCTTCCTTTGTATAACTCACTGGTCTCAGGCGTTCCACTTCGCGGCGCTCGATCATCGCGTCCAAGATGGCGCGGACTGTGCCGGCGTGCGCATCGGCATCCCGGCAGAGTTCCTCGAAACCAACCAGACGATGGATTTCCAGCCATTTCCGGATCCGCTGCTCCAGATGCCGCTCGGCCAAATCTTCCCGAAATATGAACCGTTCCATGGGACGCCTCCTTCCTTGACGTTAGAACGCCGCCTGCAGATCCAACTGTAACCGGTTGTAATCCGTTCCGCCGTCGGCGGCGGAGATTTTCTTCTGATCCAGGAAGAAAGTCGCGCAAGCCTGCAGATTTTTCAGGATCTGGTACTTGGCGTAGAACTTGCTCCCCTTTCCGTCCGTGCCGCCGCCCCAGCGGTCGGAGTCGGTGAACATGCCGAGCGTCGCATCCTTCTCCAGCTTGGTATAACTGTAGCCGACCTCGAAGGTCTTCGGATTCTTGGCCTTGCCGAGCGCCAGGCCGCCCATGTAACCGTTCTTGTTATTGTCCGCTTTCGGATTGGTCAGCGCCTGGCCGTAGAACGACAGGGGGAAGCCCAGCCATAAGTCGAGTTGCGCAAATCCCATGATCGGGGTGAACTCGGTCGCCCAGGCCTTGTTGGTCGTACTGCCGCTAACCGTGCCATTGATCGTACTGTTGCCATAGGAATTGTTTTTATTTTCCCAGTCAATGACGTCATACCCCTGGATATTCTGGTATGCGAGATAGGTGCCACCCACAGTCAGTCCGATTTCCGGCATGAACTGGAACTTGAACGCAACCTGGCCGGCAAGACCAGTGGCATTCTTTTTGGCGTCGCGCTCCTGAATATACAGACCTTCTGCATTAAGCAGGAGGGCCACAAAATCGTTGCCGAACCGGGCTTTCGCGGCCAAACCTTCCGGCGTCAGATCCGGATCCCACACCAGGTCGTCGGGCATGGTAATGAGCGGCTGCTCCATCTTGCCGCCGATGGCTCGGAGTTCATTTGGCGAGTCACCCAAAAAACTGTAGTCGATATAGGCCAGGTCCAGACGAATGTCCTTTTTCTGGAACCCGTCGCCAAGCGTCTGGTTCCCGGAAATGGGATCTGCGCCGCCGGTGGAAAGCCGGATGCCGGCCTTCAGGTCTTCAACCTTGGCTTCCGCTCCAAGTCGGGCCCGGATGCGGGCGCGATCGCGCGTGTAGTCCTCATTCTGGGAGTTTTTTTTCGAATCATCGTTGATGGTCTCATATCTCAGGCGGACATCTCCCTTGAGGGTGAGGTAATCCACCCAGGTCTTTGGCATCGCTACCGACACGGGCGCGGGTGCGGCTACGGACGCGGGCTCGGCTACAAGCGCCGGCCCGGCTACGGTCCCTTGCGTTGGGGCCAGGGGCATTTGGGCCCATGCCGTTCCCGAGATGACTATGCCCGCCAAAAGTCCGACCATACTTAGTTTCATGACTCCTCCTTGTTTGTCGTTCGCTGACTTACGGGTTTCGAACTTAACTTTCTGCATCGTCGCGTCTCCTTTCTGTTTGCCGGCATTGAGCAATCCCCGCCGGTTTCTTTTTGGCCGGGGGTACAGCCTTTTGGTTCTTTTGACGGGCCTAATTACAGCGCGGCAACGTTAGGATAGAATGAGAACCAAGTTAGAAGTTGGTTAGATTCTGCTTCTGGTCGAGGGGATCACGGCAGAATACAAACGCGCAAACCGGTTAGCGCGGATCGAAATGCGGGATATGGTCAAGCACTTCCGGCGACTGGCAGATCAGCCGGGTTGTCGGGTGGGGATTCTGATCGTGAAAGTACTGCCCTGCCCGGGCTCGCTGACGACAGTCACCGTGCCGCGATGCGCCAGCGCGATATGTTTTACGATGGCCAAGCCGAGCCCTGTGCCGCCCATCGCCCGGCTACGGGCCTGGTCCACCCGATAGAAGCGCTCAAAAATCCGGTCAAGATGTTTTTTTTCAATCCCCGGTCCCTGGTCGGCCACGCTGATTTCAACATCGGTCCCTTTGAGTTTGGCGCTCACGAGTACGCGCGTCCCATCGCTACTGTATTTGATCGCATTATCAAGCAGGTTTCCCACAGCCTGTTCCAACAGGACGGCATTGATGGATGCTGTTAGGTTTTCCGGACAATCAACTGTTAAAATTATTTTCTTATACTCCGCCTGTTCCGTGAAAATATTTGCCGCGCGACGCAAAACATCCGCTACCGGAGCCGGTTCAAGTTGAACCTGACCGCGCTCGGTGTCAAATTCGATCTGGGACAGGCTCAGCAAATCTTTCACCAGTGCTTCCATACGGGTCACTTGTCGGGCCATCATGGCCAGAAACCGTGAGTTCTCCACGGGATCCATCGGCCTGGTATCCGACAGGGTTTCCACGCAGCCCTTGAGCGCGGTGATCGGCGTCTTGAGTTCATGCGATACGTTGGCGACAAAGTCGCGGCGGACCGTCTCCAAACGTTTCAATCGCGTGATATCGTTCAAAACAATCAACGCGCCGATATTGTGGTCTGTGATGTCCGTCAGGGCCGTGCCGTGCAATTGAAGGAAACGTTCATCGTTGCCGTAAATGACGATCTCGCCTTCCGCCGGACCAGTTCCCGCGAGTGTGGCGCCGATAAAGGACTGCAAGTCCCGATTACGCACGGCTTCCTGGATACTGCGGCCGCGCGCCTGTTCGGGCGCGAGATCAAGCAGGCGCGCAGCGGCATGATTGAGATGCAGGATGCGTTCGTCACGGTCCACCGCCAAAACGCCTTCCACCATGCTCGCCAACACCGCTTCCTGCTCGTTGCGTTGGCGCGTGATGGTGCTCAAGCGTTCGCCGAGCTGGGCCACCATCTGGTTGAGCGTCCGAGCCAGGTCACCGAGTTCTTCGCTGTCGGGCCGCGCGACCCGTGCTTCCAGGTCGCCGCACGCGATTCGCTCGGCCACCCGGCGCATGTCTTCCAGGGGACGGCTGATCCGCCACGAGATGAGCCACGTGACTACGGCGAACAGGATTGCGACTATCAGCCAGCCCAGGATAATGTTCCGGACAACCGCATGCAACGACCAGTCAATGACCGAGAGCGGGAGGGAAACGCGCGCCACCGCGAGCAGTGTGTTGCCATGCCGCACGGGTATGGCCAGATACATTAGACTTTGGCGCCGGGTGTCGCTGAAGCGCACAGCTTTGCCGGTTGCTCCTTTCAGCGCCACGGTGATTTCCGGCCGGTTCCGGTGGTTCTCCATGCCGGCGGGATTGTCTTCGGAATCGCCGATCACGCGGCCATCCGGCAGGATGAGCGTGATGCGGGTTGTCATCAGACGCCCCAATTCCTTGCACAGCCGGTCCGCGGTTCCGGACTCGGTTTCCGGCAGAATGGCGGCCGCTTCCCAGGTGACAATGCGGGCATGCATAAGAAGCTCAGCAGCCACCTGATCCTGATGAAACCATCGAAGCGACTGCGTGGCATACCACGCCATCGCCGCGAACGCCAGCATGGCGCTCACCAGGAAAGAGGCGTAAATCCGCCACATGATTTTTTTACGGCGCATTCTTATTCCTTGAAGCGGTATCCCACGCCCCGCACGGTCTCAATATATTCGGCCCGGGCACCGAGCTTTTTCCGCAATCCGACGATCTGCACGTCCACCGCCCGATCGGTGACGGCGTAATCTTCTCCCCGCACCGCATTGACGATTTGCTCCCGGGTCATGACCCAGCCTGGACGACGGGCAAGAAAATGAAGGATCCGGAGTTCCGAGAACGTCATCTCCACCGGTTTTCCCTTGATAAGGACTTCATGCCGCCCGGGATTGACGACCAAATCGTGAATCCGGATCACCTCATCCGTGGCCGCCACGGACTGCTTACGGCGGCGCAATACGGCGTGGACCCGGGCCACCAGCACCTTCATGCTGAACGGTTTCATGATATAGTCATCCGCCCCCAGTTCCAGGCCGATGACCACATCGCTTTCTTCATTCTTGGCCGTCACCATTATGATGGGGATAGTGGTTGTCTGGGGATCTTTCTTGAGAATGCGGCACAATTCCAGACCATTCAATCCCGGCAACATCAGATCCATCAGAACCAGGGCGGGCATTTGTTGTGAAATTGTTTTGAGCGCCTGCTCGCCGTTGGTCACCGTGGTGACGCTGTATCCCTCGCGCGTCAGGTGATAGCGAAGTAATTCGAGAATATCCTCTTCGTCTTCAACAATAACAATGTGTTCCTTTGCCATAAATCGTGTTGTCCTCTTGCCGCCGGCGCGAGTTTCACGCAGCAATTAGACCGCCAAAGGGGGCAACTGTTTCTTTCGGATAGGGCCGGCAGTCCCTTGCCGGCCGATCGGTCAAGCGTCCGGCGGTCAAGGGACCCGCCTTCGTCCAGAGACTACGGCGAGGCGCGCTGACCGCCCTCCCTTTTGAAATTCCTTAACATTTAACTTGCCGCTGAGTTTATCCCGTTTCGCGCGGGCCGTCAAAAAGGATTTCCAACATAAACGGCGGGATTGACAATCGGCGCGGTGATCATGTACTGTTTAATATTGTCGACCAAGGGTGAGGTCGGAATGGTTAAATTTTCCGGTCTCAGGCAGTTCAATTCTCATGGGGAGGGAAGGGTTGTGGAGACTCCATTGCTTAGCGAACGGGTACAGATCGAACGGAAGCAGTTTTTTTTCGACTTCAAGGAAAATGCCAGCGGGCGATTTCTCCGCATCACGGAAGACGTAGGCGGACACCGGGATACCATCATCATTCCCGCCACGGGATTGGAACTCATTCGCGAAGCGATTGACCACGCCATCAAGGCGGACAAGGATACGAAAATGTAATCAGAGGAATCCCACCTGTTCCTGGCGCAGGTGCTCCGGCGGGATCTCCACCAGGAAACGCGAGGGGGAAAGAAAATTCACGCCCCCATCGGGCATCCGTCGGACCTCGGGTACGCAAAGAATCAGTTCATCCTTGGCGCGGGTAACGGCCACGTAAAACAGGCGCCGCTCCTCATCCTCGCCGCCGGTTTCTTTCAGCGAGCGATTGGAGGGAAACATACCGTCGGCCGCCCAAAGGATGATGACGGCCTTCCACTCCAGTCCCTTCGCCTGGTGGACCGTGCTCAGGCGCAGGCTGTCGCCGGCGGGGTCGGCCCGGTAATCCGGTTCCGCGTCCACGTTGGTCACCAGCGCCACCTCGTTCAGAAACGCCTCCGTGGATTCGAAGCCGGACATAAAAGCGATCATTTCCTGCAAATCGTCCCGGCGACGCTCGTAGTCCTCGAAGGTGTCCAGTAGAAACCGGTCATAAAACGCCTTGAGGAACTGGAAGATGATCTCGCCGGGATCATCTTTCAGGTTGTCGGTCTGGTAAGCGTCCAGGATCGGCTCGATGGATTTCCAGATGCCGCCGGCCGCCGCGGGGAGCCGGCCGGCGAGCTCCCGCCGCTGCGCGGGGTCCTTCGTATCCACGCGCTTGCCCAGGGCGGACCACAACTTAGCCGCCGTCCGGGGTCCGACGCCCGGCAGGAGCCCCAGCAGGCGGCTAAAGGCCATTTCGTCGCCGGGGTTATGAAGCACCCGCAGGAGCGCGCAGGCATCCTTGATATGGGCCTGTTCGAAAAACCGGACGCCGGAGGTGACGATGTAGGGCAGGCGCTCCGTGGCCAGGGCCAATTGCAGTTCCATGGCATGATGATGAGCCCGATAGAGCACAACCAGGTCGCGCCAGGCATAACCTTCACGGTGAAGCCGGCGAACCTGCTCGACCACGTAGCGCGCCTGGTGGCCGCCGTCGCGCAGGAGCGCCAGGACCGGCTTCAAGTGCGACGAACGCGTGGCGCGCAGTTCTTTCTGAAATTGCCGGGGATTATTGGCGATGCAGATATTGGCCACATCCAGGATTTCCGGGGTGCTCCGGTAATTAGTGACCAGCTTGAAATGGCGCGCATCCGGGTAACGCTCCGGGAAAGTCATGATGTTACGGTAGTCCGCGCCGCGCCAGGAATAGATGCACTGGAAATCGTCGCCCACCACAAGCAGGTTGCGGCGCCGGGCGGCGATCAGGTCCACCCAGTCGGCCTGGATCGGGTTGGTGTCCTGGTATTCGTCCACCAGCACGTACTGGAATTGCTCCTGATACGGAGCCAGCGCGTCGGGGTGCTCTTGAAACAGCTTCAGGCCATTGATCAACAGATCGTCGAAATCCATGGCGTTCTGCTCGCGCTTTTTTTTCTCATAGGCCTGGTGCACGCGGATCACGTCTTCAACATCCACCAGATGACCCGTCTTCGCAGACTCCTCGGCGCGGTCGGCAAACCGGGCTTCCACGACTTCGCGAACGGGCCGGCGCCGGTTCACGGCGCCGCTGAAGAGCGCGTTCAGCACGTCTGCCTTGGGAAATTCTTTTCCTTTCAGCTTCAACGACTCCAGGCAGGCGCGGATCAGTGTGCAGGAATCATCCTGGTCCAGGATGGTAAAATCCAGTCCATAGCCCAACCGGTGAGCCTGGCGGCGCAGGATCCGGTTGGCCATGTGATGAAACGTGCCGCCCCACAGCCCGCCGACGCTCAGGCCGACCAGGCCCTGCGCCCGCTCCAACATCTCACGGGCCGCGCGATTGGTGAACGTCAGCAAGAGAATTTGCCGGGGATCAGTCCCCTTTTCCACCAGATACGCCACCCGATACACCAGCGTCCGCGTCTTGCCGGTGCCGGCGGCGGCCAGAACGAACAGCGGGCCGTCCGGCGCCAGAACGGCGGCCTGCTGTTCCGGATTCAGCGCTTTTTCGTAATCAATGCGGTTTATTTCGTTCATTGACTGACCATAACCACTTAGGTGTTCAGGGCGGCGAAAAAAAGTTACCCCCTGAAGGAGCGCCACGCGTGCTTAAGCAACAATAAGAAAATTCGATAAAATGTTAAAGCGGGTAAGATTAACGGAACAACGCCGGAAGGCAAAGGAAGAAAACCGGAGTCCACCGGCTTTACGCCGGCGGCGGACTGGCAGTCGGCGCCGACAATCGGGAATGGAGACGGAGCAGGTCCGTGACGCTGAAATCTTTCAAGGCCTCGGCCGAGCCCGTTTCTTCTTTACCGAGCACCTGGCGGATCGCCGGATTCAAATGATCCAAGCCCAGGCTTTGAGGTGAGGCGCCGGACTGGAGAACCACGTTAATGACATCCTTGATCCGGATTGAATCGGGCACCTTCAGCAGAACGTACGAACCGTCGCCGGCGGCCACTTCAGCCAGCAGATTGGCCTCCACCAACTCCTCGACAACCTCATTGATCAGTCGAACGGGCACCCGATGGGTCCGCGCGTAGGGGGACACCCGGAAATGCGGCACGTTGATCATCATGGACTGCGCCGCATGCGACATGATGGAAAGCGCCAGCATGATTTTGGACCGGGCGCTGGCCCTATGCGCCCGCTGTTCCATCTTGTAGGTGGAGTAATTCTGGAGAGCAAATCCGATTTCGGCTCCCAGGAGCACAATCTGCCAGGAGACATAAAGCCAGAAAAGGAAGATCGGGATCGATGCCAAGGTCGCGTAGATGGCGTTGTAGGAACTGATGCCGATCTGCAGGGTGATGTAAATCCACTGCCAGCCGATCCAGAGGGATCCGCCCGCCAACCCGCTGATGACGGCCGGCAGCGTGTTGACCCGGGTATTCGGCATGTACTTGTAAAGGAAGATAAACGCCACCCAGGTCACCAGGAGCGGCATCATGGAAAGCAGGCGCGAATACAGGATGTGCGCGGACCCCATCCATTCCCGGACCCAGTGGATAATAACCGGGCTGGTCAGCGTGGCGTTAATCGTTGTTGCCGCGACGATCAGCACCGGCACCACCATCAGGATGCTCAAATAATCGGAAACCTTCCGCAACAGCGAGCGCGGCACCGCCACGCCCCATACCCGGTTGAACGACATTTCCACCCGGCCCAGGACGTCAATGACGATCCAGATCAACAGCGCCAGGCCTACCCCACCCAAGGTGGCAAAATTAGTGTTCTGCACATACCCCAGGATATTATTGACAAACTCCTGGAACTGGACCGGCATGGCAACGATGGAGCCAAGGATTTTCGCTTCCAGGGCATCGGCGGCGCCAAGGCCGCGCATCAGCGCCAACGCCAGCGCCAGAATGGGCACAATGGCCATGAGCGAACTGTAGGTCAGAGCCGAGGCGTGCAAGGGGCATTCGTTCTCTAGAAAGCCTTTGAACACCAGGTGGATGACCCGGATCGCGTTCACCCCGAACCGGCGCGCGCGGGACAGCGAGCTGAGCTCCACATCCCAGATATCTTCACTTGCAAACCGCCACGCGCGATGGATGACCCTAGATTTTTTTTCTTCATTCATGGCGAGATTTAATAAATTACCAATTGACTGCCCACAGAATACACATAAAAGTACGGAAGGATGAGCTGAAAATCATTAAATGTTTTTTGTGACTTTCTGCTCATTATCCTATCTTCCTTTTTCTGTGTCCTTCGGTGTATTCCGTGGGCTCAACTCTTTGGATAGACTTAAAGCCCCCGCGCCAGCACCAGGGCCCAGGCCGCCAGTGTTTTGGCATCGTGGATATCTCCCCGGACCACCCGGGCCTCCCATTCTTCCCGATTCAGCCGCACCACGTCCAATGCTTCGTCGGGATCCGGACTGGGCAAATTGCCGCCGGCCGCCAGCTCGGCAAAGAACAGCTCCAGACGCTCCCCGCAGAATCCCGGCGCCGTGTGGATGAAGCCCAGCGGTTTCAGGGTTGTCACGTCGTAGCCTGTCTCTTCCCTGACTTCCCGGAGCGCGCATGTATCAGGAGGTTCCCCGGTGTTCCGCGTGCCGGCAACAATTTCCAGCAGATCGCTCTCAATCGCCTTGCGAAACTGGCGGACAAAGACAAACCGCCCGTCCGGCATCCGGGCCCATACCGCCACCGCGCCGGGATGACGGACCACTTCGCGCCAGGATCGCCGCCCATTGTCAAGCTCCACTTCCAGCACGTCGAGCTTGAGCAAACGCCCATCGAAGGCCCGCTGGGAACTGATAGTCTTTTCGTTCACTGGATACCGATCTCTTATCGCCCTTCGGGCGGATTTATTGGCAGGGCGACCAGTCCCTTGGCCGCCGTTCTTGGCGCGGCGCGTCCGGCCTTCACAGTTAGAAACCTTGCTTCAGCAGAGTAGGCTACCCCGCCCTGGGGCGCAGCCACGCGAAACGCGTGGCAAGCAAGTTCACCACGCCCCAGGCGTGGCAGCGCCCCTACATTTTCATGATTTCAGGTATCGCGTATTACGACATGACGAACTGTCAAAAAATCCTATTCGGAGTTGCGGTGAGGTTTTACCGCTGGCCGCCTTTGCCGCCATATTTTGCTCTGGTCTCGGCGACAAACCTCAACGGCGAAGAAGGAACCTTCGGTTGGTGCTCCTGCCAGCGCAAGGGAAAAGTAATTTTGCCGCCGTTGGCCTCCAGTTGGTCCACAAACGATTTGATCAGGATGCGAATGAGGCCGGATTTGGTCAGTCCCAATCGCTCAGCCGCCCGATTAAGCCGCTGGCTGAGTTCCGTATCCAGTCTGATTGGTAATGACGCTTCTTTTCTCATGTCCGGTTCCAAAACAACCTGTTTTCCACATCATGTTTGTGCGTTCAGGATAGTGGAAAACTCTATGCCAAGGAAAGAAAATTGTTTATTAATATTACATATTGACAAAAACAAATACAATGCTCTACAATGTATTACGATATGGTAAGAAAGTGTCTTAAAATCATTTGGCTTCCCTGCGATTTAAAGGCCAGGGTCAAACGGCTGGCCCGGGTGAACGGCATGACAGCGTCCGAATTAATCCGTCTATCCATCGAGGCCAGGCTTCCCGATTACGAAGCCGGCATATCCCCCTCGCTCAAGGGCGTTGATGTTAATTCCCCCGGCGGGGGAAAACGATAACCGGCGTTCCACCAACGCCCCTTCTGAAAATCACGGGGCTATGACGCTGATGATTAAACTCGGAAACCAGCAGGTGATTATGAAATTCAATGACATTCGAATTCTGTTGATCGAAGATAATCCCGGGGACAGCCGGCTGATTCAAGAAATTCTTCATGAAGAAAACACCGGTCATTGGCTGTTGATTACAGCTGATCAGCTATCCCATGGATTGGACAAACTGGCAACCGACAACATTGATGTCGTGCTTCTGGATCTGGCCCTGCCGGACAGCACCGGTATGGATACACTAAGCCGGGTTCAACGCCAAGCCCGACAGGTCGCCGTTATTGTGCTGACCGGGCTGAATGATAACGCAATGGCTATCCAGTCCATTCATCAGGGCGCCCAGGACTATCTGGTCAAAGGAGCATTCGACCGGCGCATGCTGGTGAATTCCATTCAGTATTCAATTGTCCGCAAGGCGGCACTAATGGAAAAAGACCTTCTCATCGCAAAACAGCAGCAGGCAATCAATAAAACAAGCGCGCTGAACGGGCTCCTGCCGATCTGCGCTCATTGTAAAAAAATTCGCGACGGGCAGAATTCCTGGTATGAGATGGAAACGTTCTTTCAAGCCCGGACAAATATCCGGTTTTCGCACGGTATTTGCCCGGCATGCGCATCCGCGTATTATTCGGAACTGCTGTCGGAACCGAAGATAAGTCGTTGACGGCACTAATACGCCCCGCTTACGAAATCAGGAAGGCGCTTTTCCTTACCGGTTGCCGTACATGGCAGCGTAATATTTCCGGTATTCGCCGCTGCGGATGCGCTCCCACCAGGTCCGATGCTCCAGATACCACGCGACCGTCTTCCGCAGGGCGGTGTCGAAATCTAAGCGCGGCTGCCAGCCGAGCTCCCGCTCGATCTTCGAGGCGTCTATGGCGTAGCGCCGGTCGTGACCAGGACGGTCCTTGACATACTTGATAAGTGATTCAGGTTTCTGCAGGATTGCGAGAATCCGGCGCACGACGTCCAGGTTGGGCACATCGTGACTGCCGCCGATATTGTAGATCTCCCCGGTTTTCCCTTTGCGCAGGACCGCGTCAACGCCGCGGCAATGATCCTCAACATATATCCAATCGCGCACCTGGCATCCGTCGCCATACACGGGAAGCGGTTTGTCTTCCAGGGCGTTGGCGATCATCAGGGGAATCAGCTTCTCGGGAAACTGGTAGGGGCCGAAATTGTTGGAGCACCGCGTGATGACCGCATCCAGGCCGTGGGAATGGCAGGCCGCCCGGACCATGAAATCGGAGGCCGCCTTGGTGGCCGCGTAGGGATTATTGGGCTGGATCGGCGACGCTTCCGTGAACCGGCCCTCGGGGCCCAGGCTCCCGTAGACTTCGTCCGTCGAGACGTGCACGAAACGAGCGACCTTATGGGCGCGGCATGCGTCCAGCAGGTTCTGGGTTCCCAGCACATTCGTAAGGATGAAGGTTCGGGTTCCCACGTGCAGACTGCGATCCACGTGGCTTTCGGCCGCAAAATGAACCACCGCATCAACCTGGTGGGCTTCCAACGCGGCGGCCACCGCGTTGGGCTTCGTGATATCCCCTTTGATAAAAGTGTAACGCGGGTCTTTGTCGATGCCCGCCAGGTTTTCCAGGTTCCCGGCATACGTCAGCGCGTCGAAATTCACCACCTGCGCCTCCGGGTCTTCGGCAAGAATATAATGGATGTAATTACTGCCTATAAACCCGGCACCGCCCGTCACCAGGAGCTTCATAACCAATCCTCCATGATGAATTTGCTCCGGCAAATTCATAGTCATTGCCAAAAAACACGATTATGGTATGATAATTCTAATAAATTTCCAAGCCCTTTAACGTAGGCGGAATAGATATAATATTCGCTGTGGAAATATGATCATGAGCCTTCAGCCTTCAGCCAATGCGGCTTTCCTGAGTTGCTTCTTGGCCTGTTTGTCAAGCCGTTTCCCTCATCGTTCTGCCGTCAGTTCCCCTGTGGTTTTTCTGTTCCTTCTACTTGGCGGGTTTGGCGCTGGCGTGGTCGCGTTCGGCCGGGAGGTGAAGTCATGAGGACAATAACCGCGCGGCTCTTGACGATGTTGTTTATAATGTCAACAATGATCGGTAATTTATATGGGAATCAGCCGGCGACGAATCCCGCGAATACAGCAACAACCGGCGCGCCCCCGCGCTCTATTCTGCTGCCGGAGGATTTGTTGTGGAGTTCGGCTCAGGAGTGTTTGAAAAAGGCACAGTATCGGGAGGCCGGTGAAAAGTTTGTCCAGTTTGCCCATCAGTGCCGCAATGACCAGCGATACAGGGAAGCGTTGTTTTACCAGGGATTGTGCGAGTTGAATCTGGGGCAGGAATTGCAGGCGCTGAACACCTGGAAGCGAGTAGCGCAATTGGAATTGCCGGAGAAGAACAAGAGCCAGGCGCTGTTGCTGACCTTGGAGCAGATGGCGGGATATTACGCGCGCAAAGGTCAGGATGCCGAGCAGGAGAAGACCCTGCGACAGTTGCAGGCCGAATTTCCGGACGCGGAAGCGACGGTCACCCTGCACGCACAGGCGGCGGAAGATAAGCTGAAGAAGTCGGATTATGCCGGCGCATTGGGCTTTTATCAGGCGGTGGCAGTCAAGCTGACGGAGAAGGATCGAAAAAACTTGGAACTGGCTGTGACGATGACAACGAAAGGGGCCGGCAATCCCAGGGAGTTGCTGACAGCGGCTAACGGAAGTTTTGAGAACAACAACGTGGAACAGGCGATCAAACTGTATCAGGCGTTCTTGAAAGAAAATTCCGCCTCGCCGTTGGCGGCGGAAGCCAGGACGGAATTGGGATGGAGTTTATACGTTCAAGGCAAATGGCAGGAGTCTGAGGCGCTGTGGCAGGATGTCATCCGAAAAGGCTCGCTGAAGGATAAATGGGTGGGGCAAAGCCGCTGGCACATGATCCAACTGCTGATGGGTCCGGCGGGGAAACCAGATAAGGCGATCGAGTTGTGCGAAACGCAGGCCAAGGCGTTTCCGAACGATCCGCGTGGGGAGCGGGCGTTATTCATACGGGCCTGGCTGTATTGGACGCAGAAGCAATGGGTGAAAGCGGGGGGGGCGTTTAATGACCTATTGGCGGCTTACCCGGCCAATGCCGTCGATCCACCGGTGCAGGGATATATCCGAGATTGCGAGCAGGGTATTCGGGACGTCAGCGGGGGAGGAAAATAGACATGGCTGACGTCTATTTTAAATGCGCGTGCGGCAAAAGCCTGGCGATTGATGTGAAGGGCGTTGGGCTGACCGTCTTATGTGTTGATTGTGGACAGCCGGTCAAAGTGCCCGAGTTTGATATTGAGTT
>JAHIJO010000077.1 GCA_018898455.1 Verrucomicrobiota bacterium | reverse complement strand
TCCGCCTCGACCGGATGATGCACCAGGTATTGCCATTCCGGTTCCACCTGAAAACTTCCCGCCGATGTGATCATCTTCAGGCGCCGATTCGGGTCCGGCGAGAAGATGAAACCCCGTTCTTCCGGATGAATGGCCGCCGGCCATGTCTTTTCCGGTCCCAGGAAGGCTTTGGTATCTTCGTGGAAATTACGATCTTCAATATCCGGGCGCACAATCAAGGTCACCGGGAGATCATCCGCGAGGCAGTCCTGACCGACAACACAGGGGCGGCGCACGAAGGAAAGTCGAACCGCGTTCTGACCGGAAAGCATCTCCACGCAGATATCTATCACAACCAGTTGGCCATGACCGAACGGCACCCGGAAACGCCAGAGTCCGGCATTGTCTCCATGAACAAAAAGCTGTTCCCGGTCCACGGTGATGTCTTGCGAGTAGCCATGATAGATCAGCCAGGCCCGACACCGGGTCAGCATAATCCGGCGATCCTCCGGAACCTCGGCGCTCAGGTTACCCGCCAGCAGGGCATCGTAGCGACTGCGGAGTTCTGCCCAGATCACGCCGGCTCTCATCATGCCGCCGCGCCCATTGGTTCCCAGCACCAACTGATGCTTGTCCAGCAGATCCTGACGCGCCAGCGCAACAGGCACCCGGACCTGTCCACCCAACGGCAGGATCAACAGATGGCCCACGGCATGTTCCGTTGCTCCCTGCTGGTACACTGAAAACCGGATTTCACAAGCTTGCGGCGCATCCGGCGCGAAAAACGGCGGAAGGAGCGCAAAAAACCGGTCTTCGCCAAGGCGCTTCGCACCGGCAGGCCGGCCTTCACGAGAGTGCTCCGCGCAGGCCGGCCGATCGTCTGCCTTCGCAACGCCGCTACGGCAGGACAAGTCCGCTTGCGGCATGGCATCCTCCTGCCGAAGGATCCGCTCGCCATCCACGACTTGGACGCGGAATGGCGCCGGCGCGGTGATCAATAGAAAATGACGGGGCGGGATCATCACCTCGCGCTTCAAATCCCGGGGCCATTCCCAGCTCACGACATTTCCGCTTTCCGGGCTCAGGTGTTGGCAGAAACCACGGGGATCCGCCGCCAGGTAGTCTGCCAGGCCATCGGCATCCACATCGGCCACATCACGCACACCACGGTAAAAGACGAGAGCGTCCAGAGCGCGGGCACGAAGGCATTGATGCCGAACAGGGTCATCCAAAACCCCGGCTTTTTTCTCCATCAATCGCACCAGGTTCAGATCCTTCGGATCCGAGGTCAGACACAGCACCTCGCAGGGCGCCAGGCTGACCAGGGCATTATCTCCCTCCATGGCGACCGAGACCTTGTTTTCGGACAGCAGATCGATCAGCCCTTCCACCGGCACGCCTGGGCATAGCGCTGCGGTGGAGCCTGGCACCCCGGCGTCCTTTATGCTCCAGGCCACGGTATTGGACTTGGCGTCATCCAGGTTGGCCAGGACCAGCAGGCTTTGGTCACCCGCCGGCTGATGACGAAGCAAGGCGATGCCGTCGCCCTTCCCCCGGTGAACCAGACGGAGACGCGCACCGCCAAAGAACGCGGGATGAACGCCGAGCAGAGTGTTCAGCCGGGCAATTTCGTTCACCTGGTTCTCGCGGCTGTTCCAGTTGAGTGAGGTCCGTTCATGGATATCAATTTTTTCTTTTGCCAGCCACTCGACACCGTTGGCAAACCCGAACGCGCCGCGGGTGGAACAGAGCGCCGAAAGGGCAGTCCGCAGGCGGGCATAAGGAATCGAACGCGCCGCCAGGCGGTTGTTGTCGTGCGTTTCCGCGAAATGCATCATCAGCCCATCGCTTTCAGATTCGCGGATGGCAAACGGGAGATAGGTTTCAATCTGCCGGCGATCGTAGTTCTGGAAAAGTTCCGAATAGGCCCAATTCAGGTTGGCGACATTGAGCAGGGCCGTGGTGGTCTCAAGTTTTCCACCCAGTCCTTCCAGGAGAAAAATGGTGTCGGGAAATTCGCGGCGCACAGTTGCCACGATAAACTCCCAGGCCGGCACGGGAATCATGTACCCGGCATCGCACCGGAATCCGTCCACACCCCGACGGCACCAGGTCAGGAACACGTCAGCCAGGTATTTCCACAAATCACCCTGGGCATGGTTGAGTTCGGTCAGGTCGTTCCAGACAACCCCCCAGGCCCCGGGCGACCGGATTGTCCCATCGGCGTCCCGGACGAGCCAGTCGGGATGCAGGCTGTGAATTTTGGCGGCCCAGCCGGTGTGATTGATGGCGATATCAAGAAACAAGCGGGCGCCCCGGGCATGAATACCGTCCACCAGCTCCTGGAACTGCTCCAACGGTGTGGCCTTCTTGTCGAATTCCGCGAGCGCCGGGTCCACATCCAGAAAATCCAGGGCCGCGTAGGGACTGCCGAACCGCCCCATCCGCCCATATACGGTCGGCGTGGGGTGGATGGGCAGAAGCAGGATAATGCGGCAATGCAGGCGGTGAATGATGAAATCCAGCTCCCGCACCAGGTCGCGGAACGTACCGGACGGCGGTACCACGGCGAAGCGGCGTTCATCCAGCGCTTCAAGGATTTTTTCCTGCACGGCAGTCGGTGAAGACCGCGTTTGCTTTTCCTGCCCGAATTGGCGGACAAAGGCATTATAGAGACTATTGGCACCCCCATAGGAAGCAGGATGGACGTTCACTGTCGTGTTGGGTCCTTCCGGCCAATGCGGTTGGGGATTACGGGTGGACACAAAAAAGGCCTTGGCCTCAAAATGACCGGGTTCGATCAGGGGCAGAACAAGGCGAAATGACCGGTCATCCGTCGGAGTCATGGGAATATCGAACCAATCCTCGGCCAGCCGGGGTTGGCGTTCCAGGACTTCGCGGATGATGGCCTGGCGTGCGGTGGCGGCGTGGCCAATGTTAGTGCGCAGGTAAGCCCGTCCCGATTCGGCGCCGGCGAGCCGGAGGGTGAACGCGATCATGTCGCCGCAACACGCCAGAATATGCTGTCCCGGAGATGGGGTTTGTTCCATAAGCCCAGCAAAAGTTAATTCAAGTTTTTAACCGGAATGCAGCACTTTCACAGAAAGCCGTAAAAATATTTCAGGGGGAAATCTATCACATCACGATCCCAGATTCAATCCCGGAAACTTCCCGAGGGCAATGGACGAATCAGAATGGGTGAATAAATGGATTGTCGTGTCCAATCAATTTTTCCACACGTCTACCCCCATTACGGCACCAGAAACGGGCTTGTCAGGTCGGTCGGATATAGTAGAGTGATCGCCCGCCAAGGCGGGCTTTCGTCCGCAACCCAAAGGCAGGGCGAAGATAAATGAAAAGGAATCAAGATATGAGTTTCCTGCGCCCCATTATTATCGGGATGGTGATCGCCGGGATGGCCGGTGCGACTTGGGCTGAAACCAATTATGTCGAAGCAGCAAAATGGTTTCGCAAAGCGGCCGAACAGGGCGATGCCACCGCCCAATTTAACTTAGCCGCGTGTTATCACAACGGACAGGGGGTGCCTACAAATTATGTTGAAGCAGTCAAATGGTTTCGCCTGGCGGCCGAACAGGGCGATGCCAAGGCCCAATATAACTTAGCCGTGTATTATGACAACGGACGAGGGGGTGCTACAAATCATGTCGAAGCGGCTAAATGGTTTCGCAAAGCGGCCGAACAGGGCCATGCCGAGGCCCAGTTTTGGCTCGGTCGTCTCTATGAAAAAGGACGTGGCATTCAAAAGAACGAGGCTGAAGCCATCGCCTGGTATAATAAGGCGGCGAATTCGGGGTACGCAAAGGCGTTGGCTGAGATGGCTGATCGCTATTTCTTTGGCCGAGGGGTTCCCAAGGATGCCAACAAGGCTTTGGCCCTAATGACGCAAGCTGAAGAAAAAGAAACCGATGCCGAAATGCTCAAGTTTTTTCACAATCTACGCATGCTCTACGATTTGCAGGTTTCCCTGACATCGAATCCGCAAATTTCGATGCAGCAATTTCGGCAGGCCTTTCCCCGTTCGGCGCGGATCGGTCCGATTGTCCTGGGGTTCCTATATTTCATCCTGGGTATTCCCCTGATTATTCGCAGTTACCGGTATCGGGGTTATCCGTTTAATCTGTGGATCATCTTGGCCTGGCTGGTGCTGTTCGTGGAAGGCCAGGCTTTTGCTTTCGGGTTATTCGTTTGGATGCCGGGGCAGTGCTCGCCGGGATTGTTTTTGGCCGTAACCGTGCTGATCAATGCCTTGCCGATTATTGCCGCGGCATTAGGTACTTTGCGCGGGCCATTGTGGGGATGTGCGGTTTCCCGTGCAACCTGGAAAGTTTTATTGTGTTATGCCCTCTGGGGCTTTAGTCTGGCGCTATTCGGTGATTGGGTTTACGATCAACTCTGGGCCCTGCTGGCGCAGGCCCCCTTGCCTAAACAACCGACGGTTCCGATAATCCTGCAGGCTTTCCGAACAGCGCCGGCGCTGACCTTCCTGGCCGTCGCCATCCTGGCGCCGGTCGCGGAAGAAATTGTGTTCCGTGGTTTTATCCAGGACACCCTGCAAAAGCACCTGAGCCCGGCGGTTACTATTCTCATCACGGCATTTCTTTTTTCGGTTGTCCATATGCAGGTCGAATATGTGGTACCCCTGGGCATCATGGGGTTGATCCTGGGTTGGACCCGATACCGGAGCGGGTCCCTGCTGGTTCCCGTGCTCATGCACATCCTCAACAATATCTATTTTACCTGGCTTATGTGGCAGGGATTTTAAGCCAACTGGATTAAAAAGTTGCCGCCTTTGGCGGCCTTCCTAATTTAATCTAATAGGAAATTATTATTGGTAGGGCGAGGCGCTGTGCGCCGCGACCATTGTTTCCGTCTGCAACGCCTATGGCGTACCGCGCTTAACCTTAAGAAGAACTGAACCATGACTGCAAGCATTGAGATCATCCAGGGCGATATCACCCAACAGGACGTGGAGGCCGTTGTCAACGCCGCCAATACGACGTTGCTCGGAGGGGGCGGCGTGGATGGGGCCATTCACCGTGCAGCGGGCCCCGAATTGCTGGAGGCCTGCCGGTCCCTGGGCGGTTGTCCAACCGGCGAAGCCAGGATTACACCAGGCTTCCGGCTTCATGCCCGATGGATCATTCATACTGTGGGTCCCGTCTGGCCTGCCCGCCGGAGATTCGATCACGACCTTCCCGCGCCCACCGAAGCGGCCCGGCCTTCGCAGCCAGGAGCTTTGCTTCGGCGGAGTAGGCGCTTCGCGAAGGCGGGAGGGCATCGGAACAATAACGGAAAGGACGGCCACCCTGGCGAAGATGCCCTGCTGGCCGGTTGTTATCGCCATTGTTTTTCGCTTGCAGAAACCCATAGAATTGCCACAATAGCCTTCCCTTCAATCAGTACCGGGGCATACCGGTTCCCGGTGGAACGCGCGGCGCGCATTGCTTGGTCGGAGACCCGCCGTTTTCTGAAGACCAACCGGACATTGCGGAAAGTCGTGTTCGTGTGTTTCGACGCGACAACTTATGATTGCTATAGGCGGATCGCAGCCGAAAAGCCAGTAGATAATGAGGCGTGAGTGGGATTGCCCGCCGGAGTCAGACCCCATTCGAAAAGGTCTTCGAATGGGAAATCCGAAATTAATTCAGACGGGTTAGGCCTTCGGCAACTTTGCCGTTCGGTAGAACCGCAAGATTGAAATTTCTATTAGACAGCGGCAACGTGGAAGGCGGGCGGCGGTAACGCATGAGCGCAAACGTAAAAAGCAAATCGGCCGGCGGCAAAAGCCGATCCGGCGGAGGAGGATCAATGAACAAAAAAGTGCTTTACGCTTTCATCATTCTCGGACTAACGGCCCTCGTGCTGGTCTTCAATTCGATGGGCACCGGCCGCAATGTGACCGTGGATTTAATCTTTACCTCCATCACGGCCATCAAATCCCTGATTTTCCTCGGCTTCATCGTAGTCGGGGTAATCATCGGCGTTCTCATTAAGTAATATGGAGTCCGCCGTCATCACCGAAGTGGAACGGCTCCTGGACGATTTGGGAGCGAAACTTCCTTCCCACCGGCAGGTTCTGATTCTCCCTCACGATTACCCGGATCCTGACGCCTTGGCATCTTCCGCGGCCCTGCAATTACTCCTGAAGGAACGGTGGGGCCTGCACAGCCGAATTATGTTTAGCGGCATTGTCTCCCGGGCCGAGAATCGGGAACTGCTCCGGCATTTCAAATACAAGTGGCTGGCTCCCCATCAGTGGCGGGGTGGACGGAAGAATGTTCCCGCCATTATCGTGGATACGGCGCCGTGGATCGGAAATGTCACCGTGCCGGCGTTCGCGCGGCCGCTCGGCGTGTTTGATCATCACCAGCATGGCAAACGATCCATTCCGGACTCTCTGTTCGCGGACCTCAACCCCAACTTCGGCGCCATGACAACGCGCCTGGTGGAATGTTTAACCGTGGCGGGAATCCCGATTCCCAAATGGCTGGCCTCCATCATGGCCTACGCCATCACCACTGAAACATTCGATTTCATCCGCCATGCGTCGGCCCGCGACCTGGAAGCCTACACATCCCTGCTGGCCCGGTCTAATTTAAAGATTCTGGGCCAGATTAAGAACGCGGCCCTGCCACGTGCCTATTACGGATACCTGGTGGAAGCCGTCCAAAACGCCATGACCTACGGACGCGTGTCCTGGACCCACCTGATCTCAGTATCCCATCCGGAAATCGTTGCGGAAATCGCCGACCTGCTCCTGCGTATGGAGCGGATCACCTGGGCCTTCTGCACCGCGTTCACGGAAAACCGGCTGATGATTTCCCTGCGGAGCGAACTTTCCCATGTGAGCTGTGCACGGCTGCTGCGGCCTTTGATTGGGACCAAAGAAGGCTCGGCCGGCGGACACGGTCAGACGGCCGCCGGTTATGTGGATTTGTCGGGCTTATCGCCCGTGGAGCGGGAACAACGCCGGGACACATTGGTAAGCCGGCTGGTCTCGGCCATCGAAGGCCGACCCGGTGAAACCGCCAAGCCCTTGATCGGCCCCCTGCCCGAGAAAGCCAACGAAGCGTAGCAGGCGCAGGACAACCATGCCATACTGGCAAAGTCTGTGCTTCGTCGTCTGAAAGCGGCAGCGCTGCTGCCGCACTTCAAGCCCGGATTATTCCAAAGGTGTTTCGGTCAATTCGAAGTCGATCGTAATTTCCTTGTAGGAGCCGCCAAAGCCGGGAGGCAATTCCTGGAGGCGCTGAACGGATTCCACGGCGGTCATCACGGAGGAATCCATCAGCGCGTTACCGGAAGGCTGGATCAGGGAACGCTGGGAAATCCGACCGTCCCGCTGAACCCGAATGAGTATGCGGCTAATCAGGCCCTTCTTTCCAGCCAGGGAACTCGGTTGCTGCCAGGCTTCGTACATGGTCACCCGGACCATCGAATAATACCAGCCCAACGGGTCATAGGTCCCCCCGCCGGATCCGGTTCCGTAAGTCCCCGCCACGGCGGATCTGGATCCTGATCCGATGTCCTTTACCACCGATCCTAATAGTTTCTGGATTTCACTTTGTGAAAGTTTTTTCGGTTCCGCCGAAACCGGTTTTTTCGGCTGTGTTTTAACGGGAACCCTCTTCGGCGTGACGGGTTTCTTCTTGACGATCTCCAGCCCATCCTCCGACTTACTGACCACGACCGACTCGGGGGCAACGGTTGCCGCGCCGCCGGCCTTACCCGGCTGGCCGATCGATTGGAGATCAAAAGGGGACAGATCACGCGGCGCCCGGACATGGCAGGACACCAGTGACCCGAGCAGGAGTCCGATGATGATCACCGCATGCAAACCGGCGCTGAGGATGGCCTTCCGCGCAAAGGGATTCGCCAGAACATACGCTTTGAGCCGGCCGGCGTCACCGGCCAAACGTTGTGCAAGAACCGACATATCCGATCATTACCCTCTTCGCTGAGTTGCTTGATGAATGCATTATGCACCAGCAACGATTCAGGAACAATACGAAAACGAAACGCGACCCGGACCCGATCATAAATAGCTTGCCAAATGCCCCGAAAAGAGGAGAATAAGAAGAAAAGAATTTAATCCACTGCGGGTTGTTTTTTTAAAAACCCGGTTTCATTGTTCGAGAAATAAAGCGTGTTGCAAGCCGAGTGTCTGCTGATTTTTTATAAAGAGGGATGTTGTTATGAAACATGCGGTTGAAAAGAAGGTTCGTTGCGCTAAGGTGGCCCATCTGGGAATGTGGCTCATGGCATGCGTGTTTACCGTCATGCTGATGCCCCAGCAGGCCGACGCGGAAAAGATGACGCCGCCCCTGACCATGACGGCGGCGTTTGACAATTCCAAACCTGGGTTGAACAGGAACGAGCCGCTACGGATTACCCTTTCTACAACTAAGGCGTATTCCAACCTGGCCATCGCCGTGACCCTGCCCCCGGAAATTGCCTTGATCAGCGGCAACCCGGCTTGGAAGGGTGCCCTCAAGGTCGGGGAACGGCGCGAACTGGTGCTGATGGTCATGCTGAAAACCACGGGGCGATACACGATCAATGTGAACGCCACATTCGATCCGGCCGAGTCATTAAGCTTTACCGCCGCTCGAATCAGTCTGAATATCATCGCTGAGGTCAGCAGCATAGTCGCGGCCATGGAACCGTTCACCGTTATGGATCTCAAGCGGGCTAAGACACCGGCCGAGCAAAATCGGATCTTGGGCGGACAAGGCATCGAGACGCAGACACCGGCGACGCTCGGCACGCCGGCCGTACTGCCGTCGTTTCTCAAACCCGCGGCTCAACCGGAGAAACCGGCTACACCTCAAAAACCGGAATCACGTCTTCGAGAAACATTATCCGTCTCCATTTCAGGCATTATGACATACAAAGACGCATCCGGCGCCGAGCATCCCATCCGCCTGGCCAAGGTCGAAGTGATCAATGTGAATACAGGGTCTACTGACGAGGTCATGGGGACGACCTTAACGGGAGTGGATGGAGCCTATGCCATCGTCGCCACCGGCGGTGATGCCGACAGCGGGCCGGATATTAAGGTCAGGGTTTACTGCGCTATCGCGTCGGACGCCGTGGCCAGCGTGGGGCCCGATACGACCAGCACCTATTACTTGGAGTCGGCGGTACATCCGGATTTCACCTCGTCTACTCTCGCCGTTTCCCTGACCACCGGCGCACCGGTGCGAGGCAGCGCTGCGGATGACGAGAGTGCGCGACGCTTTTCTGTGCTGGATGCCATGCTGCAGTTCGCCATCGAAGCTTATGCCCTGCGTGACGGCAACCTGATGCCTAAAATCCCTGTTGTTTTTCCGGCCACCGGTACCGCTTACAACAAGGTTGATATATATATTAAACCTCAAAAAAGCGTGAGTTGGTAACATGAATTGCTATTTGGACCTTGTTTATTGCGGTCAAAAGGCACATTTTGGTGTTGTGTCTATAACCGCACTTTTAGTGAGGTTATGGACCCGATGCGAATATCCGACT
>JAHIJO010000076.1 GCA_018898455.1 Verrucomicrobiota bacterium | reverse complement strand
CTCCTCTTGGTTTGTCAAGAGGGAAATCATGCTGTTTTTCAGGCGAAAGTTGAAATCGAAAACGATCATGACATCAATTCCGTATCGATGGAATAAGGCCTAAACTGTAATTGGCAAAATCTTAACCGGACACCAGTGATTGCCAGTATTAAAGAGAATAGAGGAATAAGAATAGAAGGGGATGGCGATCCGGCGGTTTGACATCTGTTGCCAATGAGAAAAAAGCTGTTCCGGATATGCGAAAACTGAAAAGGGATCTGATAGCATGACTGGCAAATGTTATATGTTGAGGCCTGTTGCCCAAATCGGAAAACGAGATTCTTCTGCCGCAAAGGCGGCATCAGAATGACATTTTCCTAATATTTATTCCATCCTTGAGACTTGTCATGCAGAGCGTAGCGAAGCATCTCGATTTGGGCAACAGCCTCTTGAGACGCGTCCTTTACGTGGAGCGGAGAACGGGGGAGCATCGAGTGGGCGCTTTTACAACGTATCAAACGGGCTGCGCACGCCGATTCCGGTATGCTTTGCCGTGTGCAGATAGATTTCCGTCGTGGAAATATCCGCATGGCCAAGCAGATCCTGAACATCGCGGATGCCGGTGCCACTCGCCAGCAGATGTGTCGCAAAACTGTGCCGTAGCGTATGCGGCGACACGCGCTTGTCGAACCCCGCCTTCTCCACCGCCTCGCGAATCGCCTTTTGGAACGTCACATCCAGCACATGATGCCGGCGAACGATGCCGTTGCGGTGGTCGCGCATCAGATTGCGCGAAGGCCAGAACCAGAACCAGACAAACTTTTCGCCCGCCTTCGGCCACTTGCGTTCCAGCGCCTCGGGCAGTTCCACTCCCGGCAGATTGGCTTCGCGGTCTTTGGCGTGAAGCACCCGCAGCCGCTCGCGGTGCGCCCTCAGAGCGGGCTCCAGTTTCTGCGGAATCATGGTCAAGCGGCTCTTCCCGCCCTTTCCGAACTGAATGGCAAGCTGCAATCGCTCCAAGTCCACATCCTTTACCCGTAACCGCAGAAGTTCCGACAGTCTCAATCCTGCCGCATACATGAGTTCAGCCATCAGGCGGTAGGTCCCTTCCATCGCCTCAAACAGCCGCTTACACTCCGCCTGCGTCAGCACGGTAGGCACCTTCCGCCCCCGTCGCGCCCTGACAAAATCGCTGAAATCGCCGGGATCGCGTTTCAGCACTTCACGGAAGAAAAAAACCACGGCGTTGAGGGCTTGGCTCTGCGTGGCTACGGACACGCGTTCTTTCACGGCCAAATTGGACAGCCAATTGCGCACATCGCCATGCCCCAATTCAGTTATTGGCTTTTCGCCACAGGAGGCTATGAAACGCCGACACCATGCCCGGTAGGTTTTTTCGCTTGTCCAAGCCAGATTCTTTTCACGAATGCGACTGACCAGCGCCTTCTCCCAGGATGGACCACCCAGATCGCGAGCCCCCGCTGTCGGAACATCGTTCATCTCATAGGTCCGGTAAGCTCCAACCATCCGGTTTTCAGGTTTGACGGAGATCTTGGCTTCCTGCGGCGAACAGGGTGCCCCTTGATCCGTTTTCGGCTCTGGCCGGAGTGGTTGGATTTGTTCGGGACGAATGATCGGTTCAGCAGTAGTCTTTGTTGCCGGCAATGGCGGCGACTTCGCTTGCCCTGCCGCTTTCATCCGCAAACTGCCCTCTTGGTAATACCATCGCAACGCCTCGCGCCGTATTTCAAATCGGTCCGGAGCCAGATAGGACTTCTTCCACTCCAAATGCTCCCTGAACGTCTCGGCGTCCGGCAATTTGCCGGTCTCCCGAAGCCAGTATCTGAATTTTACAATGGCTTCGCGATAGGCGTGGTGCCGATCCGCAGGCACTGACGTCCTCAAGGCATGCTCCCAGTCATCAAAACAGATCGGCGCGTTGTCCATGTTTTCCCCGAGGTAGGTTTTATGCGAGGAATTATATCGTCAAATCGCATTTCTGCATAAGTCAGACCTTAGCATTTAGCACAAAGCCTACTTCGGCGGCAAGCACAAAACAAGGCGCGGTGAAACATGGCTGATATGCAAGCATTTAGAGTCTTGACTGTTGACGCGCGCGTCCATACCATCTCTTCGTTGCGTAGGGGATTGTCCTCTGCGCGAAGTAGGCTCAATAACACTGTT
>JAHIJO010000075.1 GCA_018898455.1 Verrucomicrobiota bacterium | reverse complement strand
GGTCTGTCCCCACACCGCTGTGACGCCGTTCGATGAATCATAGATACGGAACACAATGTCTATCTGGCCGTCAATGTTGGTCCCCGGCAGGTTTCCCAGCGGCACCCCATTGGTGTCCGTGATTTTACCCTGAAAGTTGATCGATGGCGGCACATGGGGCTGACATATCCCTGTTGTTGCCGTCAGGATTACCAATGCGCCTACCGCGAACAGGATATTTTTCTTCATGGCTATTTCCTCTATTTTTCTGTTATCGGTTTGCCTATTCTCCCACGATTTTACTGATTTCATCCGTTCCCTCAAAAACCAGGGTTCCGGTCTCATCCGTATAGGTTCCCCGCACGATGAAAGAGGTATCTATTTCCTCGCCTATCTCTGCCAGGGCTTTCTCAATAGCCTGCCTTCTGAATTTGATAATCATCTCCGTTCCGTCTTGCCCTGAGCCTGTCGAAGGGTCTCCATTGACCTGCATGCTTTCATAGGCGGCGCCATCGCACGTGGCATTGGTTATATAACCGGGGTCATAGCCTTCCGGCAGTCGCACAAATGCCGTCAATACACCCGGATTCACATTCAAAGTTTCAGGCTCAAGCCTTACCGAGGCATCCAGAAGGCCGACTAGGAACCGCACACTGGCCCACCCAATGTTGCCTACGCCGTCACAGACCTTTACCATCAGCCAGTTCTCACCTACGAGAAGGTCCGAGGGGGCAATCGTCTCATACGGGTATTCCGCCCCGTTCAGATAAACCGTCTCGCTCATGACTCCGGAGGGGTCTTCCGCCTCGTAAAGGATATTGATTCCCGTCTCCCCGGTATATGTCCTTGGCGCCGGCGACAGAATTGTGATCAGGGGCGGGCTTGTATCCTTGCCGGTGAACAGGCCCAACAGCGAGAGTTCCCATACCTCCACGATCACCTGGTGATTCACATAATCAATGAACTGATTGGCCGATTCCAACGGCCGCCAGCGCCGATTGACCACATCATACCTTCTTACCTGCAGTTTCTCCTCAATATCACCCTCGATGGCCTCGGCATACTGGAAAATCAATATAAACGGCGGATCAGTTGCAGTCCGGTCAGGTCCTCTAATATCGTATATCGGGCTTTGCATCACCAGCCCATCGACAAGAATACCGATCGCGGCCCCGCCAAGCCCGGCAGAAGGGATTTCCTCAATAGTGAACACTTCGCTGGGCCTATGCCAAATCTCGACTTTACCATCAACCGTGTTGGTTTCATTTTCCCGGAGCAGAATGACGGCCCCGGTCTTTTCATTCCCTTTTTTGTTGGCTCTCACGACATTTACGCGGTAAACATATATCCCATCCGGCATATTCGCGCCGGCGCTGTTTGTTCCGCCCCACTCCACCAAATGGGCACCCCGTCCTTGATCTAAATTTGTGAAGGCAATAACAACATTACGCTGGGAGTCTTCATTTGTAACAGTGACATCATGGTTGTTATTTCCAGGAGAGGATATGTTATACGTCATCTCATTTGTTTGGCGCGGCGGGAAAAAGGGATCCGGGGCGTATGAAACCTGCGATATGACCGGAATATTAAAAACAACTTCGATACGTATCTCATTGGTTTGCGCGCCTATGGGCTCATACGAAACCACTCTGCCTTTCTTGTCCGTCGCGCTGATCGTAAAGTAGTAATAAATGAGCTCAGTCACAAGCGCCCCGCTGGAATTCGTCCCACCCCACTGAAAAGTATGAAGTCCTGAATCCAGGCCGCTCGCCATGTAAGTGATGACCGGCGTGTTGGTGTCTTGCTCGCTCCACACTCCCACTGTAACCGTCTCAGCCCGTGTTGAAATCACGTAGGAAAACGTAGAGGTTTCACCCCAGTTGGGGTTAAATTGCCGATTCACACCGTTATATGCCCGGGGTGTCACGCTCACGTTCCGAATCTCCAGTAATTCTTCCTTCTCATCGCTCTGCTGATAGCCTGCATGGAGAACAAAATCTGTATGCGAAGAAAAGCCAATGGCCGAGGGCTGCGCCATCGTGTCTTCCAGAATCAGCGCCCCCCCGCTTTGCCGGGTTCCACCACCACCAAGCACAGAACGAGTAACCATAAAATTCGTACCTCCCATCCAGGCTTGTCCGCCGGCCAGGCGGGCCATAACCCATTGCGGGATAGTGATGGCTTTTATCCGGGCGGCTTGGAACGCCCGCGGACTTGTCCCGCCAGCGGCGGGATTCAAGGGAGTATCCGAGGGGCGCGTCACCCTCCCTGGAACATCTTTCTCCTCACTCGAGGCGGGGCCAGCCTGCTCGCCAACTCTGTCCGGCACGACCGGATTGGTTCCGTAAACAAAAACCTCCTGATAATCGGTAATCCCATCGCCGTCCGAATCGAGTAGTAAGTCGCTGGTTCCCATGACGGCTTCCTGATTCGCATCCAGACCGTCGTTGTCCTGGTCCACGAAAAGTGAGCCGTCGAACACAAACAATTCGCCGGTTCCCCGGAGATGGATGCCGACCGCTGACGGATAACTTGCCAGGGGAACAGTCAGGGATTTCCGCACAATCTCGCCGCTGCCGTCCATCAAGTTCTCCACGGACTCGCTGGAAACCAGCGTCTCCCCGCGGCTGTTGACCAGATCCACGAACAAAGAGGCATGGGGGGCATCGTAGAACTCAAGCTCCATTCTCAGGTCTTGTGTCAGAATGGAGCGATCCACTTTAAGACACAGCCGCCCGCCGGTCCCTGCCGGAACATACCAGGCCGGCAAGCTGGTCTCCCACTCTCCTCCTGCCTTAAATGCCGCCACCATCCATGACGGCCAGACATATCTGAGAAAATCCCCATCGGTAAATAACGGGTGGAAATCCAGCCGCGCCCGACTGATGTCATTGTCAATCCCATCCGGCCAGCCATCGTCGTCCGTATCTGCTCTGCACGGATCGGTCCTTTGGTACCACTCCTCCCCATTCAAGACTCCGTCTTGATCGTAGTCCAGGAACGCTACGGCGGGATTCCTCAGGTCCAGACCAAACAACTGTTCGTATTGATCCACAGTCATCCCATTGCCATTCGAATCAAGGTCCGCGTCACCAGCCCTTGCCGTCAGATCCAGACCCGCATATAGCAGGCCCACCGCTATGAGGCATTTCCAAACCCTCGGCGGGTTGCTGACTCGCCGCATGTCTGTCAAAAATATGTTCATCGGGTTATTTCCGCAGTAAGCAGACATCATGTCGTTATAATAATACCCTCATTCACTAAAAATAAAGAATTTAACATGAATGCCTCTCCAATACAATATCGACTTTGTCGTTTCCAGTTACGAGTTGTTGTCCTCACTGCCAAGCACAATTACATCCCGACTGCCGAATTCAAGAACCCGCCGGTCATCAAGGCAAACCTTAACCCGCTGGGACAAAACCCTGGATTCCAGCACACGTCCCTGCCCAGCCGGACACTCCACCCGATCGCCTTCCCGGGGCAAATCCCGTCCCATATCCTGATAACAATTGTTTTCAAATCGCAAACAGCATTTTAACCGGCCGCACATGCCGTTGACACTGGCGGGATTCAGCGACAACCCCTGTGTTTTCGCCATGCGGATATGAATGTTTTCAAAATCTTCAATCCAGACGGAACAGCACAAGGTGCGGCCGCAGGGCGCCACCCCGCCCACGATGGCCGCCGCATCCCGGATCCCGATCTGGCGCATTTCAATCCGGGCATGTGTTTCCGCCGCCAGGTCCTGGACCAATTGCCGGAAATCCACCCGATCCTCGGCTGTAAAAATAACCATCAACCGGGAACGATCGAACGAATAACGAACCCGTAACAGCCGCATGTTCAACTGATAGTGACTGATTTTTTCATGGCACAGACGTAAAGCCGTCTTGGTAAACAATACGTTTTCGCTGGCCCGGGCCTGATCCTGAAGCGTGGCCCGGCGCAAAACAACGGGAAAATCTTTCACGCTCGCGTCGGGTGTTCCGGACACTTCGGAAATCGTGGCAACATGCCCAAACTCCGGAATCTTGTCAAGTTCAACGACACAGGCATCCCCTTCCTTAATGGCCAGATCCGACGGACTGAAACATTTAACCAGGTGGGTATCGCCGCAACTTATATGAACCCATCGAAACATTGATGACTCCCTTATTCGGAAGAATAGTTCAATCGGATCAATCCGCGTTCCAGCACCATGGGTTCCGGCAACGATTGTTCCAGCTGGTCTTTCATTTCCTCAATGATACGAATGTTAGCCAGCGCCCGCCGGTATGTCAATCCCGCCGCCATCTCCCGGATTCGCGGCGCTTCCTCCTGAAAATACAGCATATCCGTCTCCAAGCCGCAGACACACAAAAGAACATCCCGATACCAGAACAACATCCAGCGCAGCAAGATGGTCCGCAGCTCACGGTATTTGCCTTCAACCCGGGCCAGCACGGCATCCGCCATTTCTCCACGAATGAACGGGTCCACATCCCGGCGACCAATTTCCCCCGGATGATCCATTTCATCCATCTGGCCCATCTTTTCAAGGATCTCGGTTTCCACCCCGCTTTTTTCATCCTCTTCCGCCTGCGCGCGGATATCCTTCAGAAGATCCAGCATGCGCCGGGCACACGCCATACTTCCCATCACGCCCGACTCAGGCGCGGCCGTTAGCATCTCAACAACCGACGCTTTTAAGGCGGCATTCTCTCCCGACGCTTCGCCCGGCAATACGACGCGCTGGCATCGCGACACGATCGTGGGAAGAAGGAACTCGGGATTCTCGCTCAATAACAGAAAGAGGCATCGGTCCGGCGGTTCTTCGAGCGTCTTCAGCAGTTTATTGGCGGCCATCTCCTGCAAGCGCTCGGCATAGACCAGCACCACCGATTTCCACCCGCCCTCCAGTGATGTTTGAAACACATGCTGTTGGATCTGCTGAACCTGTTCTTTCTGGATCGTCCGCGATTTCTTCCGGGGTTCCACCCGGATCAGGTCCGGATGCGCGTGTTGGAAAATGCGACGACATCCGGAGCATTCCCGACAGGGCCGGTCTCCGGATGCGGAGCAATACAGCAAAGACAGCATTTCATCCACAAATGCCCCGGCATTGCCCCGCGGGTTGCCGACCACCAGATAGGCATGCGCCAGGCGCCCGGCGGCCATGCCTTTCCGGATCGAGGCCAGCGCCAACTTAACCTCATCCGTCAATGACACGCTTCACGACCCTCCATAACTCTTCGTTGACCTCCGAAAACACGCCGGACGTGTCGATCCTCCGAATGCGGTCTGGCCAGCGCCGCGCCAGGTCCAGATACCCGTCACGAACACGTTCGTGGAAACCCAACGCCTCGCGTTCGATCCGATCCTTCTGGGCATTGGCATCGGCATTGCGGACTTGAAGCCGCTCAAATCCGATGGCCACCGGGATATCCAGCAGGAGCGTTACATCCGGCATCAGGCCCTGGACGGCCAAATCGTTGATCATCAGGATCCGGTCCAGATCAACCCCCCGTCCGTATCCCTGGTAGGCGCTCGTGGAATCCGCAAACCGATCACACACAACATGGATTCCCTTTGCCAGGGCCGGCAGGATCACCTGCTGAACCAGCTGGGCCCGACTGGCCATGAATAAAAACAGCTCCGCCTCCGACCCCAACGGCTCATCCGCCGCATCCTGCTGTAACAACTTCCGGATGGCTTCTCCCAAGCGCGTGCCGCCCGGCTCGCGGGCGGCAATCACAGAAAATCCGGCTTGCGTCATCCGCGCCACCAGCGTCCTGGCGTGGGTGGACTTGCCGCTGCCTTCAGGGCCTTCCAACGTAATAAATTTACCTCGCCGCATCATGCACCCCCCGCTTTTTCAATTGAAATCCACCCGCCGTATCCTGGACCAGCCAGCCGCGCGTTTCGATCAAGGCTCGCAACCGGTCTGCCTCCGTCCAGTCCCGGGCAGTCCGCGCCGCAAGCCGTTCGCTGGCCCAGCGCACGGTTTCCGCATCCGGACGGTTGTCCTCTTTCCTTAAAAAACCCAGGACCCGATCCATCGACTCCAATACCAGCAAGCAGTGATGGGCTTCTGCATCCGACAACCTCTTTCCATCCAGCCGGATATTACCTTCGTGCACAAGTTCAAACAGGGCGGCCAGCGCCAGCGGAACGTTCAAATCATCATCCATAGCCTTTTCAAAATCCAATCGGCTCTTCTCAATCCATCCGACCGCGACCGGATCGGCAGGAAGCGGCGCTGACTCCTTATTCCCGGCGAAAGCTGAAAGCCGATCCTGGAACTCATCCAGGCGGCGGAGCGCCGCGCGCGCGGCATCCAGGGCATCGAAAGTAAAATTCAACGCCTGACGGTACTGGGCCGCCAGCAGTGCGAACCGGATTTCCCGCCCGGAATAGCCGCGTTGGAGTAAATCCCTGAGCGTGTAAAAATTCCCGAGTGATTTTGACATCTTCCGGCCTTCAACCACCAGGTGGGCACAATGCATCCAGTATTTGACGAACTGTTTTCCCGTCGCTGCTTCGCTCTGGGCAATTTCGTCCTCATGATGGGGGAAAATATTATCTACGCCTCCGGTATGCAGATCAAAGCTGGTCCCCAGGTATTTCATGCTCATGGCCGAGCATTCGATGTGCCAACCGGGCCGGCCCCTGCCCCAGGGCGATTCCCAGCCCACGTCGCCATCGTCTTCCGTGCTGGCCTTCCATAAAGCGAAATCCGCCAGGTTGTCCTTCTGATATTCATCCTGGGCAACCCGCGCTCCCGGTTTTAATCCCGCCATATCCAGGTGCGCCAGTTTTCCGTAACCGGGGAATTTGGCAATGCTGAAATAGACCGAACCGTCATCGGACCGATAGGCAACACCGGCCTTGAACAACACCTCGATCAGGGAAATCATTTCGGGAATGTGATCCGTGGCAGCCGGATACATTTCCGCCGGTTCGATATTCAGCGTCCGGATATCGGCGAAAAACGACTCCTTATAGGGGCGGGTAAATTTGTCCAGGGAAAGACCGGCCTGGCGGGAGCCCCGGATCGTTTTATCATCAATATCGGTCAGGTTCATCACTTGGAACACCTTGAAACCAAGATATTCCAGGTGGCGCCGGAGAAGGTCTTCGAACAGATAGGCACGAAAGTTTCCAATAGTCGCAAAATTGTAAACAGTCGGGCCGCAAGTATACATACGAACCCGTCCCGGCTCCAAAGGCTCGAACGGCTCCAAACGCCGCGTCAATGTGTTAAAAATCATGAAAGGCATAATTGTTTTCGATTTTCGATTTTAGACGCTTTCCCGTAACGGCGGCCAAGAGACTGGCCGCCCTACCTGTTCGGTTGCAGGCGAAAGGCCGCCTTAAATTTTTAGGCTCTTCGATACAATCTATGGGTAAAAGATATGTTTTCCCTGTGAGTAATACAAGGCGAAAGCGATATCCGATGGGGAACGAATACGACGCCCTGCGGAACAACGCGCGGGCAGAGCGTGGTAGGTGTCGTCAGC
>JAHIJO010000074.1 GCA_018898455.1 Verrucomicrobiota bacterium | reverse complement strand
TCTGCCGATCGTCTATATTCAGCCTTTGCTCACGAATGTCTGTATCAATTCCGGGAATGTTAATTTCTACCTGGGCGGCGCCAGTCGAGTTACCAACGGAGTGTCCTGGTCCATCATTCCGGACGGTGTGACCAATGGGGCGGTGCTGACGGGGTATCCGAGCAACGCCGTGGTTGCTGTCGGCGGCGTGGCAACCACGTATGTGGTCCGGGCCACCGCTAACGAGAACACGAATATTTACGCCTCGGCGGTGTTGAACGTCCTTAAAGTGGATATTGTTCAGACCAATCAGGAAGGTTATGTTTATTGCACGAACTGCGTTTCATTCTGGTTAACGGCGGATAGTTATCCAAACGTTACCTGGTCCATTTCACCGGACTTAGGGACGAATGGCGCGCAATTTGCTTCCGGACAGACATGGACGGGTGTTGGCGCGAATACCTGGCAGGGGACAAATGTCTGGGTTTACGCCGGACCGGCATCGAATACATACACAGTAACGGCTCAAGCGGTGGGAAATACCAACTGCTTTGACACGGCAACATTCGAGGTGTTCAAGCCACAGTTCGTTGACTTTAACTGGCTGGAATCAACCAATGAGGCGTTGCATCACACGAGTCTTTATCAAACCAACGCCCTGGTGTTGCGCAGGGCGGATAAATTCAAAGTCGAAGCGAAATTGTCCAACGGATATGAAAGCGCTTCCTTCGATGTTTGGTTCCAAGCGGTCCAAGACTTCGATGGGTCGCCAACGATCAAAGATGTTCCCGAAGTTATCGCAGACCTTGGCGCGACGGACTGGTACTGCAAATTGCTGTCGGTCTCGAACAATGCAGACCAGACGAAGACCGTTAAAATGGAAATCAACATCCCTTCGACAAACTGTCCCATTGGAGAATATCAGTGGCAGGCGCTGGTCAGTCCCAAGGCCGCCACGAATCTGGTTCTGGATGCAACCAATTTCCCGGGGCAGGTGATAGTTCTGTTCAACCCGTGGAGCGCCAACGACTCGGTCTATATGGCCGATGATGATGAGAGAGCGGAATACGTTATGAATATAGCAGGGCTTCTCTGGCATGGAGAACTCGCCGATAAGTTTACCATGTCTTGGGACTATGAACAATTTAACACCGTTTCACTAGGTGTGCTTCTGTCAGAACTTTCCGGTCAGGACGCCGGCAAACGCGTAAATTCAATCTTTGTCTCACGCCACCTTTCTGCGCGTGTCAATTGTAATGACGGAGGAATTCTGTGGGGATTGTGGCCGACCAACGATGTATGGCCAGACGGCACGAATGCAGACTACTGGGCTGGAAGCGATGAAATACTGGCACAGTATCAAAGCACAGGAGATCCTGTCAAATATGGTCAATGCTGGGTATTCGCTGGATTGCTGACCACAATGCTGCGATGCAGTGGAATTCCGGCACGCCCTATTACGACCTACGATTCCGCCCATGATACAAATGGAAATCAAATCGTTGAACGGCGATGTGACACTAATGGCGTGCTTGACAGAAGCCGCTCCGAAAAGATATGGAACTTTCATGTGTGGTGTGACGCATGGATGGACCGGCCAGATCAAACAGGACAGAACGGATGGCAGGCGGTAGATGCAACACCCCAGGAGCTCAGTGCGGGCGCTTTTCAATGCGGGCCGGCATCGCATGTCGCCGTCAGAGGGAACCTGGGAAGCGACTACGATGTTGCCTTTGTTTATGCCGAAGTGGATGCCGATGTTGAGGAGTGGTGGGATTTTCCCGGTGGCGGCGAAGTTCTTGTGGACTTCTGGACAGCCTGGGTTGGTCACGATATCAGCACCAAATCTGTCGGCGCAAACACTACTAATGACATCACAAGCAGTTACAAATGAGGTGTGAAATGAAACGTTACCTTTTTCTTGTACAATTGCTACTTGCCAGTACGACATGGGCAACAACAGACCTTCCAAGCGGTGTCTCGGTTGATTTTTCTTATAATGCCGGAGCTCTCCTTGGTTCCAACTTGGTGTGGACTGTTGTGCTTGTGAACCGAACAAACACGACCCGCACCTGCCGCCTCATAATGGATGCAGACGTTTTACAATATAATGGTGAGCATGTAGCAGACCTTGTAACTCAAATTACGACAAATACCTTGGCGCCGAATACTACTAATATCGTTAATGTAACAGTCACGCCTGCAATGTACACAAAATGGACCGGCGTGACTTATACGTTTGAGTTACATGCAGCTTTGAGGGTTGAGGGACAAAATGACAGGTGGAATAGTTCGGGTCCTGGTTTGGGGCGAATCGTCATGCGTACGTCAAGAGATATTATTTCCGTTACCCCAACGCCGCCGATTCCACAGGGTCAAAGTCTGACCGCCACGGTCAGATACTTGAATCCTCTGCCAGGATCTCTGCACAACGTGGAGGGGTACATGACCGCAAGAGGATTGAATGGCACTAATAACACACGTGTGGAATCATCATGGGACATCGGGACAGTGGAGAGTAACGCATGGATTACTCTCTCCACGAACTACGTGGCGGGACAGGTGGGAACCCATAATATTAGTTTCTTCATAACGGCGAAAGAGTTGAAGGCAGTCAAAGGATGGATTCCGGTTGAAGTTATTGCACCGCAGTTGACCCTGGAAGCGCAGGTGACCTTGAAACCCGAAGCGCTGAACGTCAATCCGGGGCTCTTGACGGCCTTTGTCAGAATGCCGGAAGGATATCCGGTCAGCGGAATTACCTCCGCCACCTGCGATGGCGCCCCCTCCGAGCGGATGATGCTGAACGAGGATGAGACGGAAATGATTATCAAATTCAGAAGGAAAGATATTGAAGCCGCCCTGGCGCAGACCGGGGAAAGCCTTGACACCAACTTTGTTGTGCGCGGCACATGGCAGGGTGCCGCGGGAACCCGGCTCTTTCAGGGTGCGGACAGCATCAAGAAGATTGTCGGAGCAAAAAAGAAAGAGGAAAAGAAATAGGTAGATCTGAGTTCTTAAAACAGGCCATTGCCGACCAAACGGACAGCAAGAAGCAAGAAAATCTCAAGGCGGCATTGCCATCCGAGTATTTGACCGATCCGAAATATTGGGCATCAGGTCCGCAGAAAAAAGCTACAGGTGCAGCGGGGGACCAAGTCGGTCAACGGGAAATGGGGCGCATATATCTGGGCCATGCAGAACACGGTGGATTTCAAAACCTCGCCGACCGACGTGTGGGTGAGCACGAACGGGGTGACGAATGTCATCTCCAGGGTTTTAGTGGGAACGATTGGGGATTTTGAGCCGATGACGGATCAGAGCGACACCCATCTTCTACAGTTTGAAAACTCAACCGTTTATAATCAAGGATTTACGGGGACAAAAAAGTTCTTGGCACTACATTTCTGATGCTTTCAAATATCGTTTAGATTTCCCGTAGGGTCGGCGGTGTCGCCACGCCAGCTGCTCGGATTGCCTGGTGAGCATGTCCGGTCAGTTGACTGCGCAACAGATACCGGTGTCCGCGAAATGTTGCCTCCACCTCCTGGAGATTGTCCAGTCCCCGAAGTACTTCCGCCCATTCCCACGTTTCGTTCCGTTCGTCCATCCGGCGCTCCGCCTCTGCCTTTAGCCGCAATGCCAGGAAACTGCAGAAGACATGCCCTCGGATGGTCTCATCACACTTATGGTAGATCGGCCGTGTCTCCAAAATCGACTTGGCCGTGCGGATCATGGTTTCCACCATCCACAACCCTTTATCCTATAGTCGGCAGTTGAACGATCAAATTTTGTCCAAAGGCCTGTAAAGATTGACTAATATCGAATTTAGCGCTGCACCTATTTAGTGCAAGACGTAACGGCGCGCCCTATACTCCTGGAAACCAAACCAAGGAGGATAAGATGAACGACACCGTTACGTCTGTGGAGAAGGATTACAAAAAGTGTCCGGTTGATCAAGTCGAGATTGGCAAGTTGCTGGTGCGCGGAGGCGACGAGCGCTTCGAGGTGGAATGGGATGCCGAGGCAAAGGTGACGCCGATGGGATCGCTGGTGTTCTTTGCGCAGTATTTACAAACGGGGGGATTGATGGATCGACTGTGTCAAGGGACTCCGCTGGCATACATCAGCCACAATGCGCCGAAGGCGCGCGATGTGCTTGGTACGATTGTGATGTCGGTGCTCAACGGTCAAACTCGCTATGCGCACATCAATGCATTGCGGGGAGATCGCGTGGGCGCAGAGGTGCTGGGCGTGTCGAAGGTGGTTTCGGAAGACAGCGTGCGGCGGGCTTTGACACGGGGAACACCGGAGACGTGGAATGCATGGCTCACGGTACAGGAGCGTGCTGTCTACGAACCGTTACTCGTCGAGCCCTATGTTCTGGATATCGACAATACGGTCAAGCCGCTGTATGGCCATCAGGAGGGCGCGGAACTGGGATACAACCCGCAAAAACCAGGTCGCCCAAGTCACAACTACCACACCTATTTCATCGGATCGCTGCGGGTCGTGCTTGGAGTGGAAGTGATGCCCGGCAAGAAACACTCTGGCAAACACAGTCTGCCTGGGTTATGGCACATGATCGATGGACTCCCGCCACAATGTCGTCCCCGGCTGATACGAGGGGATGTCAGCTATGGAAACGAAGGCGGCATGGTGGATGCTGAAACACGCGCTCAACTCTACCTGTTTAAGCTGAGGCAAACCACAAAGATTCGGACGCAAATCCAGAGCTTGGAATGTGATGCCGAAGCTTGGTGCGATGCAGGCGATGACTGGCAAGGAGCAGAGCGCAGCCTAAATCTGATGGGCTGGTCGCGCGCCCGTCGCTGTATTTTCTTGCGCCGCCCTGCGCAAAGAGGGCCGGTGTGCAAGGCGCTGCCGGCGTCTAAGGAAACAGAATTCGATTTCGTTGAGCATCTGGATAGCGGATCGAGCTACGAGTACATCGTACTGGTAACCAACGACCATCTGCCTATCGTCGCCCTGGCTCAACTGTACCGGGATCGGGCAGACTGCGAGAACGTATTCGATGAGATCAAGAACTAGTGGGGCTGGGCCGGCTTTGTTACCCGCGACCTTCATCGTTGCGGCATCATAGCTCGGCTGATCGCCTTGATCTACAACTGGTGGAATATCTTCACCCGTCTAGCCCGGCCGGACCAGCACATGGAGGCGATCACCTCCCGCCCTCTACTGCTACACGCCGTCGGCAGGCTGGTTACCACGGGTCGCCGCAAGATCATTCGCCTGACTTCGACGCACGCCATGTCCGATCAGATCCGCCGTGTCCTGAACAGAATCGGGCTCTTCTTGAACCGCTTGGCTCAAACTGCGGAGCAGTTGACCGTCGAGGCGACATGGGCCATCATTTTGTCCGTTGCTTTTGTCAAATGGCTACGAGGAAAGGTACTTCATCCGGTCGCCGCGGGCAACCAGATGCTGATTCAACTCGCATGAGCAAGTTCAACTGCTCTTTTTAGGTTTATAGGCCAACGCCACCGTCTCGGCTTCATAATCCGTATTGGTTCGCAACACCCAAATCCCATCGAAACGCGCTTCATCCTCAATGCGTTGCTCGTCGACCGCAAAGTGGCTCGCGCCCTCGACTTTCAGAAACCGCCGATACCCTTTGTTACCGACCAAGCTTTTGTCGCCTTGCTTCAGTTGCCGGCGCAAATGCGCTATAATCGCCTCTCGATCATGGACATCTTTGCGGCGCTCTTCCTCATTCAGACAGATGATGTAGCGGTGGCCCTTCACGGTGACCTCCCGCACTTTCAACGGGGCGGGGTCCTTGCTGGCGCTTCGCTCTGGATGGATTTGTCGCCATGCACCCCGGCTGTTCAGCACCTTCTCCGACACTTCCTTCTGCCGCCGCATCCGCGCACCAAGAATGTAACGCACGGGTGGCTGCACCGCTTCCAGTTCATTGATCGTCTCTTTGCGAATCATGCCCCGGTCGGCCAGCACGCACAGTTCTCGAACGCGGAACCGCTTCTTCATCCGTTCAACTATCGGTAGCAGTGTTTTCACGTCCGTAGTGTTGCCCGGCCACATCTCACAGCACAGCGGCCAGCCCTCGGCGTCCAGCGCGATGCCCACGATCATCTGCCGCAAGTCCGGCCGGTGATCCTTGCTGTGCCCGTAGCGCCCCAGTGTCTCTCCGCCCTGGCCCTCGAAATAAATCGAGGTCGTATCAAAGAACACCAAGTCCACTTCGCTGAACAGATCCCGCCGCGGCTCAAAGAGCGCTTCCTCGATCGCATCCTTCACGCAACGTGGGCTACCCAGCACCGTCGGACCGTCGGATAACGGTTCCCCAAGAAACGCCATCGCTCGGTACAGGTGGTGCAGACTCAATTCCTTCGTCCCGGCGATCCGGTAGTCTTCCCGCCAGCGCTCGGCCGCCCGATCACTGCCCGAGGCAAACAGCCGGTGCAATGTCGTCAGGTAGATCGCCCGCTCAATATCAAACTCGTAGCGCCGCTCCGCCAGCATCTGTCGGAGGACCTCTTGAATGCCCGATTGCTCCCACAGCCGTCCAAAGACCAAGTCCGGCCCAATCCGCCTCACCTTTACCGCTTCCGTCTTTCCCGCCGCATGCGCGTCGATCACCACAACCTTCTCGCAAAAACGAACCCCCGACTGGATCAGACGATCCATCTGGCCCGTTGCCTGCAACACATCCAGCCGTCCCAAAGTGGCAATCACATGTTGTCGAACCTGCCGGCCATTCCGATAACTCTGCACGACCTGCAGATAGGGATACGCTCCTGAACGCTTGACCCGAAAATACATGGCGGGCTCCTTTCCTCGACGCCACCATGTACGTTGCTTATACCCAACTCAATAAAAATCCGATTCCTTTTTCATTTTTTGGCACTACATTTCGATCTCGCAAATCCCACGCCCACAAAATCATTGGCAAAATCATGTTCTTCGGATACATTCATCCTCGCAACTGTAGAAGATCAGAGCGACACCCGGATCATCACTGGCTGGTCTGACGAATTAGCCGACGCCCGGTGCGTAGTGTGTCAGTGATTTTCTTTTTGATAGGGGAGGGCGAGCATGGCATTAGCATCGATTTCAATTGTTATTCCGGTATATAACGAGGAGGCCAATCTCCCCGAGTTGATCCGGCGCACCTTGGCGGCCTGCCGGTCGTTGGGGCGGCCTTTTGAAATCATCCTGGTGGATGACGGCAGTCGCGACCAATCCTCCGAAATGATTACCCGCTACGCAGCGGATCATTCCGGCGAAATTGTGGGTGTCCTGTTGAACCGGAATTATGGCCAGCATGCGGCCGTAATGGCGGGCTTTGCCCAGGCGCGCGGTGAAATCATTGTCACCCTGGATGCTGATTTGCAGAATCCGCCCGAGGAAATCGTCAAATTGGTCCGGAAAATGGATGAAGGCTTTGAGGTGGTCGGTTCCATCCGGGTGCCGCGCTGCGACAGCATTTTCCGCCGCCTGTCCTCGTATGGCATTAACCGGTTGACGGCGCAGGTGACCGGTGTGGTTATGCATGATTACGGGTGCATGCTCCGGGCCTATCGCCGTCACGTGGTGAAGGCGATGCTCCAATGTCATGAGCGGAGCACCTTTATTCCGGCGCTGGCCAACAGTTTTGCGCGCCGCACGGCGGAGATCGAAGTCTGCCACGCGGAGCGCAAATCCGGCACATCCAAATACGATCTATGGAAGCTCGTTAATCTGCAGTTCGACCTTCTCACCAGCATTACCACCATGCCTCTGAGACTGCTGACCATTTTCGGCGCATTCGTGTCCGTCCTTGGCGTGGGGTTCGGTGTGTTGATCATGATCCTGAGGCTGATTCGCGGCGCCGAGTGGGCGGCGCAAGGCGTCTTTACCCTGTTTGCCATCCTGTTTATCTTCATCGGGGCCCAGTTTGTGGCCATGGGATTCCTCGGCGAATATATCGGCCGCACCTACCAGGATGTCCGGGCGCGTCCCCGCTACTTCGTTCAGTCCGTTCAAGGGACCAGCCGGCTGGATCCGGTGAGCCCCGGCGCGCAGCCCGGGAATGGTTGATGGGGAATGGTTGATGGGGAATGGTTGATGGTTAATGGTTAATGGTTGATGGGGAATGGTTAATTATGAATAAGGCGTTGATTATTGCGGAAAAACCGTCGGTGGCCGCCGATATCGCCAGGGCGCTGGGCGGCTTTTCCAAGAAGGGCGATTTTCATGAAAGTGAACGGTACGTGCTCTCCTCGGCCATCGGGCACCTGCTCGAAATCTGTCCGCCGGAAAACTGCGAACCCAAGCGCGGTAAATGGAATCTTGAGAATCTGCCGGTGATTCCTCAGTCGTTTGATTTGCGTCCGATCAGCAGGTCCGAATCCCGATTGAAACTCCTGCTTCGCCTGATCCGGCGCAAGGATGTGGACGCTCTGATTAATGCCTGTGACGCCGGACGGGAAGGCGAGCTGATTTTTCGTTACATTGTTCAGTACGCGCAGATTTCCAAACCCATTCGCCGGCTCTGGCTGCAATCCATGACCCCGGGATCCATTCGGGAAGGTTTTGCCGCCTTGCGTGAGGATGCCGCCCTGAAGCCGCTGGCCGAAGCAGCCGTCTGTCGTTCCGAGGCCGATTGGCTGGTCGGGATCAACAGCACCCGCGCCATGACCGCCTTCAACTCGAAGCTGGGAGGTTTTCACCTCACGACTGTCGGCCGGGTTCAGACGCCCACCCTGGCCATCGTCGTGGAGCGCGAGGAGAAAATCCGGAAGTTCGTGTCCCGCGATTACTGGGAAGTGCGCGCCACATTTCAGGCCGCCGCCGGTATGTACCAAGGGCGCTGGTTTGATGAAGCGTTCGCCCGGGACGAAAACGGGGACGTCGAAGGGAAGCCCGAACGGCTTTGGGAACTGGCCCGGGCCGAGGCCATCCGCAACCGGTGCCTTGGTAAACCCGGGGTGGTCACGGAGGAAAGCAAGCCCGCCACCCAGCTTTCGCCCTTGCTGTTCGATCTGACCAGTCTCCAGCGCGAAGCCAACAGCCGCTTCGGCTTTTCCGCCCGGCGCACCTTGCAGCTGGCCCAGTCATTGTACGAACGCCACAAGGTGCTGACCTATCCCCGAACCGATGCCCGCGCCTTGCCGGAAGATTACATTGCCACCGTTAAAAAAACAATCGCGGCGCTTGCGAATACCCCCTATGGCCCGTTTGCGGCGCCGGTGCTTCAACAGAATTGGATTCACCCCAACAAGCGCATCTTTAATAACGCCAAGATATCCGATCACTTCGCGATTATTCCAACGGTCTTGATGTCCAGAATCCTGCATGACGACGAACAGAAAATCTACGACATGGTTACCCGCCGTTTTCTGGCGGTATTTTATCCCCCCGCCGAATTCCTGATCACCACGCGTATCACCCGCGTGGCGCAGGACCCGTTCAAGAGCGAAGGCAAGGTGCTGATCCAGCCGGGATGGCTGGCCGTGTACGGCAAGGAATCCCAGGCCGACGACGCTCCCCGGCTGGTTCCCATCCAGTCCGGCGAAATTGTTCAGACCACCGCTATTGACCTGGCGGCGGAAAAAACCAAACCACCCGCCCGCTTTACGGAAGCCACCCTGCTCTCCGCCATGGAAGGGGCCGGGAAGCTGGTGGAAGATGAGGAACTCCGCGAGGCCATGAGCGCCAAGGGCCTGGGAACCCCCGCGACGCGCGCCGCCATTATTGAAGGCCTGATTTATGAGGTGTATATGGTCCGGCGGGGACGAGAACTCCATCCGACGGCAAAAGCCTTTTCCCTGATGACCCTGCTCCGGGGCTTGGACATTCCCGCGCTCTGTTCGCCGGAACTGACCGGCGACTGGGAATTCAAGCTCAAGCAGATGGAACGCAATCAACTGCATCGGCCCGATTTTATGCGTGAAATTGTCGATATGACCCGGCAAATCGTCGAAAAGGCCAAGCGCTATGAACATGACACGGTTCCCGGCACCTTCGGCGTCCTGCAGGCGCCGTGCCCGAAATGCGGCGGCATCGTCCAGGAAAACTACAAGCAATTCAAGTGCCAGGCCTGCGATTTTGCCGTCTGGAAGACGCTGGCCGGCCGCCAGTTTGAGTTAAGCGAAATGGAAACATTGTTCAGCACGCGCAAAGTGGGGCCGCTGGAGCATTTCCGAAGTCAAAAAGGAAAGCCTTTTACGGCTCAGGTCATCATGAATCCGGAATTAAAAATAGCGTTTGATTTCGGCCAGGGCAACGGCGCAGACGCGTCGGCGGTTGTGGATTTTTCCGGTCAGGAACCCCTGGGGGTTTGCCCCGCCTGCGGCGCCCGCGTGTTTGAAAACGGACGGTATTACGTCTGTGAAAAAGCGGTTGGCCCGGCGCCGACCTGTCAATTCCGTTCCGGAGCCATAATTCTGCAACAGATTGTGGATCGTGCGCAAATGTCCAAACTGCTGGCCACGGGCAAAACCGATTTGCTGACGAAATTCATTTCCCGCAAGGGACGGCCCTTCCGGGCGTTCCTGGCGAATCGCGGCGGAAAAGTCGAGTTTGAATTTACGAAATCAGCGAAAGCCAAAGCCGGCTCTAATGGCGCGAAACCCGCCAAAGGAAATACGGAATGACCCGCCGGCATCCTGCAGCGTCGGGATTGCTGAACCCGTCTGTGGGTTGCAAAGCCTTGGGCTGAGCATCCCCCTTCGTTCGCCGTGGCGCACTACGGCGTGACAAGAGCTCAGCCCCTACATAACAATTTCCTATGAGATTAATTTAATCGGGAGGACTTCGTATGGCGCAACAATCAAAAACCCAATGCATCGGAATTCTTACATCCGGCGGCGATTGCCCGGGATTGAACGCCGCCATTCGCGGTGTGGCCAAGGCGGCCCTCAGCAAGTACGGCATCAAGATTATCGGCATTCTTGACGGATTCCGCGGCCTGGCCGAAAACCGCACCTTGGTGCTGGATGATTATGCCGTGAGCGGCATTTTGACTCATGGCGGAACGATCCTGGGAACCAGCCGGGACAAGCCGCATAAAATGCCCATGGGCGGCAAGATCATGGACATGACGGCGGTTGCCGTGCAGAACGCGAAACGTCTGGGGATAGAATGTCTGGTCTGCCTGGGCGGCGGCGGCACCCAGAAAAACGCCCTGCACCTCTGGAAAGAGGGTGGCTTGAACGTGATGACCCTGCCCAAAACAATTGATAACGACGTTGTCCATACGGATATCACCTTTGGTTTCGATACGGCCATGACCATTGCCACCGAGGCCATTGATCGTCTGCACACGACGGCCACCAGCCATCATCGCATGATGGTCTGCGAGGTGATGGGCCATAACGCCGGCTGGCTGGCGCTCGGAGCCGGCATTGCCGGCGGCGCCGACGTGATCCTGATTCCGGAAATCCCGTATGATCTTGCCGCCGTGGCGGAACATCTTCTTGAACGCCGCCGCAGTGGAAAACGATTTTCCATTATTGCGGTTGCTGAAGGCGCGCTATCGCAGGAGGAAGCGGTGGCGGCGGCGCGGGAAAGAGAAAAGAAAAAAGAGCATAAGCAAAAACAGCGGCGTGGGAAGAACAGCCCGGCGAATGCCGTCGGTATCGTCCGGGAACCCATGGCCAGCCGGTTGGCCCGCCAGATTCAACAGTTAACCGGCATTGAAGTCCGCGTGACCTCGCTGGGGCATGTCCAGCGGGGCGGTATCCCCACGCCCGCCGATCGTTTGCTCTGCTCACGGTTGGGGACCAAGGCGGCGGAACTGCTGGCAAGCGGAAATTATAATGTCATGGTCGGGGTCAAGGGTGAAGCGTGCGTTCCGGTTCCTCTGGAAAAAGTCGCCGGGTATATTAAAACGGTTTCCCTGGATCATGAATGGATTCGGACGGCGCGGCTGGTGGGCACCTGCTTGGGGGATTAAGTTCATGTCGATGAGTACCCGCAATATGGTTGACGGTTGCGATCCGTTGGCTATAGTATTCGCCGTTCTTCTTATGGGGGATTAGCTCAGTTGGCTAGAGCGCCTGAATGGCATTCAGGAGGTCGAGGGTTCAACTCCCTTATCCTCCACCCATTCCTTTGCCCTTCGGGCTACGCACGGTATTTGTCCCGAATGCGCGAAATCCGTTTACGTGCTGGATGCGTCGGGTCTGAAACTGTGAAGCACGAGATCGACCCGACCGCAACCGGGTAGCCGCGGTTCCGGCTTGACAAACGGGGCGGGATGTTTGTTATATTCATGGTAGAGGATGGGTATGAGACAGCTAATGACCATGCTTTTACTTCTGGGGCTCATGGCGACGAGCGGGATTTGCGAAGAGAGTTTGACTGCGTCTCCGGCGCGGCTGGCCAATGGAAGACCCATTGAAGATAAGATTAAGGAGACCAACGCCGAGGGACTGGTTTTTCAAACTTCAAGGGGGCTGGTCATGTTCCCCTGGAGATATCTGTCGGCGGGTACCCGTTACCGGCATGAACGCCCTTTCCTGGCGGCCCAGGAGATCGCCCGCTCCAATGCCTTGCAGAAGGCGAAATCAACGGCCGCAAAAGCCGTGGCGCAGGACAAAAACATTACCACCAATGCGCCCTCAACTAAGTCGGATGCTTCCACCAGGGAGAAGAAATCAGCCCCCTCCCGCTGACCGGTCATTTACCCTGCCGCTGGCGCAAGGTTTCAAACAACAGGATGGTGGCGGCGGCGGCAACATTCAGCGAATCGGCCTGACCCCGCATTGGAATGCGGACTTTCATATCCGCGGCGCTTATCCAGAGACTGCTCAGGCCGACTTGTTCGGCTCCCACCACAATAGCGATTCCCGGTGTCAAGTCCGCCTCCGTATAATCCAGTTCTGCGTGAGGTGTGGCCGATAGGATTCGGATGTCGCGGGCGCGAAGCCAGTCGATCGCCTCGCGGGAAGAAGCCTGGATAACCGGCAAGGTGAACAAGGCGCCGATGCTGGCCCGGACGACATTCGGGTTATAGATATCGGTGCATGGATCGCAAACGATGACGGCGTCTGCACCGGCGGCGTCGGCCGACCTCAGGAGTGTGCCGAGATTACCCGGCTTTTCGATGGATTCGGCCGCCAGAATCAGCGGGGCATTGTGAAGGTTCAGGTCGGCCAGAGTCCGTTTTACCTGGGGCGCCACTGCCAGCAATCCTTCCGGCCGGTCCCGATAGGCCATTTTTCGGAAGACGACCGGCGTGCATTGGCAACAGTCCGCTCCGGTCTCCCGGCACTGGCGGATCAGCGCCGGCTCATTATGCCCGAGAAAAAAGTCCGGGCAGTAAAACAGGCTCACGGGAAGAAGGTGATTATCCAAAGCCCGCTTGAGCTCGCGGTAGCCTTCGATGATCAGGAGCTGTCGTTCGTCGCGGTTCGCGCGGCGGCGGAGCTTGACCACCTCCTTGACGCGCTCGTTCTGGAGGCTGGAAATCGTCAGGTCAGCGTTGTCCGGCGCGGACGATGATATTTCGGGATGATCCGGATGGGACTTCATAAAAGAAACCATAATTCCTAAAAAGAACAGGTCAACGGCTCTGGTTAGGATAATACTTTCTGGCCTGGAGACAAGCGCTAAAAATACCGTAATCGCCGGATTTATTCGGAACCGCGGGTGCAGAAGGCCATATGCTCCGCTGGTCTTTCTCCCAAATCCCCCATCCTCAGGCGGGGCAGATATAGTCGCCGGCGCGCGGTTTCTCCCTTGAACAGGGCGGTTTTACGCCAGGGGTGCTCATCCCGCCCTGTTATTTTCGGGCGGTGAAGGAACAGGGCAGGCCCCAGGCTTACCGTGTGTTTGCCGAAACGGGCGTTGATCGCGTCAACGGTACTCGCCGCCCGCGTCATGGCGTCAATACGCAAGCGGTCTTCAAACAGGTCCGGCTGTTCCAGCCGGTCTTCTTCCAGCCGACCGAGAATGACTGCCGTGGCGCGATAGTCCAACCCCTCCCGGAAAAGGCGATCAAACAGCGTTCGGGTGAGAGGGACGGCTTCCTGGGTGGAGGCCGTGGCGCGGTTCAGGCGCGCTTCCAGTCCGCCGTCGCTGAAATCCCGCCGACGCAGGATGACGGTGAGCAACACGGTCTTGAGCCGGTGCCGTCGCAGTTTGATAAAGGCGGATTCCAGATTGCGGATCAGGGCGGCATAAACGAAGTTCCGGTCGGCGGACGGGGAGGTGAACGTCTTGCACTTGCTGATCGAGGCCTGGGACGTCTTGGGATCCGGATTGATCGGATACGCAGGATGGCCCCGCAATTCGTTCCAGAGTTCCCTTCCGATTTTGCCCAAAAGGCGTTGAGCCCAGGCTTCCGGGCGGACCGCAAAATCATATGCGGTTTTAAGGCCGTGCTTGGACAGCAGATGTACGGTGTTCGGGCCGAAGCCCCAGACTTTGTCCAGCGGAGTGCGCTGAATGAAAAGATGGATATGTCGACCCCGGACGGCGGTGAATCCGGCGGGCTTCCGATATTTGGAGGCCAGCTTGGCGAGGCTTTTGGTGAGGCTCAGTCCCACCGAGACGGTGATGTCCAGTTCCTCGCGGATGGTGTTCTGCAGGCGCCGGGCGATCTCCTCGTAGGACGCCCGGAACAGGCGCCGCAGGCCGGAGAGTTCGGCGAATCCCTCGTCGATGGAATATTCCTCCACCAGCGGCGAGTAGCGGCGCATAATGGTGAACATCCGCCGGGAAAAGAGGCTGTAGGTTTCATAATCGCTGGGCAGGATCACCAGCTGGGGATGGGCGGCCCGGGCCTCGTGCAGGGGAATGCCCCGCTGGATCCCCAAGGCCTTGGCCTCGTAACTCGCGCAGGCAATAATGCCGCGTTCCTTGCCCGTGACGACTGGTTTCCCCTTGAGCGCGGGTTGTACCGCCTGCTCCACCGATGCGAAGAAGGCGTCGCCATCCACATGCAGGATGGCCGTGGGAAAGGATGTCAGCATGAAGGGGGAAGGGGGCATAAGATAAATGTAGAATTAAAAATGAAATCAGATCGTTTTGAAATTAAATATAAAACGTTTTTTTAATTTCCTATAATTTCCGGATCACTGCGCGCACCACGCCGCCGATGGTCAGGAAACGCCGGGGGCGAATACTTTCGTATTTCCGGTTGGCCGGCTGGAGCAGGATGCCCTCCGAATCCTTGATGAAATACTTGATGGTCCATTCGTCATCCACTTGGGCGACGACAATATCCCGATTTTTTGGTGTCCGTCCTTTTTCAACGAGAACGAGATCGCCGGGGTGGATGCCGGCTTCGATCATGGAGTCGCCGGAGACGGTGAGAAGGTAAGTGGTGTCGGGCCGCTCGACCAGGAACTCATCCAGGTTGATCGTGTCGGCCAGTTCCTCCTCGGCGGGAGAGGGAAATCCCGCCTGCACGGCGCCGAGCAGTTTCAGGACGCCGGTCAGTCGAGACGTTGCCGCCAGTTTACCCCGGCTTTTTCTGACATAACCGAAGTGTACCAGTTTTTTTACGAGGCCATGAACAGCATTCTTGGACCGATACTCGAAGAGCGCAAGCATTTCCCGGTAAGTGGGTATGCGCCCCTCCGTTTTAACGAAGCGGCGCAGGGACCGGATTTTCATTTGCAGGTCGAGGATTCTGGGCATATCAATTCTCCTGTGGTTATCCGGTTAACGCGGAATGTGCACCGGGACAGTATCGATTCGCCGAAATGAGAAACCCGGTGAATTGTTATCAATCACAATAACTGAACGAATGTTCAGGTTCAAGAAAAAATATTATTTTCTGATTTTTTTTGAAACCGCCATTATTTTGTTTGACTTGCAGGATATTAGAGCCTATTCTAAAAATAAGGGTATGGAATAAAGGAAACGAGAACTGGAAAGAGTATATGAATTGTGGCATTATTGTGGCTGGCGGCCGAGCGCAACGCATGGGGCCTGACGTGGACAAGGCTTTTCTCAGCCTTGGGTCCAAGCCGGTCCTTGTCTATTCGCTGATGGCTTTTGAAAAGTGCACGGAGATCGATGAAGTCATCCTGGTGGTCCGGAAAGAGCGGGTTGAGTCGGCTCGGTGTGCCGTCCAGATGTTCGGCTGTACCAAGGTGAAAAAAATTGTGGCCGGTGGTACCCAGCGCCAGATATCCGTTGCCAATGGTATGGCGGAGATGGGGGAGGAGGTCACGCTGGTGGCGGTTCATGATGGTGCCCGGCCCTGCGTCACGTCAGCCCTCATTGCCGAAACCATCCGCTCGGCGCGACAGTACGGGTCCGGCGTGGCCGCCATTAAAATCACGGATACGGTCAAAGAGGTGGAAAAGGATATGATCATTTCCCGCACCGTGGACCGGACAAAATTATGGCGGGTGCAGACACCGCAGGCCTTCAAGCGGGAGTTGCTGGAGAAAGCCTTTGCCGTTATTCGGAAAAAGAAATTAACGGTTACCGACGAGGCTTCCGCGATAGAGTTGATCTCCCGCGCGGTACGCCTGGTTCCGTCGAGTTCTTCGAATATTAAAATCACTACTCCCGATGACTTGGTGCTGGCGGCAGCGCTGATGAGACTCTAGGGGGGCGCGTCATAAGTCTCTTTACATATTTGTGTTAGGCAGGGCCGGCTTTATGCCGTCCCTAGCCGATCCCGCTAAAAGCTGGAAAAACGATAAAGCTTTCCACGCCTTGCGTGGTCGGCTCTACCTGTCATGTCAAATGTAAGAAAGCGTTAGCCGCGCCACGCTAGTCGTTTTGTCGGTGTACCTCCGAGGACAAGCCTAACACGGCTTTCGGCCCGGCAAGAGCGAAGGTATTATTATGAGCAGTGCTCCCATTTACGGGATTCTCAGTGATATCCATGGCAACTTGGAAGGACTGGAGACGGTTCTCAAGGATGCCCATGAGCACGGAGTGACGCACTATGCGTGCTTGGGCGATATCGTGGGCTATAATGCCAATCCATCCGAATGCCTGGAAACCATTCGCGGGCTTCAATGCGTCTGCGTCTGCGGCAATCATGACCATTACTGCTCCTTCGATGACGATTTAACCGGATTCCATCCGCTGGCCGCTGATGCCGTGGATTGGACCCGCCGTCAGCTCTCCGCGGAACAGCAGAAGTTCCTGGCAGATTTAAAGCTGGTTCAGCGCGTGGAAAAATTCACCATTGTTCACAGCACGCTGGATATGCCCGAAATGTGGGGGTATGTCTTTGAAAGCCTGGAGGCCGAAGCCAGTTTCACCTATCAGATGACCACCGTTTGTTTTTATGGGCATACCCATGTGCCCCTGGCGTTTGAAAAGGGGAGTGAACTTACCGCGGGGACCTATGAGCGCATCAAGGTCAACCTGGAAAAAAAATACTTTATCAACGTCGGCAGTATTGGTCAGCCGCGCGATGGCGACCCGCGGGCCAGCTATGTTATCTATGATTTTGAGGCGAAGGAAATTAAATTGCGCCGGGTGCCTTATGACGTGGCCGCGGCCCAGGAGAAAATCCGGAAATCGGGATTGCCGGAACGCCTGGCGGCTCGCCTGGTGATTGGACGGTGACAATGTTGCTGAATCAATAAATCAAACAGGGGAGCGCCGGACTATGGCCTATAAAATATCGGATAAATGTACGGCTTGCGGCAAATGCAAGCCTGCCTGCCCGGTGGAAGCGATTGTGGAAACCGAGGATAAAAAAATCAAGATTGATTCCGATGCCTGCGTCGGATGCGGTGTGTGCGCTGACGAGTGTCCGAGCGAGGCCATTGCGGATCTATAGCCGCTCCGGTTGGATTGAATCTATGACAGAAGCGGGAATTTCTGAAGCATCGGCCTCCTTCACCGCCGGCGGCCGGGAACAGCGGCTGGTGAAACTTCAGCGGCTTGTGGAAACGGGGCATGCGGCGTTTGGGCGCGCGTTCCCGGACGCAGTGCCCTTGGCGGAACTCCGGGCGGCGTTTGAGGAAGGTAAACCCGTCAAGGCCGCCGCGGGGCGTCTCATCACGGTCCGGGATATGGGCAAGAGCATTTTTGCCGATCTCCAGGACGGGAGTGGACGATTCCAGGTCTATGCGGGCAAATCCAATACAACTGACTTTGACGCCTTGAAGTTCCTCGACCCCGGCGATTATATCGGGGTCGAAGGAGAACTGTTTGTCACCCGGGCCGGCGAAAAGACCATCCGGATTCAGACATGGACCTTGCTGACCAAGGCCCTGAGGCCGCTTCCGGAAAAGTGGCATGGTCTCCGCGATGTCGAAATCCGCTATCGCCAGCGTTACCTGGATTTAATTGCCAATCCTCAAGTTCGCGAACTGTTTCAACAGCGCAGTCGGGTGATCCGGGAAATCCGCGCCTTCCTTTGGGAGCGCGGCTTTTTAGAAGTTGAAACGCCCATGATGCAATCCCAGCCGGGGGGGGCTACCGCCCGCCCTTTCAAGACGCATTATACAGCGCTGAGCGCCGAGATGTTTCTGCGCATTGCCCCGGAGTTGTATTTGAAGCGCCTGCTGGTCGGTGGCATGGATCGCGTCTTTGAATTGAACCGTAATTTTCGGAACGAAGGCCTGTCCAAGACTCATAATCCGGAATTCACCATGCTCGAAGTATATCAGGCGTTTTCAGATCGGAAGGGCATGCAAGCGCTGGTCCAGGATTTGATTGCGGCGGTGGCGCTCAAGGTGTTTGGCAAGCTGCAACTCGGCTCGCCGGAAAACCCGATCGACCTGACTTTGCCCTGGCGTGAAGTGGCTTATCGGGATCTGATTCAGGAAAAAATGGGAGCGGATTGGCACACCCTTGCCGTTGGGGAAGCACGGAAACGGGCGGAGGCCATGGGGATGGCGATCGATCCATCCTGGGACCTCGGGCTGATCACGCATGAAATATACGAAAAAACCATTGAGCGGACCCTCCAACAGCCTGTCTTTGTCACACGCCTGCCGAGGGAACTGGTGCCCCTGGCCAAGGTCTGTGAGGATGATCCCTCGGTGGTGGATGTCTTCGAGCTGGTCATCGGCGGCAAGGAGATCGCCCCCGGTTATTCGGAATTGAACGATCCCCTTGAACAGCGCAAGCGCCTGGAGGCGCAAGCCGGCGAGGATGCCCAGAAAGTGGACGAGGAATTTCTCCTGGCCTTGGAGCACGGCATGCCGCCGGCGGGCGGCATGGGTGTCGGGATTGACCGTTTGATCATGATCTTCACCGGAGCCGAGGCTATCCGGGATGTGATCCTTTTTCCTCAACTGCGGCCGAGCACGGAACACTGAACTGAGACAATGTTTATATGCGAACGTCTGCAATGCATCTGGAATGAACACCCCATATCCAACAGTGAATATCCAACTTAAACTGAACACTGCCACGTCGCCCCGAGCGCGCAAGCGTCTCGGGGCAAGTGGCCCCTTGGCCCCGATTCGGATCGGGGCCGACGGGGAACACTGAACACTGCTTGCTGTCTTATGTTGCCCTTCTCCCTATTTCTTGCCCTGAAATACATGAAGCCCAAACGGACGTTTTTGTCCGTTATTTCTGTCATCTCCGTGATTGGCGTCATGCTGGGCGTGGCCGTTCTGATTATCGTGTTGTCCGTCATGAGCGGGTTTGACGATATGTGGCGCGACAAGATCCTCGGCTTTGACGCGCATATCACCGTTTCGCGGCAGGGAGTTCTGGAAGATACCGACCGCCTGGCTGACATCATTCGAACCGTGGATGGAGTCTCGGGTGTCGCGCCCTATGTGCAGGGGTTGGTATTTATTCAGCATGACGGTGTGGTTCAAACCCCGCTGATGCGAGGCATTGATGTCGAGCAGGAGAAGCAGGTGAGCCGGTTGCCCAGCCACATGGTGGCCGGCCGCTTTACCTTGGAGGAAGATGAGGTTATTATCGGACGCGAGTTGGCCCTGCGGATGGGAATCCAGGTTGGCGACAAACTCCTGGTGTATTCCCCGCAGAGTTTCATCTCCGGAAGGGATGAGGTCAGTTTGCCGGAGGAAATGAGAGTCGCGGGCATTTTCGAAATCGGCATGTGGGAATATGACATCGGCTTCATCCTGATGCCGATGGCCATAGCGCGGGATCTCTATGGCATCGACAGTGGCGCTCATGCCCTGCGCGTGATGACCCGTGATCCGTACCAGGTCCGCACGATCGGTCGTCAAATTTCCCGGAAGTTAATTCTGGACTACCCGGATATCAGCGTGAAAACCTGGATGGACTTGAATCGTCAGCTTTTCGATGCGCTCCGGGTTGAAAAAAACATGATGTTCTTTCTCCTTATTTTCATTGTGCTGGTGGCGGCGTTTGGCATTACCAATAGCCTGATTATTGTGGTGGTTCAGAAGACCAAGGAAGTGGGGCTTCTCAAGGCGCTGGGATTTTCGTCCGGGAGCATCATGCGCGTGTTTTTCTGGCAGGGCTGGATTCAGGGGGTGGCGGGGTGTATCCTGGGGCTGGGGCTGGGGTTGGTGATCCTGCATTACCGCAATGGAATCATGCGCTGGATGGCGGTCGCGCTTCATATGGAATTGTTTCCCAAGGAGTTATATCACCTCAGCGAAATACCTTCCCGCACCTCGCTGGCGGACGTCTTGCTCGTGGCCGGGTTGTCCATGATTATCTGTACGTTGGCCGGTCTGGCGCCGGCCTGGCGCGCCGCGCGCCTGGATCCGGCGCAGGCTTTGAGGTATGAATAGGATGGAATCGGCGATATGAGTGAAACCGGTGACAAGGCAATCATCCTCCGGGCGGACCGGTTGAGCAAGACCTATCTCCTGGGGAAGACGGTTGTGCCGGTCCTGAAAGACATTCGACTGGAGGTGCAGACCGGAGAAACCGTGGCCATTGTCGGCGCCAGCGGCGCCGGTAAAAGCACGTTACTTCATATCCTTGGCGGCCTGGATTCGCCGAGCGGCGGCGGCGTGTTATTCCAGGAATGCGATCTTTACAATATGTCGGCGCGGCAACGCACGGCGGTGCGGGCGCGCAAGATCGGGTTTGTGTTCCAGTTCTATCACCTGTTGCCCGAACTGGATGTGCTGGACAATGTCCTCCTGCCGACCATGAATCGAGCGTCGGATCCGTTCCGGGCGGGCTGTTCGTGGCTGACCCATGCGGTTCCTTCGCGCGCGGCGGCGGCGCGGACACGCGCTCGGGACTTGTTGCAAGCCGTGGGGTTGGGCCATCGGGCTGATCACCTGCCGATGGAGCTGTCGGGTGGCGAACAACAGCGTGTTGCGCTGGTGCGGGCGTTGATGAACCAGCCGGACCTGTTACTGGCCGACGAGCCGACGGGCAATCTTGATTCCGTAACCGGCGCCCAGGTCTTGGACGCCTTGTTCGCTTTGACGCGCCAAGCCGGTCATACGCTGATCATGGTGACTCATAATCAATCCGTAGCCCGTCGTTGTACCCGGATTCTCGAATTGATCGACGGCCGCCTGGTTGCCTTGTAACTGGAAACGGCAAAGTCAATATTGCATTGGGACGGCATTCGGGTTATTCTATTTAATCAAATGAACGCTGATGTTCGTGCAAAATTAAGGTATCATGATGCGTTGACTGCTTACTGAGGAAATAACCCGATGAACATATTTTTGTCAGGCACACGGCGAGTCAGCAGCCCGCTAAGTGTTTGGAAATGCCTCATAGCGGTGGGCCTGCTATATGCGGGTCTGGATCTGACGGTCAGGGCGGGCGATGCGGACCTCGATTCGAATGGCAATGGGATAACTTTGGATCAATACGAACAGTTATTCGGCTTGGACCTGAGGAATCCCGATGTGGCGATCTTGGACTATGATCAAGACGGGGTGTCAAATCTGGCAGAGGCGTATAAAGGGACAGATCCGTGCAGAGCGGATACGGACGAGGATGGCTGGCCGGATGGGATTGACAATGACATCAGTCGGGCGCGGTTGGATTTCCACCCTTTATTCACCGATGGAAATTCCCTCCGATATGTCTGGCCGTCATGGATGGTGTCGGTCTGGAAGACGGGCGGCGAATGGGAAAATAGCCTGCCGGCCTGGACTGTTCCGGCTGGGACCGGCGGTCGGCTGTGTCTTAAATTGGATCGCTCCATTTTGACCCAAGACCTGAGAATGGAGCTTGAATTCTACGATGCCCCCCATGCCTCTTTATTCGTGGATCTGGTCAACAACATCGGAGAAGTGCTGATCACGCCGGAGGGCGGACAAGTTTCCAGCGAAAATCTTATGGATGGCAGTGGACTTGTCCGCCATAGCCCCTTGGGCGACGGCGGAGAGATTGTGCGGAAATCCCTGACTGTTCCCTTGGAAAGCTACCCGGAAGCGGTCGGTATCCATCTCCGGGGAACAGGCGAATTGTTTGTGTTCGGAGTCTTGCTATTTTCGGACCAGGAAAATGACGGTCTTGACGCGAACCAGGAAGCCGCCCTGGGAACCAGCGACCTGATGAGCGATTCGGACGGCGATGGAATTTCCGACTATGATGAGGTTTTTGTTTACGGAACAAACCCCGCGAAACGCGGTGCAAGTCCTGCTTCTATCAGGGATAAGGCTGTTTCGGAGAGAACGGCGCATTCGACGGAACCTCCCGCGTCTCGTGGGACAAATCCGTTGGCGTTCCGGGCCACTCGGCTAAATGCCGTCACTATCCCGCAATGGGTTATGGCCCGCCAAGCTGGCGCACAGTCCCGGATGAGCGGCGCGGATTTCATCATGCCCCGTGACACCTTGAGTGGCGGCGGGACGCGGCAGACCTCCGAGTCCTTTATCATGGAAGATTCGTTTGGCCAGTCCTCACCCATCGGCTTCTCATACAGTAGTAACATCATCCTGCATGCAGGCTATCAGCAGGCCGAGGAGGAAGAATTACTGGAGATTCGGAACGTGAGCGTGACACCCCGGCCGTATAACGGTGTGAATCGGCGATTTTGCCCCCAGAGGGGTGAAACCTCTACGTTTTCCTACGTGATTTCGACACCAGCCGAGACGGTTACGGTGGAAGTGTGGAGCGAGCAAGATACCAACACGCCGGTCATCTCCTGCGTGGCGAGCGGTCTGGATTCCGGACTTCATACTTTTCAGTGGGGTGGGACGAATGCCGGCGGAGCGTTTGTGGCTGCGCCCGTGTATTACTACTTCACGATCAGCGCGACGGACGCGAAAGGCCGAGTGGTTTCATACGAGCCCATCGGCGCGCAAACTAATGAGATACGTATCGAAGTTGTCGCCAATATTCCGGTTATATCGCGGGTTTCAGACGCCCCGGATCCCTTTTTCCCGCCGGTCCAAACAAATGAGATGACGTATGACATATCCTCTCCTGGAAACCATACGGTAACGGTTACGTATGAAGACTCCCAGCGTAATGTTGTTAGCACGTTCACCTATTCTGGTCAAGGCCCGGGTGCCCATTTGGTGAAGTGGGGCGGAACAAACAGCGCCGGCGCGAATGTGCCGGACGGTTTCTATGCATACCGCGTAAATATCAGAAGAGGCGCCAATAAAGGGAATGAGAAGACCGGGGCCGTCATTCTGCTCAGGGAAAATAAAACAAACACGGTTTTTTGCGACGTTGAGATTTGGCATAGGACCAACGAAGCGTTCACTATTGAGGAAATCCCTCCGGCCGGGCTGGGCGGGGCGGCGATCGGTATTCTGGCCGACGGGTTGGTGGCGCAAAGCCCGATATACAACATTACAAACATTACAGGAACTGGCCGGACTACGAATGAGCCGCCGTTTATATTGATTTTCCAGTATGACCCGGCCATCGAGGGTGACATCGAGGAGAAACTGCCGGTAAGAAAGTATGATGCGGTCAATCGGCGCTGGCGGCCGTTGGAACCGGCGAATCAGTTCATTGATTATGTGAATCATCAGGTGATCGTGGAGGTATGGGAACTCTCGCTGTTGGGTCTGTTCACCGGCAAGGATACGACCCCTCCTCGAATCACCATTCTGTCGCCGGAGCCAAGGACATATACCGGGAAGACGGGCATCGCTATCCGTTACGAGGTGGAAGACCCTTCAGGCGTCATGAGCGAGACGGTTTATCTGAACGGGACGGAATACCCGTATGAGACGATTGCCCCCTCGGACCTTCTCGTGGGTGAAAACTGGCTGACGGTAAAGGTCTTTGACAAGGTAGGCAACATGGGGTGGGCTAGTGTGCGGTTCCTGGTCGGCCTTCTGGAAGCCTCGGTAAGGCTTGAGCCGGAAACGTTGAATGTGAATCCGGGTGTTTTAACGGCGTTTGTGAGACTGCCGGAAGGCTATGACCCCGGTTATATCACAGATGCCACGTGCGATGGCGCCGCCTGTGAAAGCATGCAGGTCAATGAAGCCCCTTCGACAGGCTCAGGGCAAGCCGGAACCGAGATGATTATTAAATTCAGAAGGCAAGCTATTGAAAAAGCTCTGGCAGAGATAGGCGAGGAAATAGATACCTCTTTCATCGTGCGGGGAACCTATATGGATGAGACCGGAACCCTGGTTTTTGAGGGAACGGATGAAATCAGTAAAATCATGGGAGAATAGATTCTGCTTCGCATAATCTATTTATTACCACTGATTACGGATGGCACGGATAAACTTGTTTTCTAAAATAAAAAACGGAGGGAAGATCAATGAAGAAAAAGATCCTTTTCGGAGTAAGTATCCTGGTCATCCTGACGGCGACAACGGCGATATGTCAGCCCCATGTGCCGCCCAGCATCAACTTTCAGGGTAAAATCACGGACACCAATGGGGTGCCGCTGGGAAACCTGCCGGGGACCAACATTGACGGCCAGATAGACATTGTGTTCCGTATCTATGATTCATCGAACGGCGTCACAGCGGTGTGGGGACAGACC
>JAHIJO010000073.1 GCA_018898455.1 Verrucomicrobiota bacterium | reverse complement strand
GCCAGGCCGCTACCTGCTGCTCCCACTGGCATGCCGTCAGGAGGGGGTCCTCCGCATACACCGTTTCTTCTTCGGCCCGCCCCTGATGGAGCCGGACACAGCGCCCGCCCCTGAGATCCACCGCCCAACCAGCAAACCGTCACAATACGCCGGCCTTGCGCCTCCGGAATGGCACACGCTTTCTCACGAAGCCGGGCGGCCAGTTTGGCCACATCCACCACCACGCTCTTTTCAGCCCATTTGCACTCGCCAACCAGCAGTTCCTTGCCATCCAGAGAGCGCGCCACCACGTCAAATTCAACAGGGCCGCCCGCGCTGCCCCACCACGGAGAGGCAACGCTCCACGTCTGTCCCGCCAAACCAAGCCATGGCACGGAAGCCCGGCTCAAATCTTCCCAGCAGGCCGCCACGTGATGAACCCGCGCAGCACGCCATGCGTGCTGCGCTTCGCCATAGACCCCCTGGGCCAGGGCCGACTCATAAGGCAATACAAACCGGAAATAAAACCGGAGGAAAGAATCCTGCAAGCGGTACAAGGAGCGCTTGGAATTCTTGTGGCTCTCTCCGAAGGGAACATCACGCCGCACATAACCGAGTTCACAGAGTTGAGCCAGCGGACGCATGAGGCTGGGCATAGGTTTCCCCAACCTGCCGGCAATTTCAGATACGCGATGGCAGCCGGCCCCAATCAAGGACATGATCGAATAAAGCTGAACGGCGCCGCGCATATCGTCAAGTAACAGGCGCAGGGGTTCCTCGTGCAACACACCGAACCGGTCCCAGACAAGGGCCTTCAAGGCGGACTCCATATCCTTGTGCTTGCCAGCCAGCTCCCAATACCGCGGAACGCCGCCCCATACCGAATAGGCCTCCACCGCATCCGGCGGAGCCAACTTGAGCGCATGCGCCAGCCAACCGGCACCCAAGGGTGCGAGCTTTATAATCTCACCCGCCCGGCCGTAAAGCGGCGCGGTCCGGTCCAGAACGAGCCCCTGCATCATGCGTTGGGAAGAGCCGCAAAGAATCCATTTAATCTGCCCGTCCGGGCGATCCACATATCGCTGCAAGACACTGGGCAACTCGGGGGCGGCTTGAACGAGATACGGGAACTCGTCCAGACATACGCAAAGCCGCCTGGAGACTCGCGCGTACAAAGCGGCCAGGAGGTCATTCCAATCCGCATAGGACGCCCGATCGAACTCGGGCAAAATGCGCGACAACGCGTTCAGCACCGATCGCCGTTGCAAGGGCGCTTCGCGCTGATCGGCCTGAAAATAGACAGCCTTGGAATCCAGCACACGCTGAAGCAGAGTGGACTTTCCGCAGCGCCGACGGCCGTACAAAACCGCCAGCCCGCCGCCCGGCGCCGTCAGAAAAGCGCGCAGGCGCGCTTGCTCATCTTCCCTATTCCAAAACTTATTCATAAGATATACTATGCATCACAAACATAATGCATGTAAAGCATATAATTTAGATGCCGCCACCCGGCATCCAGATCATATTGCGGAACAAATCCCAATTCATACTGAAGGCGCTTACCGTCCACGGCAATATCTTCCGTGTATCAATCATCGCCCGGCTGATGGGAGAATCACGACCAATCAGCCGCATGGCATCTTCAATCATGCCGGCCACGGCACGGGACGGATCAACCGGAATTGAAAAACGCGGCGGTTTGCGTCCAAGAACTTCACAGATTGCCGCTATAATCTCATTCAGCGTGTGGAAGCGCCCATCGGTAACATTGTAAATTTTTCCAGCAGCCGCCGGATGCTGAACCGCAAGCACAATCGCCCGGGCAAGATCCTTGTCATAGACCAATGTGCGCCGGTTTTGCCCGGCGCCAATCGGGATGAATCGGCCCCGCGCCAGGGACCGCAGAAGCCGCTGGTAGTTGCCCTTGATCCTGGAGCCATATACCGCGCCAAAACGCAGGACAGTACCAATCGGCTGACCATCCGCGCTTCCGGCATTCAGGACGATCTTTTCGGCGGCCAATTTGGTCTGGGCATAAATGGTATCAGGCTGGGGAACCGAATCCTCATTGAGAATTTGTCCGTTTGAAGGACCATATACCGCAATCGTGCTGGCTAACACTATCCGTTTGACACCCGCTTTAACCGCCACCTCAACTACGGTCGCCGTGCCGCCGACATTGATCCGTTCATATTTTTCGCACAGTTTGGGCGGAGGATTGACGATGTGCAGGAGCGCCGCCAGATGCACGACAGCATCAATCCCCTGCATTGCGGATTGAACCGCCGACGGATCGGTAACATCGCCAAGGCGCTCGTCCACGCTTGGCGGGAATGCGCCGAATAACGGCCTATCGAGGGAAAACGTGCGGACAGCATGGCCCGCCTTGCATAAAGCCTGCACGACACATGGCCCCACCGCCCCCGTTGCGCCTGTGACAAGGATAAGCATAATCGGGGTCAAACCATAAAATAGAAATTAATATTTTCGCTGGCCGCTAACATGTAAGCATAATCGGGGTCAAACCATAAAATAGAAATTAATATTTTCGCTGGCCGCTAACATGCTGGCGCAAGTCACCCTCGATGGCTTCCATTAAACACTGGGTTTGTTTATCCTGCTTTTGCGCCGCCTGCGCCTTGCGCGCCTGTATTCCCGCCGCTTCGCCTGAGTGTAAATTCAGCAACACCGCCGTCGCCCGATTGGTTAACCCGGCATATTTCAACAGCATCTGTGCCGCCATCGGCCGAAGCAAGGAATTTCGCCGCCGTTCCCGAAACGCTCCCATTGGCATACGCATGTGCCGACTGATAGTCTCCAGCACCGTCTGGCTCTCCAATGTCGGTGAACGATACCGGAAATCGATATCTTCCGGTTGCGCCACCTTGCCGGCCAGATCTTGCCATGCGGCCCTGATACGGGCGCAAAACGCATCCCCACCGATTGTCGGCCCCTTAAGAATTTTATTGAACTCCTCATCATTTCCAGCCAAGCCATCTTCCACGTATTGCCGATAATTCAATGCTTGGCGGCGTGGCTTCACCCCTGTCTGCGCCAATAACGCCCCATATTTCACATAAGGCAGGGGCTTGTCCTGCCCAATGTAGCCCCGATAACTGCTCCACCGGTAGTTCCTCAGGCGCTCAATACGCTCCTTTAACTCAAAACTCTTTGCGGATCCGACAAAAATCGGGTTCAAGTGTACATACCGGCTCAATTTCAAAAGGTATTCATCCCCCTCCACCAGTTTCGCTCGATACCGTCCCTGGAACAGGTGGCCACAGGTATCATGCCGCAAATTGTAATATACGGTATAGCCTGTCTCCAGGCTCTGCATGAATTTTCTTAAATTGGCGGACGGAGTCTCCACCACCAGATGAACATGATTGCTCATCAAACAAAACAGATACAATCGCTCCCCGTAGGTTTCGACGCTATCCGCCAGCCGCTGCAAAAACCTTTTCCGATCATGATCATCGTTAAATATTTTCTGCCGGGCATTACCCCGAATAGTCACATGATAAATCGCGCCGGGAAATTCAACTCTTAAATGCCTTGGCAGAAAATATTTAACGATGATCATGATCGGAAAAGGTTTTTGCAGCGGCTGGCGGATAGCGTCGAAACCTACGG
>JAHIJO010000005.1 GCA_018898455.1 Verrucomicrobiota bacterium | reverse complement strand
CACTCACCGCGGGCATGCTTTCATGTCTGCCGCATTGAAAGTTAAAACCCATGATTTACCAATCCAACTACTTGATCTGGCCGCATAACTCGGCTAAATCATACTCGCAAAAACGTGTATCTTTACGGGAAAGCGTCTAAATGAGAATGATTTTAATTATCAATAGGGGAGGAAAGATTTATGGCGCTCAACCAGGAGAAAAGAATTCTTGAGGATTATCTCGCGGCCAAAGACTTGAAATACAGCCGCCAGCGGGAGGAGATCCTGGATGTTTTCTTAAGCTTGAACCGGCATCTGACGGCAAACGAGCTTTATCGTATTGTCCAAAAGAAATACCCGCGCCTGGGATTTGCCACAATTTACCGGACGCTTAAATTGCTTTGTGCCTGCGGTCTGGGCCGCGAGTTGAAGCTTGAGAACGGCACCACGCGCTATGAACATCTCTATGGCCACCGGCATCACGACCATCTTATCTGTACAAAATGCGGACGATTCGTAGAAGTTGTGGAACCCGATATCGAACGCTTGCAGGAGAAACTGTTCAAGCGGCATGGGTTTTACCCGCAAAGACACCGCCTGGAGCTCTACGGCATCTGTCGGAATTGTAAGAAATAATTTTTTTATCGTATTAATGAGAATGATAATCAATATCATAAAGAATGGGGGCTGAAATGAAAAAGTCTCTTATGTTAATCGCGGCTTTTGTTCTGGCATTCGGTCCTGTGGCGCGCAGTTACGCCGACTGGAAAAGTTATGCCTGGACCTATAACTATCAAACCATGCGCAAAGACACGGCTGAAATAGAATATTATCTGACCGAAGAGCAGGCCAAGATAGATGATTCGAGCCAAAGCATCTGGAAACACCAGCTTGAACTGGAATACGGCATCACGGACAACCTGGACATAAGCATGTATCAAATGTTCATACAGTCTAACACGGCTGAGGCCAATAAGTTTGAATACGACGGGTTCAAGCTGAGAACGCGCTATCGGTTCCTGGAGAAGAATGAACTGCCGGTTGATACCCTGCTGTACCTTGAATATATACGAAATGATAATCTCGAAAAGCCGAACGTGCTGGAAGGGAAGCTCGTCCTCGCTAAAGATATAGCGAAGTTTAACGTTGCCTATAACCAGGTAATTAAACAGGAGTTGGAATCCGGCGGCAAGACGGAGCATGCATTCGCGGCCGGTATCAGCTATCACATCATCCCGCAGCTGAGAATAGGGATAGAAAGCAAGGGAAGCTATACTGACGCAAAATATTATGCGGGGCCTACGATCTCATGGGCAACAAGGAAAAAATTCTTTGCAACAATAGGCGCCCTTGGCGGATTGAACGGAAAAAGCGATGATCTCCAGACACGAATGATCATGGGAATATTATTTTGAATAAGAATGCGTGCCGTTTAAACCGCGGCTATCCGAAAAGAGGAGACGAATACAATTGCGCGAATCAAATAAACTTATCATAGTCGGAAGTCCGAACGTCGGCAAAAGTGTGTTGTTTAACGCGCTTTCCGGCAGTTATGCGACGGTCTCGAACTATCCGGGCACCACGGTTGAGGTCTTGCGGGGCAAAGCCGTGATCGGCGCGATCGAATGGGATATCGTCGACACCCCTGGTCTGTACTCTTTCTACCCCATCTCGGAGGAAGAGCGCGTAGCCAGGCAAATACTGGTGAATGAACGCTCTGACGTGGTCATTCACGTGGTGGATGCAAAGAACCTGGAGCAGCTGGTGCCGCTCACGCTTCAGCTTCTGGAGGCGGAACTTCCCACACTGCTGGTCTTGAATATCATGGATGAGGCCGAGAAGGCCGGCGTGCGGATTGACGCTGCGGCCCTGGCGGAACAGCTCGGCATTCCGGTCGTGCCGGCTGTGGCCACGACGGGTAAAGGTGTGGCCGAATTGAGAACGGCCATCAGCTGTTATGCGGCGCCGAAAGCCACCAGTCGCAATCTTCTGGAGTATCCTGAACCAATCGAGAAGGTCCTGGACGAGATCACGGCTTTGCTGGCGCCCATGCAGAGCGCGCACATTTCCCGGCGGGCGCTTGGGTTGCTGCTTCTCAAAGACGATGCGGAAATTATGGAGATGATCCGGCACAGCGTTCCCGAAGCGTTTGGGAGGATCATGGCAGTTGTGGAGACTCTCTGGAAGAGCCTGCCCGAGCCCATCGAGTATCGGATTGCCGTGAGGCAAAAGCAGGAGGCCTGCCGCCTTGTGTCGCTGGCCGTCGCCAGTGAAACCAGGCCGTCGGGTTTTCGGGAAGTCTTAAGCCGGCTGATGATGAATCCGCTGACGGGATTTCCGATCATGCTTTGTGTCCTTTACTTGGGGTTATACAAGTTTGTGGGCGAATTCGGCGCGGGGACGGTGGTTAATTTCCTTGAGGGAACCGTGTTTGAAGGCTACATCAACCCTTTCCTGATCAATATTTTTACCCGGATAATACCATGGGCGCCTTTGCGGGGCCTCTTCGTCGGTGAGTTCGGCATGCTCACGTTGGGTCTGCGCTATGCGGTGGCGCTGATTCTCCCGCTGGTGACGTTCTTTTTTCTTGTTTTTGCCATTATCGAAGACACCGGGTATCTGCCGCGCCTGGCGATGCTGATTGACCGGACATTCAAGAAAATCGGGTTAAGCGGCCGCGCCGTCATCCCGATGGTCCTTGGACTCGGCTGCGCCACGATGGCCACCATGGTGACCCGAACACTCCCGACGAAAAGGGAACGCGTGATCGCCACGCTTCTGCTTGCGCTGGCGGTACCGTGCTCCGCTCAACTGGGGGTGATTCTGGCGTTGCTGGCGGGCCGGCCCAGGGCAATGCTGATCTGGGCGGGGCTTGTCGGGCTGGTGTTTCTCCTGGTGGGTTATCTGGCGGCCAGGATTTTGCCGGGTCGGCAGGCGTCATTCTATATCGAGGTGCCCCCTCTCAGAATGCCCAAGCTGTCGAATGTGCTGATGAAAACCTACACGCGTGTCGCATGGTATTTCCGTGAGGTCCTACCCCTTTTCCTTTTGGCCAGCGCGCTGATCTGGCTTGGTCAATTGACCGGGCTGTTCGACCTGCTCATCGCTCTTCTGCGTAAGCCCGTGGCGCTGATTGGACTTCCGCAAGAGGCGGCCCGGATTTTCCTCTTCGGATTTTTCCGCAGGGACTACGGCGCCGCCGGCCTCTACGATCTCAACAAACATGGTGCTTTGAATGGCATTCAGCTCGTTGTGGCCTGTGTCGCGTTGACGCTCTTCCTGCCTTGTATCGCTCAATTGCTGATGAACGTGAAAGAGCGTGGCTGGAAAACAGGCGCGGCCATATCGGTGTTTATCCTGTTCTTTTCTTTTCTGGTGGCATATGGGGTTAATCTCGTTCTCATCGCTCTCGGGGTGTCATTATGAAATGCGCGCTGTGCGGTCTTATGTTTGACGGGAAGGAGGGAACATCGGATTGCGCCCGTTGTCCGCTGGTCAAGGCTTGCCGCCTGATCCGATGCCCGAAGTGTGGTTTTGAAACACCCGCCGAACCGGAATGGTTGCGGCGCATATTCGGCAAATCAAAAGAGGAAACAAACCGTGAAATTGACCGATAAAGCAGAAGAAATACTTGAGACGCTCTGGGTTGAACTTATCGAAAAGAAGAAAGAAAAATGCGACGTCACGCTGGTGAAACGGGAAGAGGCGCTTTATGAGTTGATCCGCGGCGGGTACACCCGCATGACGGAGGACAAGATCGCTCTGTCCGAGAAAGGCACGGAGGCGGCCAGGCAATGTATCCGCCGTCACCGTCTGGCGGAACGGCTGATGGTGGATGTGCTTGATTTCAAGAAGGGGCTTGTTCACGAAACCAGTTGTAACTTCGAGCATTTCCTCCACAAGGGTATTGATGAGAATATCTGCACGCTCCTCGGCCATCCGAAAACCTGTCCGCATGGGCGGCCGATTCCCGAGGGACGCTGCTGCAAGGAATCGCGGAAGCACGTGGCGAAGCTGATTGTCCCGCTGCCGGAACTCGAGGTGAACCGGAGCGCGGTGATTGCTTATCTCCACACCCACGACCGGGAAGCGCTGCGGAAATTGATTGCCATGGGGGCGCTTCCTCAAACGGAGATCGTTCTGCTGCAACGATTTCCGACCATACTGTTTCAGCTCGGCAAGAGCCAGTTTGCGGTTGACGACGAACTGGCTTCGCATATTTATGTGCGCAGGCTGTAACCTTCAACACTTATTCAATCCGGGTTTGCGTTTTGATCGTTCCATCCAAGCCTATCTGAACTTCCTCTACGTGGATATCCTGGCGGCCGCTCTAGCGCACCGTCTCCCGTACGATCGCCGTCAGCCCGCCGCAACACGGCACTTCCATGCGAACCACGAGCACACCTGGAAGAGGATATATATTATCGGGGAGCGTCCGGCCCGGGACTTAAACCGCGGGGCGCACACCGCGGAAGCGTTAAAACTATTTTCGAGGGTTTCATGCAGATATGACGTTACACTTATTAGAACCTTGATAGTAAAGGAGCTTTGTCAATGTTTGACATCAAATTGAGAAGCAAGCATAACGTTGCGTATCCCGGTGATGCGCGTTTGAAAGCGCTACTGCAACAGTGGCATGGCATTGATCCTCGTTCAGATTTTGAGTCCTGTGTCTGGCGCCGGATACGCGTTGCGTCCGCTGAAGAGGTCATCGCGCCCGGTCTTTGGGTAATCCTGCGCGGGTGGCTGGCCGCTGAGCCGGCGTGGGTGCCTGCGATGGCTGCAACCGCAGGACTCCTGTTCGGCGTCTCGCTGGCTCTTTCCGCGCCTCATACCCACCCGGGTCCGTACTCTACCGCGTCCTTGCTTCATGCCCAGACATTGGCGGGTGGGTATCTTACGATGGTGTCAGGAGGAGCCCGATGAAAAGAAGATGGCTCATCCCGGTGCTGATCGCCATTGTGATCGGTGCCATGTCCTACGGCCTCACGCGTTGGGCAGTCTGTACTCGATGTCAACCCTCGCCGGACCGGCTGGATGACATATCATTGCTGAGCCGGGAACTGCGGCTTAACGAAGCCCAAGCTCGTGAGATTGCAAAACTCCACGGGTCCTTGAACGCCAAGCTGGCCGATTGCTGCCAGAGACACTGTGCCGTTCGCGCCCGTTTGGGGCAGGCACTCTGTAATGAAACCAATGGGACCGTTCAAGCGAGGATAATTGTCGAGGAAATGTGCCGTGCCTATGAGGCAAGCGAACTAGCCACGCTGGACCATATTCAGCGGGTTCGCGCGTTACTGAACCCGGAACAGAAAAAGCGTTTCGATGAGTTGATCACGGAGTGCGTTTGTGGATCGTGTGCTATGTGCGGTGGACGCTTTGAGGCGGCCCAAAAAGTCCGGAGTGCCGATTGAGGCGCGGAAAACGCTGGCGGAATTTGTCGAAAATGGAAAAACAAAACGAAAGGTCGAAAGGAAGGTGAATTCATGACGGTCAAGCATCTGATGTTCATTGTGTTGTTGGCTATTTTTATGTCGGGGTGTGCCTCGACATCCGACAGTCCATCGCCATACGATCGGTCAAACACAGGGCATTCGGGTCATTCGAGTGGCGGTGGATGTCATTAGAAAAAAGGCGCTGAAAGTATTATGAGTTAATGAGAGAAGTCTAAGAATCAGTTACAAGGAGAAGAGGAATCATGAAGAAAACAATTGTAATCGCAGGATTGACCGTCATTTTGTTAGGCAACGGATATATTTTGGCGCAAGATGACCAGGCTCATTCTGATGCCGGCCAGGCGGTTGCTAAAAAGGCACAGACCACTTGTCCGATCATGGGGGGCGCGGTTAACACAAACATCTACGCGGACGCCGATGGTAAGCGGGTCTATTTCTGCTGCAAGGGCTGCCCGGCCGAATTCAAGAAGGACCCTGCCAAGTATATTAACAAAATGGAGAAGGACGGGATCACGCTGGACAAGGCGCCGGCAAAGGACCCAGCCAGGAAGGAGCAGCCGGCAAAACCCGAGGCGGTCAAACCTGAAGGGGACGAGCACTCGGGCCATAAAGGTGGAGGCGCTGGCTGCTGTATGTAAAACCACGGAGTTCATGGAGGGTGTCGAACTGTGAACGATCAAACAAACCGGCGAGATCCCGTCTGCGGAATGACCGTGACCCCAAACGAGGCGGTGAGCACTTTGGAACACGCCGGTCATTCTTATCTGTTCTGCAGCGCACACTGTCTGGATAAATTCCGCGGTGAACCGGAGAAGTTCCTGACGCGTCAATTAATCGCTCTGCCGCGCGACCATCCCGCTGCCCGATACACCTGCCCTATGCATCCGCAGGTTATACAAAGTGGCCGCGGCGCTTGTCCGCTCTGCGGGATGGATCTCGAACTGTTTGACGCGGCGGTCGAGGCAGGAGAATCGCCAGAACTGCGGGCAATGACGCGGCGGTTCTGGGTGAGCCTGCTTCTCACTGTCCCCATCTTCCTGATCGCCATGAAAGCGCATGTGCCGTATTTGCCCTTCCATGCGATGCATACCTCGCGCATGATCGACTGGGTTCAATTCGCGTTGGCGATGCCCGTGGTGTTCTGGGGTGGTTGGCCGTTCTTCCGACGGGGATGGGCTTCCATCGTGAACCGCAGTCTGAACATGTTCACGCTCATTGCCGTCGGCACGGGGACGGCGTATGTGTATAGCGTGGTGGCAACGTTGTTTCCGGAGGTTTTTCCCGTGGCGTTCCGCGGCCCGGAAGGACAGGTATCCGTTTACTTTGAAGCGGCGGCCGTGATCACCACGCTTGTCCTGCTTGGCCAAGTGTTGGAGTTGCGCGCCCGTAGCCGAACCTCCAGCGCCATAAAGGAATTGCTTGGCCTTGCGCCCAGAACCGCGTGCATTGTGTGTGACGATGGCATGGAGCAGGATGTTCCCTTACAGGACGTGACGAAAGGCGACAAACTGCGCGTGCGACCTGGTGAAAAAGTGCCCGTGGACGGCATCGTGCTGGAAGGCGCCAGTGTGGTGGACGAGTCAATGGTCACTGGGGAATCCATCCCCGTGGAGAAGAATAAAGGCGACCGGATCATGGGCGGGACGATAAATGGCTCAGGCGGTTTCCTGATGTGCGCTGAACGCGTCGGCAGCGCGACACTGCTGGCGCAGATTGTGCGGATGGTTGCCGAAGCGCAACGCAGCCGTGCGCCGATCCAGCGGCTGGCGGATACGGTCGCATCGTGGTTTGTTCCGGCAGTCATGGCGGTGGCGGTGATCACCGCCACCGTGTGGGGCCTGTTTGGACCGGATCCGCGCATGGCCCACGCCTTGGTTAATGCCGTGGCAGTGCTGATCATTGCCTGCCCGTGCGCGCTTGGTTTGGCCACGCCGATGTCCATCATGGTCGGTGCCGGACGTGGCGCAGCCGCCGGTATCCTGTTCAAAAACGCCGAGGCGCTGGAGATCATGGAGAAGGTGGATACTCTTATCGTGGATAAAACCGGTACGCTGACCGAGGGTAAGCCGAAACTGGTCAGCATTGTGGCCGAGAACGAAGCCGAAATCCTGCGCCTGGCCGCCAGCGTCGAACGTGCCAGCGAACACCCGATGGCGGCGGCCATTGTGGCCGGGGCTGAGGCGCGCGGGCTGAAGCTGGCTAATGTCGGTAACTTTCAATCTGTCACCGGTCAGGGTGTCAGCGGCGTGGTGGATGGGCATAACGTCACCGTCAGCAACAATATCGAACAAAACTTTGCCGACAGGGCTGAAGCGCTCCGTCGCGAAGGCCAAACGGTGGTTTTCGTCGCCATTGACGGCATGCCTGCCGGACTGCTCGGGATTATCGATCCGATTAAGGCTTCCACGCCGGAGGCGATTAGTATGCTCCACGAGGAGGGCATCCGGATCATCATGGTCACAGGGGACAATCGCACCACGGCTGAAGCAGTTGCGCACAAACTGGGCCTTGATCGCGCGGAAGCCGGTGTTCTGCCAGAACGCAAGAATGCGGTGGTCAAACAGCTTCAGCAGGAGGGCTGTATCGTGGCCATGGCCGGCGACGGCATCAACGACGCTCCCGCACTGGCCCAGGCCCACGTAGGTATTGCGATGGGCAATGGCACGGATGTGGCCATGGAAAGCGCCGGCATCACGCTGGTCAAAGGAGACTTGCGCGGAATTATCAAGGCGGTTCGGCTCAGCCGCGCCGTGATGCGGAATATCCGGCAGAACCTCTTCTTCGCGTTTCTCTACAACACGCTAGGGATTCCCATAGCCGCCGGTGTTCTGTACCCGTTCTTCGGTCTTATGCTTAGCCCGATGATTGCCGCCGCCGCGATGAGTTTCAGCTCGGTTTCGGTCGTCGCCAACGCGCTGCGTTTACGGACGCTGGTGCTGAAGGCGGCGTAAGGTAGAGTCGACCATGCCGTGCATGGTAAGCATTATTGTTTATCCCGCTTTTAGCGGGAACGGCTATTTTCAGGGGAGGTGGAACAGAAAATATCGGAAGTCATTGAAATTTTAAGGTGGGCCGAATTTTACAGTGCGCGGCGCCGGTTCTAAACAGTATACCGATAACACAAACAGATTGGAGAACAAGATGAGAAAGTATATACTTATTATTGGAATGATTGCAGTCACAGCCCTCTTGGGCACAGTCGCCCTGGCGGAGAAAGAACAGCCCCAGCCACAGATAAAATGTCCGGTGATGGAGGGAAAGATTGACAAATCGCTCTTTGTGGAATATGACGGCAAACGTGTCTACGTATGCTGTAAAGACTGCATCGAGACCGTTAAGAAGGATCCCGCAAAATATATTCGCGAGATTGAGTCTGGCGGGTTATCATTAGAAAAGGTGCAAATCACCTGTCCGGTTATGGGCGGCAAGATAGACAAAAAAGTGTATACCGATTACAATGGCAAGCGTGTGTATTTCTGTTGCGCGGGGTGTATCCCACAGTTCAAAAAAGATCCTGGTACGTATCTGAAGAAGCTGGAAGCGGAAGGCGTCGTCCCGGAACCCGTGCCAGCAGCGGCGGACACGGAAAAGAAGGAAGCGCCGAAGGACACCGGCGCTCAAACGGCGCCCAAGGCCGAACACAAAGACGCCGGAGGCTGTCATTGATGATCTGCCGCCAGGTGGCGGAGATCGCCCCGCTGCCGGAGGGTGTAGCCGGCGCAAATATCGGCTGGAAAATGTGATTTATAATGCGTCTGATCAAATTATTCTGTCTTGTGTCAGCGCTGGCCTGCGGACTCGGCCTGGCCGGTTGCGCCTCGCTGCCCGAGAAGATTCTACACGCCAAGTATCGTGAAACATATGACGCCGTCTATGAAGCGCCGGACACGACGGATGCCACAGCGCGGTTTGACGGGAATTCAACGTTTGACGATTATCTCCAGTATGCCTTTGCGCATAGTCCCGGATTACGCGCGGCATTCGACCGCTGGAAAGCGGCACTGGAACGTATTCCGCAGGCGCGCTCCCTGGACGATCCGACGCTGTCGTTCGAATACTTCATCGAACAGAGACAAACGCGGTACCAGGCGAGCTTGACGCAGGTGTTCCCGGCATTCGGCAAGTTGAATCTGCGCGACAAACGGGTCGCGTCTGAAGCAGAGGCGGCCATGCACGCCTTTGAGGCTGAGCGGTTTGAGCTGTTCGATCGCGTGGTCAAGGCATTCTACGAGTATCATTACCTGCTCCGCGCAACCGAGGTAACCGATGAGGACTTCCAACTGCTCGTGGATATAGAGAAGGTTGTGACAACCCGTTACCAGGCCGGCCTGGCGCCTTTTTCCGACCTTATCAAGGCGCAGGTGGAAATAGACCGGGTTGCCAACGAACTGGCCTCATTGCGGGACGAGCGCGGCTCAAAATCGGCCCTCCTTGTTGCCTTGCTCAATCTTCCGGCCCGCGCCGCGCTTCCATGGCCGAAGGTGTCTTCCTCCGGTCGCGCGATTATTAATGAGGCTGTTCTTGCCGGCATGCTCGCGGATCTAAACCCGGAACTGAAGGCGGCGGACTCGATAATTACCGCCGCGGTCTATCGGGAGAAGTTGGCGCACCGGAGTTTTCTGCCGGATTTAATGCTTGGAGCAAGCTGGATGGTTATGCCGGGAATGGATGGGAAAGGCGACGAGTCCGATGTGGGCATCATGGCCGGCATCACCGTGCCGGTCTGGTGGGGTAAATATCGCGCCGAGATCAGGGAAGCCGGCGCCATGATCCGAGCGGCGGTCAATGCCAGAGACGACAGGCGGAACATGCTCAAGGCCGAGCTGAGCATGGCAATCTTCAAGTTTCGTGACGCCGAGCGAAGGATCGCCCTCTTCACTACCTCGTTAATTCCAAAGGCTACACAGGCGCTGGAGGTGGCGAAACAGGAATTTGCGTCCGGAAAGACCGATTTCATGACTCTCATTGACGCCCAACGCACCCTGCTTGAATTCAGGCTGATGGCCGAGCGCGCGGCGGCGGATCGCGAAATTACGTTAGGCGAGATTGGCTGCTGTATCGGAATGTATGATGTCGGGGGTGGACTGGAAGGCAAAACGCCCGGCAAGAAGAAATGACACATTGAGAAGGAAGAGATAATGATGAAATTCGTGGAAATATTGAAGAACGGTCGCGCTCGTTGGGGAGTGGGCATTGTCCTCATCGTTGTGGCGTTTGCCGCCGGTGTGGCGTTTTTGTCGGTCGGCTGCGGCAAAAGCCCGCACCAACACAATGCGGCGAAGAGCGCCAAATATCACTGCCCGATGCACCCGACCGTGGTATCGGACAAACCGGGCGATTGCCCGATTTGCGGCATGCGGCTGGTGCCGATCGAGGAGGCAAAGAAAGATCCTGCCATCGCGCCAGCATCCGCCATGGCGGACAAGAAGATCATGTATCGTTCTACCATGAAACCCAACGAGGTCAGCGACAAGCCCGGCAAGGATTCGATGGGCATGGAGATGGAAGCGTTTGAAGTAACGCCGGGGGGCAAGGCGGGGGTGCCTGGACTGGCGGCGGTGTCCATCACGCCGGAAACCCGCCAGCGCATGGGGCTTACCCTGGGCACGGTTGAGAAACGTGTCCTCTCGCGGCACCTGCGCACATCGGCGCGCATTGTGGCGGACGAAACGCGGTTGTATCGCGTGACTACCAAGATAGAAGGCTGGGTTGAAAAACTCTTCGTTTCGGTCACCGGGCAGGAAGTGCGCAAGGGGGATCCGCTCCTGACCATTTACAGTCCGCAACTTGTCTCCGCCCAACAGGAATATCTGACGGTCGTCCAGGCCGCAGGCAAATTATCCGCCACCACGTCTGGTGATGCCGCTGTCGGCGCCAGGGCGTTACTTGCTTCAGCGCGTCAGCGTCTCCAACTCTGGGACATCAGCGACGAGCAGATCGCGCGTTTGGAGAAAACCGGGCAGGTGGAGAAAACCCTGACGTTGTATGCCCCGGCCGGCGGCTACGTGACCGAAAAGAATGTGTTAGCCGGTCAGAAGATCATGTCCGGCGAGCCGTTGATGGTGGTGGGCGATCTGACCCGTGTCTGGGGCGATGCCGACATCTACGAATCCGATCTGCCGTACGTAAAGACCGGCATGGCGGTGGAAATCACGTTGCCCTATTGGCCCGACAAAGTTTTCAAAGGCACGGTCAGTTTCATCACGCCGACGCTCGATCCTGAGACCCGTACGTTGCGGGCGCGCCTGGAGATTGACAATCCCGATGTGGCGCTCAAACCCGAAATGTACGCCAACGCGCATCTGCGCTACGAACTGGGCGAACGGCTGGTTGTTCCCGAACAGGCGGTCATGCGCACCGGCCTGCGTAACTACGTTTTCCGTGAGGGCGCCGACGGCAAACTCATCCCTACCGAGATCAAGCTGGGCACGCGTGGCGATGGTCATTACGAAGTGGTGTCCGGCCTCAATGCCGGCGACAAGGTCGTCACCTCGGCCAATTTTCTCGTGGACTCGGAATCTTCGATGCGAGCCGCACTCGAATCGCTGACTGAGAAATAAGCCATGATCAAGAAAATCATCGAGTTCAGCGCGCATAACCGTCTGCTGGTCATCGGCCTGGTGGCCGCGGCGGTGGCGTATTCCATCTACACGCTGAAACAGATCCGCCTGGATGCGATCCCGGACCTTTCGGACACGCAGGTGATCGTCTATACCAAGTGGGACCGCAGTCCGGACATTATTGAGGACCAGGTCACATATCCGATTGTCACCGCGTTGCTGGGTGCGCCGAAGGTAAAGGCAATTCGCGGGTTCTCGGATTTCGGGTTCTCGTATGTGTACGTCATTTTTCAAGACGGCACGGACATTTACTGGGCGCGCTCGCGCGTGTTGGAATACATGCAGAAAATCAGCGGCGCCCTGCCGTCCGGTGTAACGCCCGAACTCGGTCCCGATGCCACGGGTGTCGGCTGGATTTTTCAATACGCGCTGGTGGATAAGAGCGGCAAACACAACCTGGCCGAATTGCGCAGTTTCCAGGACTGGAATTTGCGCTACGCCATTCAGAGCGTTCCTGGCGTCGCCGAGGTGGCCGGGATTGGCGGCTTCCAGAAACAGTATCAGGTGACAATTGATCCAAACCGCCTGCAGAACTACGGCTTGTCGGTGATGGAACTCGTCGAGGCGATCCGCAAGAGCAATAACGAGGTTGGCGGCCGGTTGATTGAATGGAGCGGACGCGAGTACATGGTGCGGGGCCGCGGTTACGTGCAGGACATCGAGGCGCTTGGCAAGGCGGTCGTAAAGACCGACCTGAAAGGCACGCCGGTGCTCTTGCGCGATGTGGCCGACATCCAGCTCGGCCCGCAAATCCGCCGCGGCATAGCGGATCTGGATGGCAAGGGCGATACGGTCGGCGCGATTGTCGTTATGCGCCACGGCGAGAATGCGCTGAATGTGATTAAGCGTGTAAAAGCCAAACTGGATGAGTTGAAACCGTCACTGCCCGAAGGCGTTGAGATCGTCACCACCTATGACCGTTCGGGGTTGATCCGGGAATCCATTGACAATCTCAAACACGAACTAATCCTGACGATGATTATCGTTAGCCTGGTAATCCTGTTTTTCCTCTGGCACATGCCCTCGGCCATCGTGCCGATCATTACGATCCCCATCTCCGTCGTGCTGGTCTTTATCCCCATGTACATGATGGGCATTACTTCCAACATTATGAGCCTGGCCGGTATCGCCGTTTCAATCGGCGTGCTGGTGGATGGCGCCATCGTGGAGGTGGAAAACGCCTACAAAAAACTTGAACGCTGGCAGGAGGAGGGCCGCCACGGCGATTTCCACAAAATCAGGCTGGAGGCCCTCATGGAAGTCGGCCCTTCGGTGTTCTTTTCACTACTGGTGATTGCGGTAGCGTTCCTGCCGGTTTTTACGCTCATCGAGCAGGAGGGACGGTTGTTCAAGCCGCTGGCCTACACCAAGACCCTGGCCATTGCGCTGGCGGCCCTGCTGGCGATCACGCTCGATCCCGCCGTGCGTATGCTGTTTGCGCGCATGGACCCGTTTCATTTCCGCCCTCGCTGGCTGGCGTGGATCGTCAACGGCATCACTGTCGGCAAATACTATCCTGAGGAAAAACATCCCGTCAGCCGTGTGCTGTTTGCGTTGTACGAACGGCCCTGCCGTTGGGTGTTGCGCCATCCGAAACTCACCGTCGCGCTGGCGGTCTTGATCATGGCCTCGGCGGTGCCGGTCTACCTGAAACTGGGCCACGAATTCATGCCGCCGCTGAATGAAGGCGTGATTCTCTACATGCCCACCACCTTGCCTGGCATTTCCGTCACCGAAGCGCAACGGCTCATGGAAATTGAGGACCGCATCCTGAAGGCCTTCCCGGAAGTGGTCTCCGTGTTCGGTAAAGCCGGACGCGCCGACACTTCTACCGATCCGGCGCCGTTCTCCATGATGGAGACGACCGTGGTGCTCAAGCCGCCGGGCGAGTGGCGCGTCAAACACCGCTGGTATTCCTCCTGGGCGCCGAAGCCGCTGGCGGCCGTCTTTGGCCAGATATGGCCGGCTCACATTTCATGGGAGGAATTGATCAACGAGATGGATCGCGCCCTGCAAATTCCCGGCAACGTCAACGCCTGGACCATGCCGATCAAAGGCCGCATCGACATGCTTTCCACGGGTGTGCGCACTCCCGTCGGCATCAAGGTTTTCGGCGCGAACCTTGACACGATCCAGAGTATCGGTGAGCGGATTGAAACGATCCTCCGTAAAGTGCCCGGCACACGCAGTATTTACGCCGAACGTGCCGCCGGCGGGTTCTTCGTGGATTTCGTACCGAAACGCGAGGCGCTGGCCCGTTACGGGCTGACCCTGGACGACTTGCATACGGTCATCATGACGGCCATCGGAGGGGAAACCATCTCCACCACCATTGAAGGCCGCGCGCGCTACACCATCAACCTCCGGTACCCGCGGGACCTGCGGGCCGACCTTGACCAGTTCGAACGCGTACTCGTCACCACACGCAACGGTGTACAGGTGCCGATCATTGAGGTGGCCGATATCCGCTTGGTTAACGGTCCGGCCATGATCCGCAACGAAAACGGCATGCTCGCCGGCTACGTTTACGTTGACCTCACCGGCCGCGACGTCGGCGGCTACGTCGAAGAGGCCAAACAGGCCGTAGCCAAAGAATTGAAGCTGCCCACCGGTTACACCCTGGTCTGGAGCGGCCAATACGAGAACATGCTGCGCGTGCGCGAACGGTTGAAGATCATCGTTCCCATAACCATCCTGCTCATTTTCCTCCTGCTGTATATGAACACCAAGTCGGCGTTCAAAGCTATGATCGTTATGCTGGCCGTGCCCTTCTCAATAGTCGGCGCCGTGTGGCTGATGTATGTTCTGGGCTATAATATCTCCATTGCCGCGTGGGTGGGGATGATTGCGTTGATGGGGCTGGATGCGGAGACCGGTGTGTTCATGCTTCTGTTCCTGGATCTGTCGTATGAGGAGGCGAAACGGAAGGGCCGTCTGCAAAATATTTCGGACCTGCACGAAGCCATCATTCATGGCGCGGTTAAACGAATTCGGCCGAAGATGATGACCGTTGCTGCGGCCTCGATGGGTCTCATGCCTATCATGTGGTCGCTGGGTACGGGGGCTGACGTGATGAAGCGGGTTGCCGCCCCGATGGTTGGCGGTTTATTCACCTCTTTTATTTTGGAACTGCTTGTTTATCCGGCCATTTATCTTCTGTGGCGCTCCAGGAGGTTGAAAAGGACATCATGAATATCAATTACAGAGAAGAAATCCGGCTCCAGGGTATCCCGATCAGTGCAGGGGTGGTAGCGGCAAAAGTCTGCCTCTTTAATGAGGGGCGCCATGCCAATTTGCCCGTGTATCGGGTGAGCGGTGAAGGCATGGAACGGGAACGGAACCGCATTCTGCGGGCAATGGATCTGGCGGTGACGCAACTGGAGGCATTGCGCCAGGATGTGGCCTCCCGCGTGGGCAAAGCGGAGGCGGAAATCTTTTCAGCCCAAGCACAGATTCTGCAGGATCCCGCCTTGAAACAGCGGATGCTGGAGACGGTCCAGGCTAAAAACGCCAATGCCGAGGCGGTCGTGACGTCCGTGTTGGAAGCGTATGAGTCCCGCTTGTTGGAAGTGGACAATGAATATATCAAAGATCGGGCTTCGGATATCGGCGAAATCAAGCGGCGCCTGCTGGACATTCTCGGAAATATTAATCCCGCGTTGCAGTGCGCCGGTCAGCCCCATTGTCAGAAGGGACGCAACCGGATCATTGTTGCCGATGAGCTGACGCCCACGCTGACGCTTGCTTTGGATACTGAACATACCCGTGGATTTGTGACCGAACGGGGCGGAAAAACTTCGCATGCCGCCATCCTGGCGCGCGCTTTGGGCATTCCTGCCGTGACCGGCATCAAGGGTATTCACGGCGCCATCAGTTGCGGAACCGAAGTGTTGATCAACGGCAATACGGGTGAAGTGATCGTCTGGCCCTCCGAGACCACCGTCCAGGCGATGCCGGCGGTGCAGCCGCCCCCGGAATCGGGAGCGATGGCCATTACGCCGGTCCCGGGATTGCAGGTCATGGCCAACATAACGACCGCCGCGGATGTCGCCGAGGCCAATGCCATGCTGGCAGAAGGGATAGGCCTGTACAGAACTGAATTCGAATTCTTTTCCGCGGGGCATTTGCTGAATGAAGACGAGCAGTTCGAAAAAATCACCGCCGTGGTCAAGGCAATGAACGGCAAGCCGGTTACCGTCCGTCTGCTCGATGTCGGCGGGGACAAGGCAGCGCCATATTTTGAGATTCCGCCGGAACAGAACCCCTACCTGGGATTCCGCGGTAGCCGCTTTCTTCTGGCCCATCCGGACTTGCTGGCGGCTCAGGCGCGCGCGCTGACGCGCGCCTCGCAACTGGGGCCCGTGCAGGTGCTCTACCCGATGATTATCGATATGGAACAGTTTCTGGCATTAAAAAAAATGTTCCAACAGGCGACGCGCGATATTGAAGCGGGCCGGATTTCTCACGGCGTCATGTTCGAGGTGCCCTCGGCCTGTCTGCAGGCCCGGGAATTGCTGGCCAGCGCCGATTTCGCCAGTGTCGGAACCAACGATTTGATTCAATATTTATTTGCAGTGGATCGCAATAATGAACGGGTCTCTTATGACTTCACCCCGGATCGGCAAGTGTTCTGGCGGTTGCTGGCGGACATGGTTCGCGCGGCGGAGGAACAGGGCCGGCCGCTTTCCGTATGTGGCGAGCTGGCTGGAGATCCCGCTTATATCGGCAAGTTGATCAGTCTGGGCATTCGGATCGTCAGCGTAAGCGCCAAACTGATCCCCGCTGTGCGCCGGGCCGCGGTTGCGGCATTGCGTCCGCCGGTTCTTTCTTGATCGGGGCAGGTCTGCTGATAGGGATGCCTGGGTCTAAGATTTGTGTTTCAGTCCTGCCTGAAATGCCTTGAGGTTGGCTTCAATGACGGCCGGCTTTGCGCCGGTGAAACTTTCGGCGATCCACTGCTCGACGTCAGGAACCGGAATCAGCGGTTTGTGCGCCAGCCAGGCGCCCAGCATCACAAAATTCGCGGCGCGCGCATTGCCCAGATGATCGGCAATGTCCGTGGCCCGGATCATGATAAATCGCTTATCGTGAGCCAGGCGGCAGAGCGACTGGTTGATGACGGCCAGGCCGGTCGGGGACAGTCCCGGCAGAAACCGCGGCGCGCTTTGCTGATTCATGATCATCAGCGAATCAAACTCCTCCGCCAGGGGGGAGGCGATTTCATGCGACGAGAGAATGACCTGGCAATTCGAAGTGCCGCCGCGCACTTCCGCGCCATAGGACGGGAAGAAGGTGAGATACGGCACTTTGCCGATGGCCAGCTGGGCCAGCATTTTGCCAATCAGGAGAATCCCCTGGCCGCCGGATCCCGCGATCAGGATGCGTTCAAGCATGGATGGCAACTCCTTCTTTGCGGAATACCCCGACTGGAAATACGGGGACCATGGACTCCTTTACGAAACGCAAGGACTCTATCGGAGAGAGCCGGAAATACGTGGGGCAGGGGGACAACACTTCCACGAAAGTATATCCTTTGTTGTCAATCTGGGCCGTGAGGGCTGTCCGCAATGCCCGCTTGGCGGCCAGAACGCCTTGGGGACCGTCCAGGGCGACCCGTTCAATATAATAGGGCCGATCCAGCGTATTCAGTAATTCACAGACCCGGATTGGCGGCCCCATGGTCAGCGGATCCCGTCCCTTGGGGCAGGTGGGTGTGATCTGCCCCACAAGGGTGGTGGGCGCCATCTGGCCTCCCGTCATGCCATAGACCGTGTTGTTGACGAAAATGACGGTAATATTCTCTCCGCGATTGGCGGCGTGGACCGTTTCTGCCATGCCAATGGCTGCCAGGTCGCCGTCGCCTTGATAGGAAAAAACAATGCGATCTGGCAACGCGCGTTTTATGCCGGTGGCGACGGCCGCGGCCCGGCCGTGAGCTGCTTCGGAAATATCGCATTTTAGATAGAAATAGGCCAGTACGGCGCATCCCACCGGCGCCACGCCGATCGTTCGCTCCCGAATGCCGAGTTCGTCCATCAGTTCCGCCAGCACCTTGTGAATCAGACTGTGGCCGCAACCGGCGCAGTAGTGCATGGGCACGTTGGTCAGCGATTTTGGACGCTGATACAGCATCTGTTTTTTACTGCGCCGCGCGGGATGGTTTTTTTTCGTGTTCATAGGCCTCGGAATTGCTGCGCCATAAGGGTCAGCGCCGATAACATATTTGATGTCGTGGGAACCCGGCCTCCTGGATATCCGCTGAAATGCACGGGGACACGGTCCTTCACGGCCAGTTGAACATCTTCAAGCATCTGCCCGGCATTCATTTCAACCACCAGCAGAGCTTTGACTTTGCCGGCAAGCGCCAAAAGCGATTCCGAGGGGAAAGGCCAGAGCGTGATCGGGCGGAAGAGCCCGGCTCGCAGGCCCTGGGCGCGTGCCTTTTGAATCACTTCTTTGGCGATTCGCGCACAGGTACCCCAGGCCGCAATCGCATAGTCGCAATTCTCCGTCAGGATCTCTTCGCTCCGTGGTTCCGTGCGCTTGATCTGCTGATAAACTTCCTGGAGGATGATATTGTGTTTTTCCAAACCGCCTTCAGCCATGAACAATGAACGAATATTTCGCGCCTCGCGCTTTGTTGCGCCCGTCAAGGCCCATGGCTTGGCCGGAACTGGAGGCGGGGGCGCGGCATAAAGGGTAATCGGTTCCATCATTTGTCCCAGGCGTCCATCGGCCAGAACCATGACCGGTGTTCGATAACGGTCTGCCAGGCGAAATGCTTCCACGGTCATATCGTGCATATCCTGGACCGAGGCCGGCGCAAGGACGATGCAATGATAATCCCCATGACCGCCTCCCTTGACTGCCTGAAAATAATCGCATTGCGACGGATCAATCCCGCCCAGGCCCGGTCCGCCGCGCTGGACATTGACGATCACCGCCGGTAATCTGGCGCCTGCCAGGTAGGAAATGCCTTCCTGTTTGAGGCTGATGCCGGGAGATGAGGAACTTGTCATGGCCCGCGCGCCGGCGGCCGCGGCGCCGAATACCATACTGATGGCCGCCAGTTCGCTCTCCGATTGAATGAACACTCGTCCGTGTTCAAGCATGTGTTTCGCCATGTACGCTGTCAATTCGTTTTGCGGTGTAATCGGGTAGCCGAAGTAACATTGGCATCCGGCGCGGATAGCGCCTTCGCCCACCGCTTCGTTGCCCATCATGAGCACGCGGGGAGATATGGGTTTCTGTTGGGCCATGATCTTATCCTGTTAAGTGGTCCGAGACTTCCGGGTACGTCGAGTTGCGATCCGGGATGGCGGACGTTCCGTGATTTTTTCAATTTCTAGGGCCGCCTCCGGGCACAGAATTGCGCACTGGCGGCACCCCAGGCAGTCATGTGCCGGGTTTATCTGCGGAAAATGAACCCCGCTCGTGTTCAAGGTTGCAGACATAGCCAGGGTATGACGGGGGCAAACCTCGATGCACAGTTCACAGCCCTTGCAGCGATCAATGTCAATGGTCAGTCGAAAGCTCATGCCTGTAGAAACTCTGGTTGATCAACGCGTCTGCAAAAACCGGAACCCCCTGGGCTCGATCCGGCATGCCTGATCGCCTGATGATGCTGATTGATGCAGGATTCGCGCTACTCACCGCACTGCGTGTGGCAATCCGACAATGTTTCCGGTTGCGGATCGGTTCCGCGAATGATCGAAAATTCTTGTAAAAGAATGACACGCCTGCTCCGGTTTGTCCAGACTTATTCGATACGCCAAAAAAAGATTGCGATTAGCGTTGGTTTTGTCAGAATCATATCAAATCTAAACGCTCTTTCATCCAGTGCCCCGCATGAAATTACTCATCCGGATCATTATTGCGGTCATGGCGGCCATTCTCGGGTTGCAGGTTCTGCCATGGCCGTCAGTGGCGGTGATCCTGCCGGCGGCCAGTCCTTGGGTTGCTCTGGGGTCTGCCCTCGCTGCCCGGCATGTCTCATGGGTCTCGTGGTTGGCCCTGCCACTGGTGTTGCTGGCGTTGGTTAAAGGACGCTGGTTCTGCCGCCGCCTGTGTCCCGTCGGTCTGGTTCTGGATGTGCTGGGTAATCTCAACCGCAGGAACCGGGATGCGTATCATCAGGTTCCTGCACTCGGTCGTTGGCTGGTGGTGTTTGGCGCGGGGACTGCCGCGGCAGGATATGCCTGGTTTTTATGGATGGATCCCCTGGCGTTATTCAACGGTTTTGCCGGCGTATGGCGGCCTATGCCTCGATCTTGGGGAGACGTGTTGCCGGCGATCGGATTCGGTTGCGTGCTTCTTCTCACGATCTATCGGCCTCATATCTGGTGCGAGCGCCTGTGTCCGTTGGGCGCCCTGCAGGCCATGCTGGGAGGGGCCGGCCGACGGATTCGGGCTTTGCTACGCAGTAGTTCGAAGGTACTCCCCGGGGGGGGGCAAGACTGGATGGCTCGTTCCGATACCCAGGTGGAACCATGGCGGAGCATAAAATCCGGCCGTCGGATTTTTTTAATGGCCTTGTGCGGCGGAGCGGCGGGATGGTTGACGCGGAGACTCCGAACCCGGAATTCTGTTCAACCGCTTCGGCCGCCGGGTGTTGTGGATGAAAGCCGTTTTCCGGGACTGTGTGTGCGCTGCGGTAACTGCATCCAAGTCTGTCCCGAGCGTATTCTGGTTCCCGACCTTGGTGGAAGCGGTTTGGGAGGTCTGCTGACCCCTGTGGTAAACTACGGTCGGGATTACTGCGACGAGTGGTGTAACCGGTGCACCCAGGTCTGTCCCACGGGGGCGATTCGGCGCCTGACCCTGGAGGAAAAACGGTGTCTCTCGCTGGGAAATGCGCGGATTGACCGGAGCCGCTGTCTTGCCTGGTCGCAACAGCAGTATTGCCTGCTGTGCGCCGAGTTTTGTCCCTATCTGGCGATTCGGTCGCTGGAGAATCAGGGTGTTCCTTGTCCGGAGGTGAATCAAGCCGTCTGCCGGGGATGCGGCGCCTGCCAGAGCCAGTGTCCGGCGCGTCCGCGCAAGGCCATTGTCGTCTGGGGGATGGTCCAACATCCTGCGGAGTAAAATCGCGACTTGACAATGCCGACTGGATATTGAGAAGGTAGCTAACTATTAAACCCGGTGTTCGGATTCATGGCGGCATGAATCATTTTGCAGGGAGAATATGCCCATTCCCATCGTCAAAGAAGTGTTGCCGTTTTTAATCGGATGCCTGGTCATCTTTGGAGCATTGGGGATTGTTTGCCGTCTTGTGAAGTGGCGCCGGACGGCGATCCTATGTTTCATCCTGGCGATCGTATCGGCCTGCTACATGCTGTATTTTTTCCGGGATCCCGAGCGGACGCCGTCAACGGATACGACGGTTGTGGTTGCCGGCGCCGATGGGGTCGTCATGAGCATCAAGGAGATGCCGGAAAATGCGTTCTTGAAGACGGAAACAGTGCGCATCAGTATTTTTCTGAGCCTTTTTGATGTCCATGTGAACCGGGCGCCGGTTGCCGGCACAATCACTTTTCTCCAATATTACCCGGGCGCGCGCTACTTTACCTTTCAGGAAAAGTCCTCCGATTACAATCAGCACAATTCCATTCTGATTGAAGGTCCGCAAACCCGGTGCCTGGTCAATCAGATTGTTGGCCCGGTGGCGCGGCGGGTGGTTTACTGGCTGACGCTGAATCAGGATGTGGCGCTGGGCGAGCGCATCGGCATGATGAAATTCGGGTCCCGGCTGGATATGTATCTGCCGAAATCCGATGTGAATGTTGTGATCCGGAAAGGTGATAGGGTAAAGGCGGGTCTGACTGTTGTCGCAACGATCAAACCCAAGGGACCCAAGTCCTGAGAGGAAACAGCGGAGACTTTTTCATGAACTGGCGCCAAATTCTTCCAACGATTATTACCCTGGCCGCGATGTTGTGCGGCTTTTTCAGTATTCTGCTGGCCCTCGAGGGACATGAAAATTTTCTCCTTTCGGCACAATTAATCATGCTGGCGTTAATTCTGGATGGGCTCGACGGCAATCTGGCGAGATTATTGAAGGGAACCAGCGCCTTTGGCGCAGAACTCGATACCTATGTGGATATGACGGCTTTCGGCCTGGCGCCGGCTATTTTGATTTACCAAGTGTCCTTGCAGAGACATGTGGACTGGCGGATCCTGATGACCGCCATGGTGGTGCTGTCCGGCGTTATTCGCCTGGCGCGGTTTAAGGTCAAGGATCCGCTTCGCGGGCAGGCCGGGTACTGCGGATTGCCAATCACGGCCAGCGCCGGATGGGTGGCGCTCTTTGTCTTCTTAAGTGAAACCAAGTTCTTCGGCGAGTTTTTCCGACTGAGCCAGGGGCCGGTCGGGGTTTTTTTCCTTATCGGCGTAATTGCCATGATCACCTTGCAGGTATCCAATGTGCGTTATCCGAAGCCCAGCAAACTCATGATTGTCTTTATCCCCTGCGTGGTCTTGGTGGCCTTGCTGTTTTACCACGAGCGTGGCGTGGCGAGCATGGCGGCGCTTATTATGCTGACTTTGGGTCTGATCTATGTCCTAATCGGTCCCTTGTTCGTCAAATTGAAGAAAGCGCCGTTTCTTCCGCCGGAACCAGAGGAGGTTGAGGAAGTTACCCTGTAGTCATGGAAACACCCGCAGATCCTGTCGGTCGCATCATCGATGATCTTATCGGTTACCTCGAAAACCTGAAGGAAGACGGTGTGACCGAAATAGAACTGTCCCGGGAATTGACGGAGCGCCCCATGCTGATGACCAGTTCCCCATCCGACGCGCAATCGCCTGCTGGACCCGTCGTTCCCGAAACGCGTATCCCGGTGGCGGCGAACGATTCGGCCGTTAACGTTAAGGCGGCCTTGGCGGGCATCGCGTCACAGATTGCTGTCTGTACCAAATGTGTTCTCCATAAAACACGGACAAAGACGGTTCCCGGCCAGGGGCATTCACAACCCGAGATCTTGTTTGTCGGAGAAGGGCCCGGCGCGGATGAAGACCTCCAGGGACTGGCGTTTGTCGGACGGGCCGGGCAATTACTGACCCGCCTGATCATCCGGATGGGTTACCGGCGGGAAGATGTCTTCATCGCCAACGTGGTCAAATGCCGGCCACCCGATAACCGCAAGCCGTTGCCGGATGAAATGGAAGCCTGCCTGCCGTTCCTGAAGGCGCAAGTTGCGGCCTTGAAGCCGAAGGTAATTGTGACCCTGGGAGCGACCGCCTTGGAGGGCTTGATCCCCGCGCAGGGAAAAATTTTCATCACCCGCCTGCGCGGGAAATGGCTGACGTACGAAAACATTCCATTGATGCCGACCTTCCATCCCTCCTATTTGCTGCGTAACCCGCCAGCCATGTGGGATGTCTGGAACGACATGCTGGAAGTGCTCAAGCTCCTGGGGCGCACCCCGCCGCCGAAAAAATCAGGATAAACTAAGAGCTTATCCATAAATAGTCCGAAAGCCGCTAATAGAGCGGCTGCTACAGCAAAAGTCTGTGCTTTTCAGAGGTGTAGCATCGGCTCTATGAGCCGATTCCTTAGTTACGGACAAGCTCTAAGGTTAACACTGTTCGATTTACGGAGAAAAACGATGTGGGGAATATTGATCATATCTTTGCTCAGCCTGGTACCCGCCGTTCTCGTCATTGTCTTTCGAAAGGCGTATTGGTTGAGAGTGCTGGTGGTTGTCACGCTGACGTGATTTCGAACCGGTTTCCGCGGAACTCGAAGGCCTGTCCGTTAACGGCGTGGAAACGTCGCCTTTTGATTCCGAGCAACGCCAGCGGATTCTCGTATCCCACCTGCCACAGTTCGGCTTCGGAAAGAATTTCCAGCGAAGCCAGGTGATTCATGCATTGAAGCATGGTGGCGGATGATCCGGCGAGGTAAGGGGTATCGCCTAAGCTGATTCGGCCCGTGGGTGCCAGCACTACTTTCGAGCCGTGAAATTCATACGTGCCCGGTGGCAAGCCCGCCAAGCTGGATTGATCGCTGACCACGATGAAATGATTCGTTGTTTTGGCGCGACAGGCGACTTTGATGAAATCGGCCGGCAGATGATGCCCGTCGGTGATAAAAGTTCCGGTCAGGTTGTCGCATGCCAGTTGCCACCAGAGCGGGTTTTGATGGCGATTGATCATGTTCGGCATGCCGTTGCCCAGATGGGTACAGGCCCTGGCGCCGGCCTGCACCGCCTGCTCCAGCGCGGCATCATCCGCCAGGTGATGGCCGAGCGCCACCACCGTGCCGTGCTCGGATGCGTAACGGATTAGCGCTGTCGCGCCTTCCACTTCCGGGGCGAGTGTCAGCAGAATGACTTTGTTGTCCGCCCATTCCTGCATTTGACGGAAGACATCTACGGAGGGCGGAATGATGCACGCTGTCGGATGGGCGCCGCGGGCGCCTTCCTCCGGCGATATAAATGGGCCTTCGATGTGGATGCCCAGGATATGGCGCGAGCATTCCGGATCTCGCATGGCTTCCGCCATGAGCGCCAGGTTGCGGCGAAATCCGTCAATGGGTTGCGTGATGAGGGTAGCGCAATAGGCAATGGTTCCATCCTTGACCAGTTCCCGCGTGGCGGTCCGGATTTGATCCAGCGTCAGAGTTTCCGAAGAGAAATCAATGCCCTTGTATCCGTTGGACTGAATGTCAATGAAGCCGGCTTTTTTCATGGTGTGTTTTTCCAGGGGGGTGTTTCAGGCAGGAGTTGTTCAAACTCGGTCACCAGGTCGGCTTCGTATTTGCCCCCGTATTCGTGCCGTAGGAATTTATCATAGGCTTCCCGGTAAAACCGTTCCCAGGACTCGGGTTCATGTCCCGGATTGATGGGATAGAAATGTGCCTTGTTTCCTTTGGCCGCGATGAAATCGCCCGGAGCGTCGCCGATCATCAGGATGTTGTCGGGCTGGTAACGTCCGCGGGTGGCCATCTGGATGTGCTCTGTCTTGGTGCCCAGTTCCTGGCCCGCGATCACCTTGACGTATCCCATCAGGTCATGCTGCTGCCATTCCCGGATCAAGGCTTCGGTCGGCGTCTGCGAAACGCAGATGGCGTCGGAGTTCGCCTTGATCTTCTGCAAGCTGTCCAGCACCCACGCGTAGGGAGGCACGTTGGTCACCGTTTTCTCGATCTCCTTGTTAACGGCCTTGCTCCAGGCCAGAACGGATGCCAGTTCCTGGTCTGCGGTCTCGTTGACCAGCTTTTCCAGGGCCGGGTTACCCAGGGGCAGGCCGGATTCAATGAATTTTTTTAGGGCTTTGAACTCCGGCAGGCTGACGCCGCTGGCCATGACTTCGGGACGGTCGCGGAGAAGATCGATCGATAACACCAGGCAGGGAAACCTGTTTTTTCCGCGATGCTTGGAATACAGGTTGACGAACTCGGCGGCTTCGCGGAGGTACTTTTCGATCGGTTCCAGGCGCCAGTTCGAAACGATCAGTTTATGAAAGCATTTCTTCTGCTTGATTTCCATCGTGTCGAACACGCAACCGTCGGAATCGATGCCGACAAAGGTCTCATGTTTCGGTTGAAGCCCTGTTAAATCATTCTTGGTGGTGAACACCGATGACTTGCTCATGTTGCTCCTTTGTGCTATGCCAGCCACTCCGTGTGGAACATTTCCCCGCGTTTGCGGTCCACGCGCTCGTAGGTATGGGCCCCAAAATAATCGCGCTGGGCCTGCAGGAGGTTGGCTGGCAGGCGCGCGCTGCGATAACCGTCGAAATAGGCTAGGGCCGAGCAGAAGGCGGGCATGGGAATCCCCAGGCGCGAGGCTTCGATGACAACTTTCCGCAGACTGTCCTGGTTCTTCTTGAGAACGCCGGTGAAATACCGGTCCAGCATCAGGTTCGGCAGATCCGGGCGGCGATCGAAGGCCTCCTTGATCTTGCCGAGGAACCGGGCGCGGATGATGCATCCGCCCCGCCACATCAAGGCAATTTCTCCGAAATGAAGGTCCCAGTTATTCTCCCGGGCGGCGGCGGCCATCAGGGCATAGCCCTGGGCATAGGAGCAGATTTTGGCGGCATACAGCGCCCGGCGAATTGCCTCGACAAAAACTTTCCGGTTGCCGCGGAACCTGGTCTTCGGCGCCGGCAGGTGTTTGGCGGCGGCAACGCGCTCTTCCTTGATGGCTGATAGACAACGCGCGAAAACGGCTTCGGCGATAGTCGGCGCCGGCACCCCGAGGTCCAGGGCGGCTTCGCTGGTCCATTTTCCAGTGCCTTTCTGTCCGGCCGTGTCGAGGATGACATCCACCATGGGCCTGCCGGTCTCCGGATCTGTTTTGGCCAGGATGTCCGCCGTGATCTCAATCAGGTAAGAGTCCAGTTCGCCCTGGTTCCATTTCCTGAACACCTTGTGCATTTCCTTTGGGGGCATGCCCAGCGCCTGGCTCATGACCTGGTAGGCTTCGCAGATCAACTGCATGTCGCCGTATTCAATGCCATTGTGCACCATCTTGACGAAATGGCCGGCGCCGTCATTGCCCACCCACTCACAGCAGGGCGCTCCGTCTTCCACCCTGGCACAGATTTTCTGAAAGATGTTTTTGACGTGGGGCCAGGCCGCCGGCGATCCGCCGGGCATCATGCTCGGGCCTTTCAGGGCGCCTTCTTCGCCGCCGGAAACGCCGGTTCCGATGAAAAGCAGGCCTTTGCTTTCCAGGGTCTTTGTCCGCCGGATGGTATCGGGAAAATGGGAGTTGCCGCCGTCGATGATGATGTCGCCGGGATCGAGCAGGGGTACCAGCTGGGCGATGAATTCATCCACCGGCTTGCCGGCCTTGACCATCAGCATGACCCGCCGGGGTTTTTTCAACGCCGCGATGAGTTCGCCCAGGGAATGGGCGCCGATGAATTTCTTGCCGTGGCCGCGGCCTTTGCTGAAATCATCGACTTTCGCCACCGTGCGGTTGAATACCGCCACGGTAAATCCCCGGCTTTCCATGTTCAGGGCCAGGTTTTCGCCCATGACTGCCAGCCCGATCAATCCGATATCCGCTTGATTCATACAGGTTCTCCGATAACTGGTTCCCGAAAGAAGTTAATTGCGCCTTCTCTTTTAAGAAAAGCGCTCCGGAATGCAAGCGAAAAAAACATTTACATTTTTCTTGTCTTTGATATCGGGTCCGAATAGATTTTATCCAGTTAGTGAACAAACGATTGTTTTCAAGGGGTAATTGTGGCAACGCTCAAAGATATTGCCCGTAAAACGGGCTTTTCGGTGGCCGTTGTTTCCCGCGCCTTGAATCCGCGGCCGGATCGGTACGCCCGTGTGTCGCCGGTAACGCGTCGTCTGTTGATGCAAGTCGCGCGCGAAATTGGGTTCCGCCGGAATCGGATGGCGGAATTCATGCGGCGCGGCGGCTTGCCAACCGTGGGTGTTTTTTTGCCGGCGGCGGCCAACCGGCTGGTGGCCGACCTTGTATTCGGCATTTCGGAGATATTGTCGGAAGAAGACCTTCCTCTGCAGATTGGCTTTGATAGCTACGTCGAAGGCTTTCGTAAATTTCTCCGGCGCAATGTTGATCTCGCCCACTCGGGTATCATTTCCTATCCTGGCTTGATTGCCGATCCGGACGTGGAAAAGGAGGTGGCCGCCTACCGCTTCAAGGGAGGAAAAGTCGTTCTCCTTAATACATCGGCGCAGCTTGACGGGGTGCCGGTCATCTCGATTGACGACCGGCACGGTGGGCGCTTGGCGGCAGAACGCTTGTTGGCGCGGCGCTGTGTCCGTTTTGCCTTTATGGGATCCTATTCTGGCCGAAAGCAGGGATTTCAACAGTTCCTATCGGCGGCCGGCAGAACTGCGCGTGAATTCAAGAGTGACGCATCCGGCCTGAAGTCGTTGTCCCGGTTTTGTCTGAAAGCGTCTTCCTCCCGGCCGGTCGGTATTTTTGCCGCCACGGATGTGCTGGCGTTACGGGTCCTTCGGGCATTATCCCTGACCTCCCTCCAGGTGGGTCGCGACGTTCTGTTGATCGGATACGATGATCTGGATTTAACTTCCGAGATCACACCGGCGTTGACCACGCTCCATCAGCCTTTCCGGGAAGAAGGCCGCCTGGCGGCGCGCAAGCTGATTTGCATGATTAACGGGGGCCAGGAATCATCCGTTTTAATTCCACCGCGGCTGGTGATTCGCGAGTCGGCATGAATGAGTGTTTTTTGCCTTGAGGGACCGGTGGTTGTTCACACGGTTAAAACATAAAGAAGAAAGGAGCATAATTGCCCGCCCCGCGGCGGGTCGGGATTTAATGGTGAAGAAACAACGGACCGGCCTGAGGGCAGGCCGGCTCCAGAAGCGGCAGATAGATTAAAAATGGAGCCGGGGTGCCCCCCGCCCGCAATCCGTCAGTCGACGGATAGCGACTGCGGGCAGGTCACCCCGGTTGTTTCAGGAGAGCACCATGAGCAGGACGATTCGAGTTGGTATTGTAGGCTGTGGCGGTATCGCGCGCGCGCATGTCAATGGCTACAAGGGCAACAAGGGAGTTACCATTGTCGCGGTTTATGATGTCAGACCTCAGGCCGCCGACAAACTGGCTGAAGAAACCGGCGCCCGTGTGGTGGGATCACTGGATGAAATGGTGAAAGGTGGCGATTTGGATGCCGTCAGTATTTGTTCGCCTCCGGCGATGCATCTCGACAACTGCATGCCGTTCTTGAAAGCAGGAATAGGGATTCTCTGCGAAAAGCCGTTGGAAGTGAATGCCGGAAAAGCCGGCCAACTGGCTGCGCTGTCGCGCCGATCCCGCTCTGTATTTATGACGGCGTTCTGTCATCGGTTTCATCCCGCAATCGTCGAATTGAAAGGTCTCATTGATCGCGATATCCTCGGCAAACCACTTTTGTTTCGCAATATCTTTGGCGGTTACCTGGCGCTCAAGGGTAACCACCGTACGGATCCGAAGCTCTCAGGCGGCGGGTGCCTGGCGGACAATTGCGCTCACTCGGTGGACCTGTTTCGTTTCCTCGTGGGCGATCCGGTGGCCGCCCAGGCAATGGCTGGGAACATCATGCAGAAGCTCCGCATCGAGGACTTTGGCATGATCAACCTGGCCACGCGTGGCAGCGCCGCGTTTGGCGAAATCACATCCAGCTATTCCCTTAAAGTCTGCGGCAACTTTGTGGAATGGTATGGAACCAAAGGCACGGCCATCGTTAGTTACTGGAATCCTGGATTTCCCGACCTGTCGTACAAGGTCGAAGGTGGAAATGCATGGAAGCCTGTTGATTGCGCGAAACACCCGGACCGGTTCGTTGGCGAGGTGCGGCACTTTTTGGACTGTGTGCGCCGGCGCAAGCAACCGGCGATCACGGCGGCGGACGGGTTTAAAGCCGCTTGCATTATCAGGGCGATTTATCAATCGGCAGGGAAGGGAAAACGAATACCCGTCTCGTATCGTTAAGGGCTTTGGATTGAAGATCCCCAACTAAAAACACAAAAATCGTTTATGGCTGAATATAAAACAGGTTTGCTTATTGTTGGCGGCGGCGCTGGAGGCTGCGCTGCGGCGCTTAGCGCATGTTCGGTTAATCTAAATGTAATAATGACGGAAGAAACGGACTGGATCGGCGGACAATTAACGTCCCAAGCCGCGCCACCGGATGAGCATCATGCTATTGAAACACATGGTTGCACAGGCCGGTACCGTGAATTTCGTAACAAAGTCCGGCAATATTATAAAGACAATTATCCGTTGACCACGGTGGCACAAAATGATCCTTTCCTTAATCCCGGCAAAGGAAACGTGTCGAAATTATGTTTTGAGCCGCGGGTAGGATTGCATGTGCTTCAACAGATGCTGGCTTGTTCCGTGGCCTCGAATAAATTGAAAATCCTGTTGAAACGCAAGCCTGTGGAAGTTGATCTTTCCGGGGATTCAATTATAAGCGTAGCACTCCTCAATTCCGAAACCGGCGAAAGAGACTTTATAGAAGCGGATTATATTCTGGATGCTACCGAGTTGGGCGACCTACTGGCATTGTCAGGATCTGAATATGTCGTCGGGGCCGAATCAGCGGATGAAACGGGAGAACCGCATGCGGTATCCGGTCCGGCTCAACCGGACAATGTGCAATCATTCACTTGGTGTCTTGCTGTCGGTTATGATCCTAAATGCAGTCATATAATTGACAAACCGTCAAATTATCAGTTCTGGAAGAATTTTACCCCATCCATGAGTCCGCCATGGTCCGGACGATTATTGAGTTGGACCTATTCGCAGCCTTGGACACTCAAACCCCAGGCAAGCGGAATAGGGCTCATGGATTTGCCGATTCAAGCTGCTGACACAAGTGATTTATGGCGTTATCGCCGACTGCTATGTTCCGATCATTATAATGCCCCGATTGATGAGGTTACCCTGATTAATTGGCCGCAAAATGACTATGTAAATGGAAATATCATTGACAAGTCTGAAGATGAAATCCAAAAACATTTGCATGCTTCAAAAGATCTGTCGCTGAGTCTGCTTTACTGGCTGCAGACAGAGGCGCCAAGACCGGATGGCGGAATTGGATATCCCGGCTTGTATCCCCGCCCGGATATTACGGGAACGGAAGATGGCTTGGCAAAATATCCCTACATAAGGGAATCCAGGCGCATCAAGGCATTATTTACAATAACAGAATTACACGTCACGAAAGAATCTAGCGACAATCATACGGCGTCTTTTTTCAAAGACAGCGTTGGAATTGGATCCTATCACATTGATCTTCACCCTTCATCGGGAGGAAACAATTATATACACTGTGGTGCGACCTTGTTTCAAATTCCTTTGCGCAGTATGATTCCTGTTCGCATGAAAAATCTTATTCCCGCATGTAAAAATATTGGAACAACTCATATTACAAATGGATGTTACCGCCTTCATCCCGTCGAATGGAATATCGGCGAATCTGCCGGGCTTCTGGCGGCATTTTGTCTGCAAAACAAGGTTTATCCGCGCCAGGTGGCGGAACGCGGCGAAGTTCTCGGTGAATTTCAGAAACTTCTTGCAGATCAGAAGATCGAACTCGAATGGCCTTCTATTGCTTGATGGTTTCTAATCGCCGGACTTTCCGAGGACGTATGAATTAAGCCGCCAAAGGCGGCGACTGTTTCATGTAACCGCTGGCGCCCGCCCTGTATCGGGGCGAGGCCTCGCCTCGGAGGGCGGGGTGACGCCGCCGGAAGCATCCACGCCCTCACGGGCGCTGCGGCTACAAAAACAATTCTTAAAAAATACAATTTTCTTTTGGGAAGAATTATTTATCAAATTCAAGAAGGGAACGAATATGAGGAAAGTTGCCATCGGGAAAGTGCAGGTCTCCGGTCTATGTATAGGAGGAAACCCGTTTGCCGGGTTTTCCCATCAGGGGAATGAGCGCAGCCGGGAAATGACCGAGTATTTCACTCCCGAACGCATCAAAGAGACGTTGCGCGCCGCCGAGTATGCCGGTATAAATACCCTCTTTGCGCGTGCTGACGATCATATTATCGCGGTCCTACGCGACTATTGGGGCAATGGCGGAACCATCCAGTGGTTTGCGCAAGTATGCGAAGAAAAGGATAAAGCCGACAGTTGGAAAACGTGGATACAGACATCTTTGGAATCCGGGGCAACGGCCATATACATTCATGGAGGGGAAACGGATTTCTGGCATGCCAACAGTCTGTTTGACAATCTAAGGGAGGCCTTCCGCATGATACGGGATTGCGGGGCGCCTGTAGGATTCGCCGGGCATAGACCCGAGTCACACGAATGGGTTCGCGACAACCTCGATGTCGACTTCCAGATGTGTTCGCATTATAATCCGACAGATCGCACTCGTAGCCCACATCATATTTCCGTGGATGAAAAGTGGAATGATGACGACCGCAAGCGAATGCTGAAAACCATTGCGACTATTGAAAAGCCTGTAGTCCATTACAAAGTTTTTGCGGGTGGTAATAAACCCATAATCCCCGCATTCGAAGTTCTTGGCAATGCAGTTCGCAATAACGATGTTGTGTGCGTAGGAATGTTTATTAAGGATGATCAGGATATGATCAGAAAGGATATAGCGCTTTTCGAAAAATATGTGGAAAAGCTCAAGGCACAGGGCCAACAAAATAACGATTAGTTTTGATTGCGAAGTGCGGCGAAAACAAGGGGCCATCTTCGTCCGGAAGGAATGCCAAAAGCGAGTGGAGTCAGCCATGGCGCCGCGAGTATTTTGGCAAAATCAGGTCCATACCGTCAACAACATCATAAGTGAAGGAAATCATTCATGAACAAACGAATTGGTTTTGTGGATTTCAAGCTGGATAACTTTCATGCGAATACCTATCTCGCGGCGATTCGGGGAGAACTGCGCGGTCGTGGCTTTACCGTCGATGGGTGTTTTGGCATGGAGGAGGCAATGGGCCGGCAATGGGCGGAAAAGAACGGCGTGCCCTATTTCGATTCCGTCGCCAAGCTGGATAAGGCCGTGGATTATTACATGATTCTGGCGCCGTCCAATCCCGAAACGCATTGGGCGCTGTGCAAGAAGGTGTTTCCCATGCGCAAGCCGACCTACGTGGACAAGACCTTTGCGCCGGACCTCAAGACAGCCGCAAAACTATTTGCGTTGGCCGATAAGTGCGGCGTTGCCATGCAAACCACCTCTGCGCTCCGCTATACGAAAATACAGGCCCATGTCCGCGAGGTGGGTGCGGCCAATGTCCGCCACATGGTGGCGTGGGGAGGCGGCAGCTCGTTTGAAGAATATGCGATTCATCCCGTGGAACTGGTCGTCAGTTGCATGGGGCCAAACGCCGAACGCCTCATGTTGCGGGGCGCAGACAACCAGCGGCAGTTGGTCGTTGACTTCAGCGGCGGGCGCACCGCCGTCATCAATGTGTACACTAACGCCGCCACCCCGTATGCGGCCAGCGTCACCACGGACAAAGAAACCAAAATCATTATTGAGGACTGTGCGCGCCTCTTTCTGGATATGGCCGCGGCGATCCTGGATTTGTTTGAGGCCGGAAAAGCGACCATTGACCGGGCGGAAAGTCTGATGATCCGCCGGATTCTGGATGTGGCCCTTAAGGCTAAAGCAATAGGCAGATTTATGAAGCTATGACGCCTTGGTATAGAAAACACAGCCCTCAACCCATAAATTTGTCAACAGAACTAAAAAAATGAAGACACCCGAATTCAATCCGCAGTTGCAGCAATATCTTCGTTCCGGTCCTGTCTTGAAATGTTACGAGGTTTTGAAAAACGAGGGTTTATGTCTTTGGATTGACACGGTCAAACCGCGCGTGTTTACCCTTTTCTCGTTTGGAACATTTGGTCCGTTCCAGAACATCCTCTATAACTCGGACTCGAACCAGCTTCGGGCCGGACATTGGGGAATCTACCCCTACGGCCAAGCGGCTACCGGTCAGGTTTTTCCGTTCCAGTCCGGTTTCCGCGACATGCAGAATAATGCGGAATTCAGATTCGAACCGGAGGAAATCCAGCCGGATTACGGCAGGGGTGCACTGTCCCTCAAAGGCATGCCTGCCTTCGGTAAGGATCAACAACAATGCGGCAGGTTCGACTGGGACATCCGTCTGGAGGGCGACACGATCGTGCTGCAAAGCGGCGGCCCCACGGATGCCACGGGCTTCAAGCTTTGGCTGTACCCGCTGTATGATTGGGCCGACTGCGATGGCCAGGCTTGGCCGTTGTGCTATTATGCCGATGGCTGTGGCAGATGGGATCAAGCGAAGGTCTTGGCCCTTGCTGACACGGCCCAGCGCATGCCGGCCCTCCGCCTGGAGGCGCCAGGTGGCACATTGCGTGTCAGGAGCAGCGCCGACACTCCTCACGGCGCCGCCCGCCGACTGGAGGTGGAATCGTTCGGCCAGGGTCGTGTGGCCAGACTCATCCTGCGGGTGCTTGCCAACAAAGGGCAGGTTTCGCATTCTTTTCCAAAGGTTCCCGAAGCTTCCGTGGCGCTTCTCAGGATGGCCGATGCAGTTTGCAATACGGTCAAGCAAACCGCCGCCGCTTGGCCGGCGGTGGCAGGTGTGATTCCCGATGCCTACCATCTTGGAACGCTCGCTCCGTTCTTGCGCGAGGAGAATTACGCGGCGGTGTGCTACATGCCTCGGGTGGCGATGCTCATGAGCGCTGCGGCGCTTCACACGGGCGAGCGCCACTATGTGGACGTGATGTTCGCCGCCCTGGAGAAATACCGGACGTTCTGCAAGTTCTTCCCGGATGGTCGGATCGGGTACCCAATGGCCATTTCGCCCGCCGGGGTTGTGCAGGAAGACTGGAAGCCATTGACACGGTCATGCGACTATGCCATTGCCGCGCGCGGGTATTTCTATCTATCGGATGCCTACGCGAAACTTGGCGATCCGTCCCGATCCGCCTTGGCGCTGGAGCGGGCGCGTGACTTGGGCCTGGCGCTTGCTGCGATTCAGGGACCCGACGGAAGCTTTTCCACGCGATATGACTTTGAAAACCCAAAGTGGACCGGTCAGGGCAATGGGGGTCTCTTTTGGGTGCTTTGGCAGCTTCAGGAAAGGCTTGCCGTCTGCGGCAACGCGGGTGCCCGGAAGATTTGCGACTGCGTGTTGAATTACGTAGCCTTTGAGCTTGACCGTCGCAAAGGGCCGTCAGCGCTGCGCGTGCCCGGTCCCGGCACCAGTGAGAGCATCCCCATGTTTCACGACGACTTCGCAGGGCTTGCTTACCAGCTCCTGGTACGCCACCTCGCCACGGACGACCCACAATATGCCGAACTGGCCAAGCAGGCCAGCGCTTGCGCTGTTTTTGCCGGGTCGAACTTCTACATCGATCAGCCCGAGGCGTTCGCGTTTCCGTTGAGTGCGGGTATGCTGGCGCTGTGGTGTGGCGGGGTGCGCGATACCATCGGCAAGGGCGGAATGTTTGATAAGCTCGGCAACGAGACGCTGCTGGCCCTGGCGACGCGATTGAACGATCCGCTTTCGGCACAGGTCCTGCAATGGCGCTGGTACTCGCGCCTGGCATGGTCGCTGGAGCCTTCGGGCGGAATGAATACCATGGACATCAAAGTGCCCGGTTACAGCTATCGCAACACGCAATGGGCCGAGGAGCTCAACTGGGGCGGGGTTGGTTTTGCGGCCCATCTTCTGCTCTAAGCAGGACAATGAAAGAATATAGTATGTCTACTCAACACCAGGCGCAAGTCCTCAAACATGCACGCGGCAGTTTTCCGCCGGTCTCACTGACCCTGATTCCGCCTTCGCCGGTGACCGACCGGATTGAACTCGATATTCGGGCGGGCATTCGCAACCTGGCTTCGGCTGCGTGCGTGTACAATGTGGCCGTCTATCTCGACACGGAAGATGGTGCGCACTGTCTGCACCGCTGCCGCCTCCGCGTTTCGGCGCACGGCGCGCGGGCCGTGGCGTTCCGCTGGCCGACCCGCGGTCACGCCGGCGCCCATCAGATTATCCTGCGGGTTGAATCCGGCGCTGAGGTTTTTCGCGAAGCCTGGCCGATGACGATCATCGCGTCGGCCATGCGCTCCACGCAGCGGCTGGGCGGGGCCTGGGTGGATCTCTATCATCACTGCGCGCAGACGGGTCGTCTGTTCAACGACGCACTGGCTGCGCTGACTCCGGCGCAATGGCGCGAACTGGTCAGGGCCATGCATGCGGTGGATATGAACGTGATGGTCGTCTCGATGCTGTTCCCGCATTACAGGGGTTACGTCGAAGGCGCCGCCTTCGACGGACCGGCGGCCTATCCAACCAGGCTCTTCGCCCGGCGTGCGCCGATCGTCACCCCCAATCCCCTTGAGGTGATCATGGACGAGGCGGACCGTCTTGGGATGCACGTCCTGCCGGGAATCGGTCTTTTCGCCTATTCCACTTTTACAGACGATTCTTTGGCATGGCATAAACAGGTGGCTTCTGAAGTTTGGAGTTTGTACGGACATCACCGTTCCTTCTACGGCTGGTATCTGGCCGATGAGGGGGGCGGTGACATGCATGGTCCCATACCGCGCTTCACCGAGCGCTTTGTGAAGCACTGCAAGCGCATGGCGCCCGACAAGCCCATGCTCTATGCCTTCAACTGCTATGCCATTGAGCGAGGGCTGGACCGTTATCCGGCCGTGCTAAAAAACGTGGATATTTATGCGCCGTTCGGATTCCAGCGGATGCATCATCATGCCCCGACATGTCCGCCGCGCCGCACCAGGTTCTCGGCCGAGGAAACCGCCAAAATCCTGCAGAAACTGTGTAATGAATCCGGAGCTCATTTCTGGATGGATATGGAGATCTTCGTGTTGGAGGACGATATGGCCTTGAGTCCGCGACCCATCGAGGGGCTGATCAGCGACTTCCAGCGCTTTCCGCACTTCGAAAAGATTTTGGCCTTCGAGTTCCCCGGGATGATGAGTGCGCCGACTATGTCGCGAAGGCCGGGCGGCAAGCCCAGCCTAAAACTCTATGCCGACTATCAGCGCTACCTGCGGGAGGGCGTCGGCCTGGCTGTCGGCAAGCCGGTCACGCTGAATGTCCCGCCTCATGGCTGGTTCGGCGACGGCCCGCAGACCTTAACCGCCGGCAGGCCCGGTGCGGATGATACGGGTGACAAGGCCTGGCTTGGATTCAAGACGGACAAGCTGGACAAACTCATCGGGACCGTAGATCTGGGCAAACAGACGGAGATCGGCGAGATCGGCGTCGTGTTCATGTTGCGGCCTGCTGACGGCATCCTGCTCCCCGCGCGGGTGCGGTTCGCGGTCTCCAGCGACGGAAAGCGCTTTCGGACGGTGGGCACGGTCCGGCCTGGTCAGAGTCGGATTAAAAAGAAACACTTGGTTGCCGGTCCTTACCTTTGCGCCAGGTTCCATCCGACCAGTGTGCGTTATGTCAGGGTGCAAGCATGGCCACCCCGGGCGAATCCACAGCGCTATGCCGTGCCCGGCAAGCCCTGGTTTTTTGTGGACGAAATTCAAGTTTACCATAGCTGAGTTGTATGTTAGAAAGGAAATTGATATGAGCAGTTTTTTAAAACGTAAAATAGACTTCGATCGGCACAATGACGAATGCGGTAAAGTCTGGGATGCCTTTCACCAGCGCAAGCCCATCCGGGTTCCGATTACGGTTGCCGGCAGTATCTGCAACTTGTTTTCAAATCCGGAGATCAATACCACCGGCTACACGTTTGAGGATTTCTTCAAGAATCCCCAGGCGCAGATCGAGTGCCAGCTGGTTTACCAGAAATGGTGCCGATACAACCTGGTCTGCGACAATGCAATGGGCCCGCCCAAAAACGGCTGGCAACTCAATGTTGATTTTCAGAATTCCTATGAGGCCGGCTGGATGGGTTGTCCCATGCACTACTCCGGTAACGGCGTGCCGGACACCATTGAAATCCTGAAGGAGGACAAAAGCAAACTCTACCAGCTCAAGGAGCCGGATGCCCTGCACGGCGGCCTGCTGGGCCGGGCCATGGAGTTCTTCGACTACATGCACGCGAAGTGCCCGAAGATGGAGTTTGAAGGGTTGCCGGTCAAGCCTCCGAACAGCATCCCCGGGGAAGGTACTGACGGTCCTTTTGACCTGGCCTATAAATTGCGCGGCGCTGCCGAAGTCTGCCTTGACATGTACGAGGATCCGAAATACTACCATGACCTTATGTCCTTCATCACTGAAAATATCATTCGGCGGATGAAAGCCATCCGTCAGTGGCGCTGGGCGCGCAACCCGGATGCGCCGGACAAGGGTAAATTCAAAGGATCCTGGTTTTGGTTTGCCGACGACGCCATTGCCATGATATCCACAAGGGATTACGAGCAGTTTGTATTTCCGTATCACAAGCGCCTGTTTGATGAATTCAGCGACGGAAGCTCCGCATATATTCATTTATGCGGCGATGCCACCCGGCACTTCAAATTCCTGCGTGACCGCCTGAACGTACAGGCGTTCGACACGGGCTTTCCCGTGGACTTTGCCTGGCTGCGTAAGGAACTCGGGCCGAACGTGCGGATCGACGGCGGACCCACGATCATGCTGCTCAAGGACGGTAAGCCGGAGCAGATCCGGAAAGAGGTCAAGCGGATCTGCGAATCAGGCATCATGGAAGGCGGCCGGTTCATCCTCAAGGAGGCCAACAACATGGCGCCCTGTACGCCAATCGAAAACATCGAGGCAATGTACGAAGCCGGCAAGGAATTCGGCCGGTATTGATGGTTTACGGGGAGAGCTTTTCGAAACGGTATTGAAAGAAGCAAAGTTTCAGGCAATGGGAGTGGACTGTTAATGCGAATCCAAACAAGCGGCGGACTGGTCAACGTCGGTGAAACCCTTTCCTTCCTTATTGAAGCCGACAAACCCGGGCCTGACTCACTCATCATATACGAGCGTTACCTCGAGAAGAACGGAACCCAGCGGTGTTCCTTGCCGCTTCTATGGGAGCAGGCTTCGGATGGTTATAAATCCCAGGCGTCCTATACGCCTTCTGCGCCCGGAAACTACTATGCCGGCATCGGGAAGGGCGCGGACGAGAGGACGGCGTATTTTGGCGTCTGGGCGCCGGGGATTGCCGTCCAGACGATGTGGGTGTTCTTTACCTCGGCGTGGCATGGCTGCGGCAATCTTCATGATTTCTACGGACCGGAGTTCCAAAGATACCATCTGCCGGCGGATATCGAAATCTGTACCGCCGGGGATGAATTCCTAAGCCGCACCTGGTATGCCATTGACAATTTGAAAAACCACCACAGGTCGACGTCGTGCAAGGTCTACCCTTTTCTGGATTTTGCCCTGGCGGAGTTCTTTGTACCGGAACTCAAAGGACTCCGCGGCGGGAAGGTTTTTGGTCCTTTGCCCAATCCTACCGCCCATGGACTGTCCGTGGGGGAATGTCGGAAATTCCTGCAGGCACTGCAGGAGCACTGGCAAAGATGGAATCTGCCGCCGTTCGAGATGGTCGGCCATTACACCCCCAACAATACGTTGGTGGAGGCCTGCAGCCTGGAGGAATTGGTTGGAATCGACGGTGTATTCAGTGAACACGATTTCAACGATGGCGGCTCCCGTTGGGACTACGGCTGGAGGCAGTATCATTTCGGAATGTCCAATTTCCCCTATTACGTCCGCCGGGAGGATTTCAGAAAGGCGGGCCACCGCGATGAATGGCCTTCCCCAGTGCTCATATTTCCGGCCGATTTGCGGCACCCCGTGCTGAGCCATGCCGGGTATACGGATCACAGCAATGACATGGCGATGTTCATCCGCTGTTGGCGGCAAACCGATCCGCTTGCAGGCGGACCGTCCATTGATGTCAGCCGGACGCTGGACAAGTACATTGAATTCCAGGAAGAAATGTATGCCTCCATCGCGGCGAACCGCGCCGCAGTGCCGGTGGTATTGTGTGGCCCGGTCGAAATGGGCGATAATGAATGTCCGGGGATTGTGGCCGGCAATCGTATGATACTCCAGTATTTTGGCAACCGGGGCCGTTCCGGGCAGGTGATCTTTTCCCATAAAGCCGATGTGGCCAAATACTTTCAACGCCACCTGGCTACGACGCCTGATCAGAGCTATGTTGTCCATGATATCGTGGCCGATTTGACGGCGCCGCAGGCTGTGCGGCAGGTGATGAAGGACAAACTGGGTTTTGATCAGTTTGGTCCGCATCTGGGCAAACCAGAGGTATTTCCCGAAACACTGGTTTGGTGTGGCGAGAATGGGAAGGCCGCATTTTTAAAACGTCCCATTATCGATGAGCCCGCCCAAAATGCCGACATTGCACCTTGTGCGCGGGTGACCATCCAGCCGCAACATAAGGGTGCGCCGTGGCTGCCCTTCTGGTGGTATGACTACCGCCGTGTGCAGAACATGCCGGAAACCCGGCAGATGGCGATGGTGGATCTAAGCGGCTTTGCCGCAACTCTACAGGAGACCATGCGCGGCGCGGCGGTTTCGTTTGTTGTCAATGCGCCACGAGAATTGTCACATCTGCCTGTATGTCTTTGGGGCTATTCGGTTCCGGAGTCAGGAACGGTTATCCTAGACGGTATTGCCGGTTATCCCGCTACGTTGATGTTTCTCGATGTCCACCCGGGTTTAAATAGCTTCGAATGGCCTGTTAAACTGCAATCTTCATAAAAGGTGGCTCAATGATGAACTTGCAGAAGGCTTGCCACATATAAAAGGGAGATCAGATGCCAGCGACACCCCCGTCAATCTACTCCGAAGACAGGCAAATAGTACGCGATCTTGCCCGGCGGGTTGCCGAAATTGCAGTCGGCCCGATCATGGCCACACGCCGTGATCTTTGGCGGCGGCACAATGCGCTGGAGCCGGTCCGCCCCGTCGTTTACGTTGATCCGCAAGGGGCGTGGTGCGAGCTGATTTCGGAGGATGCGTTGCTTTGTCGGGACAAGGTGGCGCGGGGGATAGAACTGGCATTACGCCGCCGCATCTACGTTGCCGAGCATTTTGCGAGTGACAATGTGATTGAGAAGGAATGGGTGGTGCGTAAGGTAATCCATCATTCCGGGTGGGGGCTGACTCCGCGGCGCACCCACTCTGACGATGCCCGTGGGGCGTTCGGTTTTGAACCGGTCATTCTGGCGGCTGACGATCTTAAGAAATTAAGATTTCCTGAAATCATTTATGACGCCGTGGCGACCCGGGAGCAACACGATTTCTTCCAGGCACTATTCGGGGACATTCTGGAAGTCAGGCTGAAGGGAGTTTGCGACCTCTCTTATCACCTGATGAACCAGTACACCGCCTTGCGGGGACTGCAGGAGGTCCTGGTGGACATGCTCGACAATCCGCAGATGCTCCACGAGGCGATGGCGTTTTTTGAAGAAGGACATCGGCGGGTCTTGCGGCAGTACGTGGAACAGGATTTGTTGAGCCTCAACAACGACAACACCCCAATTTATACGAGCGGATACGGCTATACGGATCAATTGCCCCAGCCGGGATATGATCCTGATCATGTCCGGCCCGAAAACATGTGGGGCTGGGCGGAAGCGCAGGAAATGGCGGTGGTTTCGCCGGAAATGCACGCAGAGTTTGCTTTCCCCTATGAAAAGCGCCTGCTGATGCCTTTTGGCCTCAATGGTTATGGCTGCTGCGATGACGTCACCAGGAAGCTGGACTTTGTGCTCACCATTCCCAATCTGCGTCGTGTCTCGATTTCCCCATGGGCCAATGTGGAGCAGTGCGCACAACGGATCAAGGGGGAGGTTATTTTCATGTGGAAGCCGCAGCCGGCGCACCTGGTGGGCGCTTTCAATCCGTCACGAATCGAGAGTTACCTGCGCCATACGGTCGAGACCGCTCGCCACCATGGATGCATTCTGGAAATTGTGCTGTTGGATACCCATACGTGCAATAACCATCCGGAAAGATTTGACGAATGGACCCGCATTGCCCACCAAACGGTCAGCTGACAATTGGGTTTGAAAAACCAACGAAAACCTTCTAGTATCAATTTGTTTTAGCGTATTCTGAATTAACCAAAGGAATCAGGTTTATGATTAAGGTGAAAATCATTGGCGCGGGCGGGTATGGCGGCGTGGGCATCACGGAACTGCTGATGGGGCATCCCCGGGCGAAAATCGCCTGTCTCGTGGATGTGACGGATGTCGGCGTGCCGATCAGCAAGCTCTATCCCCATTTGACGGGCTTCTGCGACCTGCCCATTATCGGCGCGGACGATCCGAAAGCAAAGGAGCCTGTGGACGTGGTTTTCATGGCCACTCCTGACGGCGTTGGTATGAAACTTGCCCCGGCCGAGTTGAAGGCCGGCGTCAAAGTCATCGATTACAGCGGAGATTTCCGGTTTAATTCAACGGAAAGCTATGCCGAATATGCGACGCGTATCGGGCGGGATCCCAAGCATGCTTCCCCGGAACTGCTTCCTCCGGCGGTTTACGGATTGACCGAATTGCATCGCAAGGAATTGGGTGCGACAACGCGGATTGTCGGCAATCCCGGTTGTTTTGCCGTCAGCTGTATCCTGGGTCTGGCGCCGGCAGTCAAACAGCGTCTCATCCGGTTCAATAGCATCATCTGTGACTGCAAGACCGGCGTTTCGGGCGCCGGTAAGAAGCCGTCGGCCGGATTTCATTATCCGGCCCGCTACGACCACATGAATGCCTACAAACTGGCGGGGCATCAGCATGTCTGCGAAATTGAGCGGGAGTTGGGCTTGCTTGCCGGGACTGCCCTGAAGATTGCTTTTACAGCCCAGGTGGTGCCTGTTTGCCGAGGGATCATGTCATCGCTCTACGGCGAACTGGCTGACGGCATATCTGCGGACGATGTGGCCTCCGCGTACCGGGAGTTTTACCGGGGCCAGACCTTTGTGCGTCTGTTTGATCGCGATTCAGGAATCGGTTCGGCCCATGTCCGCGGCACAAATTACTGCAATCTGATCGTGGATGTCGATGCCCGGACGAATAAGCTCCGGATCATTTCGCATATCGACAATCTCATGAAAGGGCAGGCGGGGTCCGCGCTGCAAAATATGAACCTCCTTTTCGGGTTTCCGGAAACGGATGGGCTCAATCAGCCGGGCAAGTATCCCTGAGACGGCCTCGCCGTCACTGAACAACTTTCAACGCTCAACGTTGAACTTCAGATTATTGTTGAATGGATGTTGGACAAGACAGAAAAATGACACTACCAAGAGACAGGCGAATGGTGTACAGTAGCCCCATGAGCAAAAGCGTGAAAAAACGCGCCAAGAAGCCCCGCATGGTGAAGGAGTCCGCCGCCGGTTATGGCCGCAAACTGACTTCGGTTTCCCTGTTCAGCGGCGGAGGCGGGATGGACATCGGCGTCGAAACCGCCGGGTTCAGGAATCTCGCTTGTGTGGAGTTCGATCCGAATGCCGCCGAGACCCTGCGGTTCAACGCCAAACGAAAAAATGCCGAGACAAAGATCGTCGAAGCGGACATCCGCATGGTTGACCCTCTTGCAGTGGCGGAGCCTGGAATTGATCTCCTTCACGGTGGGCCACCGTGCCAAGCCTTCTCTCTCATCGGCAAACGCGGTTCCCTCGGCGACTCACGCGGCCTCCTCCTATTTGAGATGATCCGCTTTGCTGCGGCCTTGAAACCTCGCGCTATCTTGCTTGAACAAGTAAAAGGACTGTTGAGCGCCCCCGACGAAAAGGGCGAGGCAGGCGGCGTCTTCAAACGGTTCATCCGCGAACTCGAACAACTCGGTTACTGCGTCAAGTGGGCTGTGCTTTGCGCCGCCGACTATGGCGTCCCGCAACTGCGCGAACGCGTCTTCATCGTGGCGCGAAAGGGCGAAAATGGCTTCTCTTTCCCGCCGCCCACTCATGCCGAAGACCCCGAAGAAACGCCCCTCTTCACGCTCAAACCATATGTCGGATCGGGGACGGTCCTAGGCGGCCTGCCGCCACCAGCAGCAAAAGGAACTCAACCCGCTTTCCCGAACCATGTTGACGTGACCCCCGACCGTGATCGTGAACGTATTCACCCCGTAGCCGAAGGCGGTTTCTTGGCCGGAACCCTGAATGCTCCACCAGATTTGAAATGCAACCTTACGAAAAAGGACACGACGAAGTACCGCAGATTGCATCGGCTCGAACCATCCTTAACCCTTCGTTGCGGCGAGATATTCTTCCATCCCGTCGAGGATAGATACTTGACCCCCCGCGAGTATCTGCGCCTTCACAGATATCCGGACGAGTACATTCTCTGCGGGCCCATCCGTAGCAGATCGGGGACAGTCAAAAACCTTGATCAGCACCGACTTGTCGCCAACTCCGTACCCCCGCCACTCGCGCAAGTGGTTGCGGCGCAGATCGCGAAGGTGTTAGCATGAGTTCCAAGATATATGAATTATTTGGATTCCTTACAGAAGACCACACAGCAGAAGCCAAACGACACCGAAAACAGTGTCTTTGCCCATTCATGGGACAGATGTGTGACGGCGGCGGCAATCGCTATCAATCGTTCTTACACCTTGACGCGACCCGCGACCGCGAACTGGTCACGTTCTTTGACGGCAAGACAGCGGACATTCCGGCTGGCGTGTGTTCGCTTTCCACGTCCGATGAAACGTGGATCGTTTGCCCCCGCCGTCTCTTTGTCTTGGATAAGGGCGGAGGTCACACATCACACGAGGGCTTCTGCGAAGGTCTGTTGCGGCGATTCGCACCCAACGCCTTGCCCTGCAAGGCCGGCGTCTGGTCTGAAGTGAAGATCAAGCACTCGGAGGAGGCCGAAGATGAGGCCGACGCCGATAAGATCTTTGATTACACCTTCGACTACATCATTTGTCCAATCCGCCCGAAACTGCTTTCCGAAACGGCAAACACACTCGGAATTATCGAGCGCAAACTTGAATCTGCCTTGACCAAGAACGGTTACACACTCGCAAGTCGTGGCGGTCGGAAGTACATCGAAGAATACCCGGCAGGCCAGCCCTTAGTGATCGAGGTTATGACTTCAAGCACGTCGGGTGGGAACAAGACCAAGGGAACGACGATTCAGAATGCCTTCCGTAAGGCCATCCTGGGCCAACCGCACGCAGCGCCAGGTATCAACTACAGGCAGGTCTGGGCGCGAATGGTTAGTCAGTTGATCGTCAAGTCGCAGATCGGGAAAGCATGGGGCGGCCAAACCATCTGGATTCTTCAAGATGCGCTCGCCGCCTATATCTCCAACACCACCGACTTGAATATGCGGAAACTGATTTCGGAAGTGTTGAAGGAAGTGAACATTCTCAGCCTACGCTATGCGGCACGTTCCCGCACTGGCATCCGCCCGTTGGAGGTGGACAACCTCTATGCCGGGCAGATACCCCCGATTCAGGGAGACACCGACTTCAATAAACTGCTGCAAGCCGCCAGCATACCCCCGAAATCCCTATTGGAAGCCAAACTCCTGAACAAGAGGCCCCGGACGATTATTTCCCTATGATTGCTTATGGACAACGTGACGCCAAAAACCAGATCCCGCATCATGTCGCAAGTGAAGTCCGAAGGGAATCGCTCGACGGAGTTGCGCATGATCCAGCTTTTCAGGGAAACCGGCATCACCGGCTGGCGGCGCAGACTCCCCGTTCATGGGAAGCCCGACTTCGTTTTCCCGCGTGAGCGCGTAGCCGTCTTTGTTGACGGTTGCTTCTGGCATGGTTGCCCCCGGCACTGCCGAATGCCGCACAGCAAACGCGCCTACTGGCGGGCGAAGATCGAACACAACAAGGCGCGGGACAAAAAAACAAATCTCTTTCTGCGACTAACAGGATGGTTTGTCATCAGATTGTGGGAACATGATTTGACGGTTGGCAAGAAATCGCGGAAGGTCCAGAAATTGAAAGCAATTGTCCAGCAACGCACTCCACCACTACAACTTGCCCGCAGACGGGTAAGTTGAGGGTGGGAGTGTGCAGGACGTTGGATAGAAAAAATATGACAAACGAAATCGTACCAGCCGAACATGTTGAGATCATCCGCAGGTCGGAGGTGCCTTCCTTGATGGACCAGATTAGGCCGTCGTGGAAAACCAAGAATCTGATCACAAGGGTTCAACGTCTCCTTGAAGTCGATCCAAGTAGCGCCTGTCAACGCATCCTCAATGCGGCCATCCATGATCTGCGTGAGAAAATCATTGTTGCTGGTCTGGACATCGCCAAAGAGGCAGCAATTCAGGCGAAGCTCCCTCCTGTGGCAACGGCAGAGGATCTGGAACATTATCCCACGGCAAAACTGGTTGACCTTGCCTACAAAATAGGATTCCTTTCACGTCCGGAATGGAGGCGACTGTCGCGCTGCTATGAAATTAGACGCGACCTAGAGCATGAGGATGATGAGTACGAGGCAGGAATCGAAGACTGCGTCTATGTATTCAGAACATGCATAGACGTTGTGCTGTCGCGAGACCCCGTGCAGTTGCTCAGAGTTACGGACGTTAAGGATATTGTCGAAGGAGCAACTCCGGCTGTTCCGACAGAGACACTTCTTGAGGAATTCCGGTCTGCTCCTGCCCCTCGGCAGGAAGAGATCCTGAAGTTTCTGATGAGTGTTTCGCTGAACAAAGGGCAGTCGGAGATTGTTCAGCAGAACGCCTTCACTTTTCTGACGAGATTGTCCTCATTGACGCAGAATGCCGTTCGCCTCAGTCTGGCCAAGCACCTTCAGGAGAAGATTGGACGAACGACGCTTGATCGTCGGCAGGCATGCGTAGCCTCTGCAATGGGCCTACTCTCCTATCTCAAGCGTTCTCAGGTGATTGACTTTTTTGATTCCATCTACAATGCCATGCACGCTATAGGAACAAGCTGGGGCGCATACGAGAAACACGGGGACGTGATTCGATCATTCACAGAGGTCAGTGGCTTCATTTTCTGCCCTGACGACCCGAAGGAGAAGATTCTGAAGTACCTAGTCTTGACCTATCTTGGCTCGCGGGGTGGACGAACAACCTATGGCAACGTCCGCGAGGTCTTCTACTCGAACTCTGCGGCCCCGCTCATTGAAGACATCATCACAACGGATCGCAAACTGATTGCGGATGCCCTTCGCACACTTCGTGACGATCGGGATGTGAAAGGCAAGTGCGAGTACTCGTATATCGCGCGACGTTTTGAGAACTTGATTGACCTGCTGAGTCAAGACTGAATCCAACGGCATGGTCCGTAGGCGGTGCTCGCGCCGGACATGCTGGACGTTCTGCCTCACTCATTTTTCGCACTTTTTATGTTATAAAGATAGATAGTAATGACGATGGATACGAAGTTCCTTCCTCGGCGGACAATTATTCAACCGCCTGCCCATGTTCATCTGGTCGGGGTTGCCGGCGTGGGTATGAGCGCCCTGGCCCAGGTCCTATTGGCCCAGGGGTTCAAGGTTACGGGGTCCGATCGCTATCTCGATAGTGGCCAGGAATTGTCCGTTCTGGATAAACTCCGCCGGGCCGGCGTGGGCCTCGTCCCGCAGGACGGGGCCGGCGTCCGGCCCGACACCGCCGGCGTAGTTGTCAGTACGGCCATTGAACCGGATAACCCTGATCTGGCGGCGGCGCGCCGGCTGGGAGTTCCCATCATCCATAGGGCCGAAATGCTGGCCCGCCTGGCTCGTTCCGTCACCACGATTGCGGTGACCGGCACCGCCGGCAAAACGACCGTCACCGGCATGATCGGATGGGTATTGGAACAGATGGGGCTGGATCCCATGGTGGTCAACGGCGGCGCCGTGCTCAACTGGATGACCGATGATGCCATTGGCAATGTGCGGATCGGTCAAGGCGCAATCTGGGTGCTGGAAGCGGATGAAAGCGATCGTTCGTTGCTGCAGTTTGATCCGGATTGGGCGGTCATTACCAACATCTCGAAGGATCATTTTGAGCTGGATGAAGTCCGGCGGCTGTTTCAGGAGTTTGCCTGCAAAGTCCGGCGCGGCGTGGTGGGCTGTTATGGTGCCCCGCCGGATTTCCCGGACACATTTCAGCCCCGCCTGTCGGCGCAGGGGTGTGCGTTTGATTACCAGGGGGTGGTATTTGAAATTACCATGCTTGGGCGGCATAACGCTGAGAACGCCCTGCATTGTGTCCGGATGTGCGAGCGCCTGGGGCTGAGCCTGCCGGAAGTAAGCCGCGCCTTGACCACCTTTCGCGGAATTCAGCGGCGCCTGGAATGGATTGGTAAGGCCAAAGGCGTGACGGTTATCGATGATTATGCGCATAATCCGGCCAAAATCACGGCCGCCTGGCAAGCTGTGGCGCCTCATTTTAAGCGGGTCATTGCCGTGTGGCGCCCGCACGGTTTTGCGCCGCTGGCCTTGATGATGGAGGAACTTACCCGGGCATTTGCCGCCGTGATTCGTGGCGATGATCGTGTGCTGATCATGCCGGTGTATTACGCGGGGGGTACGGTCCAGGCAACGGTTGATTCCGTCCGGCTCGTGGAGCGCCTGGCGCGCGCGGGCGTGGCGGCCGAGGCTGTGGGCGGTTATGACGACTTGCAAGCCCGGTTATTGGCCCTGGCACGTTCGGATGACGTTGTCTTGTTCATGGGCGCTCGGGATCCCTTCCTCCCCGTCTTCGCTCTCCGTCTCGTGTTCGAGCTCGACCATTTCCTCGTGGACCGTGTGTCCGGAGCTCGCTGAATACCCCATGAAGATCACGCCGCCTACCAGGCTCCAGGCCACGGAGATAAAGAAAATCATCAGGGACAGCGGCAGAGACTGAGCGCTGTTGACGCCCATCGCGCCGAGCAGGGTGACGGCGAGTCCCTCGCGGATGCCCAGTCCGCCGGGAGTGATCGGGATGGCCGCGATTGATATGATAATGGGAATGACCGTCAGGTAATCCACGACGCCAATATTGATCTGGAAACACCGGCCGATGCAGTAGCATTGCGTAACGGTGAGCGCCTGGATTAAAAGCGACAGAAGCGAGGTCCGTATCAGGACGCCTGTCCGGCGCCGGTACAGATAGATGGAAATCAACACGCGCTTGATTGTTCGTCCGAGCGTCGGGTGCCGCTTGATTCTGTCCACCAGCGGCCAGTTGGCAAAACGATTGATATTGAAGACCACGATCAGGGCGACCATGGTGGCCAGGATCATGCCGATCATGATCAGCGCCGGCAGATGGGTTTCCCACTGGCTCAGGAAAAACTTTACTCGAACCGTCAGCATGATCGCGGCAATCAGATAGAGGGCGATGAGCCCGATCATCCGGTCAATGAACACCGTAGCCACGGCTTCAGTCTTCTTGTGATGGGTTTCCTTCGCCGCGTAAAAGGCGCGGATCAGGTCGCCCCCGGTGGAACCGAACATGAACGAGTTGAAAAATTGCCCGATGAAATACACGCTGAAACAGCGCTTTGCTGACATTTCCAGTCCCTGGGCGTCGAGAATGATGCTCCACCGGATCATGCCGGCGTGCAGGGCTAGATAGCTGAGCACGATGCCGGCAATGAGCCATTCCCATTGGCTCAGACTTTCCCGCAGGATCAGCGTCAGAGCCTGCATGTCGATTTTATGCAGGAGGTAAAAGATGATTCCGAAGGCCAGCGCCAGTCGCAGCGCGATGGAAAGCGTTTTTTTCAGCGATGAAATGGATCTCATGTCGGAGGGGTGGGAGATCGGTTGAGTTCGGCAACCACATCCCGCAAGGTGACTTCCAGCGGGATATCGGGTTTCCAATTAATATCCGCCGCAATTTTGCCGATGGCGATTTGCGGCCGGTGTTCCAGGGGGCGATACCGGTTGGGATCCCTTTCAACTGATGGCGTCACGCCAATAATTCCGCCCAACTGGTCCAGAATGGTTTGAATGGGCACAGCGCGTCCGGACGCAATATTATAGGCCTGTCCGGCTTTGCCGCTTTCGATGAGCAGGCGGTAGGCCCGGACGATATCGCGGACGTCCGTGAAATCGCGCAGGTTTTCCAGGTTGCCGGCTTTTAAAACAGGCGCCGTCTTCTTCCGGGCGATTGCCAGGAGTTGTTCGGCGAAGGAGGGCACCACGAATTGCGGGGACTGGCCCGGCCCGATATGGTTGCAGGGGCGCGCTGTCATGATATGCATGCCGTGATAGGATGCATACAACAAGGACATTTGGTCGGCCGCCGCCTTGGAAACGGCGTAAGGATTATCGGGATCCAGCAGTTCCTGTTCGGTAATCGGGTGGGAGCGGGGCCGGCATCCATACACCTCGGCGGAACTGATGACCAGGATATGCGCGCCGGCCGAGGATTTCCGGAACGCTTCCAGCAGGTGAATGGCGCCCAGCACATTGACGGATAACATGCGTTCCGGATTATGCCAACCCTCGGGGACGAATGAAATGCCGCCCAGATGCACGCAGGCGTCAGGCCGGATACGGGCCACCAGCCGCAGCAGGAGTTCCGCGTTCAGAATATCCCCCGTAAAACCGGGAACGGATACGGGCAGGGACCGGGCCGGGACGAGGTCGAACGCCAGCGGTTCGTGATCGTGCCGGAGTAATTCGCGAATCAGGTGTTTACCGACAAACCCACTGGCTCCTGTGACAAGCACGCGCATGATCAGGGCTTAACAGTTTGAAGTTTGGCCAGATCTGAATCCACCATCATAGTGACCAGTCCGTGGAAGTCAACTTCCGGTGTCCAGCCCAGCACCCGCCGGGCTTTGGAACTGTTCCCCATCAATTGATCGACTTCCGCCGGCCGAATGAACTGGGGGTCCTGGACGACATACTGTTTCCAGTCCAGTCCCACATGGGAAAATGCCTGTTCAAGAAAATCGCGGACTGAATGAGCTTGGCCGGTGGCGATGAGATAATCATCCGGATGATCCTGCTGAAGCATCATCCACATGGCCTTGACATAATCGCCGGCGAATCCCCAATCCCGTTTCGCGTCAAGATTGCCCATGCGGAGTTCATGGTCAAGTCCCCGCTTGATCCGGGCGACACCGTTGCTGATTTTACGGGTGACGAATTCCTTGCCGCGCCGCGGGCTTTCATGGTTGAAGAGAATGCCGGAGCATGCGAACAGGTTGTAGCTTTCCCGGTAGTTGACGGTAATGTAATGGCCGTAAGCCTTGGCGGCGCCATAGGGGCTTCGCGGGTGAAACGGCGTGAGTTCGGTCTGGGGCACTTCGCGGACTTGGCCGAACATTTCACTGCTGGAGGCCTGGTAAAATTTGGCTTGCGGACAGACATGGCGCATGGCTTCCAGCATGCGGGTGACGCCGATGGCTGTAAATTCCCCCGTCAGCATCGGCTGGGTCCAGGAGGTCGGCACAAACGACATGGCCGCCAGGTTGTAGATTTCATCCGGCTGAACTTCCTCCATCAACTCAATAAGCGAGAGCTGGTCCAGCAGGTCGGCCTGTTTCAGGTTGAGCCGGTCCTTGATATGTGCGATGCGCTCGAAGGTTTCCGTGCTGGAGCGGCGCACCATGCCGAAGACCTGGTAGCCGCGACTCAGTAGAAAATCCGCCAGATAAGACCCGTCCTGTCCGGTAATACCGGTGATCAATGCCTTCATGAAATGAAACCTTTACATCACTGAGCGCCCATAGCATTTAATGAGGCGCATATCAATGCGGCCTGAAGTCGCCTGAAATATGCGGGCTAATAAGTGGGGCGAATGCGGGAAGCTTTCTTGCGCCGTTTTTCACTGGGTTTTTCGAAGTACCGGTGATTTCGGATCTCCCTCATCGTCCCTTCCTTGTCCAGCTTCTTCTTCAGTCGACGTAAGGCCTTGTCAACGCTTTCGCCTCGTTTGAGCTTAATTTCAACCACGTTGGATTCACACTCCCTTCCTGATTAAGACAACCTTTGATAATGGCCGCCCGGTCATTGCCATAATGGCAATAAATCGAAGGCTGAACTCTATCCGAATGATGCTCCTCTTGTCAAGTATTCAGCAATTATCAATATGACCAAGGTTGTTGCGGGCGGATGCCCCGGCAGCTCGTGCTACGTAGCGATGCTACTTAGCAGAGTAGCAAGCAGTGTGGCTACAGCAGAATGCGATATCCGGCCCCTGTGGCCACGGCGATCTGTCGCCGTGGAGTTGGTTTTTGTCATGCATTGGTCAGAATGAGCAAAATCAGGCGGCGTGGTGTCACCCATAGAAGGTGGAGTAACTTGCAATCTAGGGGCTTAAGTTTGTCCCGCTCCTAGCGGGAAGAACCGTGGATTGCCGTTCTGTCGAACGGCCGCTACAACGGAAGCCATCCGACCATTTCGTGAGCTATTCCTTTTGACCTTACCGAAGCGCGGCAGAAGCTGGGCGGTAATAATGGGTAACATGCCGATGCCGGGGCTGATGCATATCATCAGGATGATCCCGGCAAGCATTAAGAGCAGCCATAGACTGAGTTGAATCCGAGCAAAAGGCACGTGAACGATTTCACCTGTGTTTTTCCAGGCGAAAAGTTTACGGGTTGTCAAGCCAATCACTAGTGTCCCCAATCCGAAATAAAACATGAATCCAACATACACCAGCGGCGGCATGTGCCCGCCAAGGCGGATCGGTTGGGCTGGGATCGGGTTCTGTGTCAGCAGGAAAAGCATATTGGCTTCACCCAGGTAGGGGGCGTGCGCGGCATTGGACAACATCCGCGGTCCCAGCAGACTGCCGTTGGGCAGATGCCAGCAAGCCGCCAGTACCTGTGAGGCCAGCGGCCACGCCTGATCGAAACGGCCGTTGACCCGCGCCGCCGCCAAGCCATAAGCGTTCCCCGCCGGGCTGAATCCGAAAATGACAGGGCCGGAATCCACATCGAAAAATAATTCGTAGCCGGGAAGATCGTTGGGATATTCGCGAAACCCGGCCGCGCCTATTCGCTCCTGCCAGAAGTAGCGTTGATAAGCGTCATACCAGACTCGGGCCAAATCCGGATAAAGTTCCGGGGCGTAGATACAAATGTATGAATTGCCGATACCCCGTGAGATACCGTCATGTCCGCCGGTAGTAGGCTCGGCCACGTAGGGTGGCAATCCGCGCGCATCAAGCCGTGCTCCCTGGAATCCGCGCCTGGCCCGGCCGGCAAATGCCGAATGATCCGTGCCCAGCACAGGATCCGCCCGGCGAATCATGGTGATCGCCGCCAATACATCGACTGGGTAGCATTCTCCGGGATAATCGTGGAGCAGTCCGTATGGCGAACGGTCGAGATCGTCCGCAAGTGTTTCCACCTGGTCGCGTAGGATGTCCAGGTATTTGCCGTCACCGATCAGGTTTTGGCGGCAGGTGAGGCCTTGGATAATCATGGCCCGGAAGAACACATTTTCATGGTGCAGGTAGTTCGGTCCCCAATGCGTGCGAACCCACGTGTGGTGGATGGGGTCCAGGATGAGTTCCGCCGCCGCTTCAATTGCGGCCCGGGCATACACTTTCGGAGCAATACGGGAACCATGCTCACCTTTGTCCCACGCGCGTTGAAGATTTTCTGTGGCGGCAAGATAGAAAACCGATCCGAACATCGGCCATTCCGTGCTGGGCACGTCATTTAGCTGGAGATGTCCGGCTCTGCCGGAGGCGACGCGGGCCCGCGCCCAGTGTTCGTAGTGCGGGGTCAAGCTGGCATGCACCCGCCAGGCCATCCGGGGGATACCACCCGGCTGGCGGAGGTTGGGGTCCATCAGGTCGTGTACCAAAATGAACCCCGGCAGGATCAGGAAATAGACGGCGAGGAATAGAACGATCAGCCCATTGATCCAAACACAGATTCCCGCCCGTGAATACGGATGATGTGATGGTGCATTCATAATGATTTCTTCGGAGCCAACGCGAACTATGCCCGCAATCCAATTGTGTTTCTCCTCCGGCAGACGCGAAAATCAATAGGTTTGTTTTTGGCTATGGATTAGGCAAACAAGGCCCCTATTAAGTAACCCCTTGCTTATTCCTCGTTTGAGCCTCGCTTGAGAAAGTACTGCTCAGCGCGCTCTTCGGAAGGAGCATAAGGCCAGGTACTCAGCAGTTGTTGCGGTGACAGAGCGCGCGCCTTGGTATATTCAATTTCTCCGTCGAAAAAAACCTGCTTTTGCTTGTTGTCTTTCAGCATAATCGTGAAGGCTTCCGTTTTAGCGAATTCCGATACTGCGTCTTTGTGTCTACCCATGCGGCTTAAAATGACACCTCTATAGAAGTGCCAGCGCAGGCACATAGGGTCTAAAGCTATTGTTTTTTCGATTGCCTCCAGCGCTTTATCGGGACTATTCATTCCAAGATTTGCCAGAGCGACGCCACTGTAGTACTGAGCGTTATCAGGCTGTGCCTTGATCGCTGTATCAAAATCTGCCAGTGCTGATATGAAGTCATTCAATTGACATTTACAGTTGCCGCGCTCGAAATAAAGATAGTACCAATTAGGCGAGAGCGAGACAGCTTCATTCAGATCCCGGAGCGCTTCTGCAAATTGCCTTTTCCAAAAATACAATTCGGCACGTGCGCTGTAATATCGGGATCGATGCGGATCCAAGCTAATTGCTCGATTGAAACATTCCAGGGGGTCAGTGTCCCTGGCTTCACCTTTCTGGGCGCGTAATCCCATCAAGTAAGCCTGTTCTGCCGGACTATTAAAGGCATCGAAAAGCCTTTCACAAGCCGAACAACACAACAGGATTAATATCAGAATGGCGCCGAGTGTTGCTTTTTCAATGCAGTTCTTAAATAGTGTTTCAGTTGGCATAGTTTCCCTTGTCTTAATTTTGTCTTGGTTCAGCTGCATGAAATGGACAATTCGACCCAAGAGTTAGTTGAATATTAATTTTCAGTTTGGATGAAGTAATTTAATACCTCCATTATCCGTATTGTCTTGTCCTTCGCCACCACAGCAAGGCGCAGGCGATTGGCAGCAAGAGCCACGACGCGGGCTCCGGCGACTCCTTGAATTCGTCGAACGCGAGCGCATGGTCCGCCGCCAACGACTGTTTTTCCTTGATCACAAGCATTTTCCACTGCGCCGAATTCTCGACCACGATGTAGGAAGTCAACGGTACGATGACATTCGACTCCCGGCTGGCCTTGACAATTGCCGGAAGCCGTGCATTTAGGGTTGATGGCCGAATGACCGTATCGCGCCAGTCCAACCAGAGTGATATGGCCGCGCCATATCCGCTGTCGTGTGCCGACTTGATAATATTCGTGATCTCAATGAACTGGCGAGTAGCAGGATCGAAATACATTATCGGCGCGGCAGTTGGACGGAACGAAATAATCGCGTCCGTCTTGGCGCAATGTGTCACGATGGCGTCGCCGTGCCGAAACACAACTGCCGGTTCAGGCAGTGACGGTCGCTCGACAATGGTGTTTGTTCTGCCATCAAATGCGCAGGCGTCGAGGCGGCCGTCCAAGCGCGTGATGTACCATGCCGGCACATCCGGAACCGCATCGGCAAAAACGGCAAGGTCGGTCGGCATCACCGGCGTGGTGGCGTCGGCCTTGATCACAACAAAGATTGGGACCATTAATTCGCCGCTTTTGTCGAATGCCAATCCGAATCTGAAATCCGGCAGTCCGCGTTTGATCGCATATTCCGGACAAAGTGCGCCCCGGAACGGGAGCATCTTTCCACGCGATGCGGTCACGAGTTCCGCCGCATCGGCCAAGGGGATAAACTGATCGGTCAGGTCGGTAACTTCATAGTTAGCCGCGGAGATAAGACAGCCACCGGCTTCCGGGAAACGGGCCGCTTCACGCCGGATGCGTTCGGCAAACTGGTGCGCTTCTTTTTCGGCGGTTGCCGAACAGTCCAGGATGAAATGCAAGTAGGGTTTTCGGCGAACCGTGGGAAATGTATTCAACACCGCGCGCGGAACGGCCAGGGCGTCACTGCCGGCATGCTTGAATCGGATCGGTTCGGCGCGCAGTTGGGCATCGCTGTTCAGGCGCAATGGCCGGGTCCCGATCACGATCTCCGGATCCATGATTGCAGGGAATGTGAACTCGATTTCGGTGATCCGTTCCTCGTTTTGCCGGAATGGAAACACGCTAAGCTTGAGACGGTGTTCGTCCTGATACACCAGCAAACCGGGATCCCGGCGTGTCGTGTCGCGGATCATGTGATAGACCCACATCGCCGTTTTTTTCTCGAAGATGCGGCCGGGCACGCGGTTGGTTTCCATGTTCAACCAATAGCCCGTGACCATAACTCCGGGCGGCACCGTGATGTCCGTAACGAACTCGGCCGCATTGTCGGTTCCATTCCGCATTTGCAGTTGGACCCGGGTCTTAAGCACGTCGCCGGCCCGTTCAGTGTTTGTATTCACCGTAGTCAATTCAACACGCCGTGGCGGCGCCGGTGTCGAGCGCCATGCTGGACGGCTCCTGCCTCGGGTAGCAAAAATTTCGGCAAAGCTGAAATGACTGTTAATTTTGGGTTTTGCAGGTTTGGCTCCGGAGAGGACCAGTTCGATTGCATCCATCTTGTAGTCCGGCAGGACCAAACCATTGAAAACCAGCCAATTGTAGTAGTCCGAGATGAACGGGACCTGGATACCGTTCTTCTGGTTACGCAGACGTTCCACGGCGCGCAAGGCGGAGTGCGGATTGAAGCTGACGCGGGTGACGTCTGCATCGCGGCTGTACACGGCATCCACGGCCGACATCAATGCCTGCCGGTCATAGAGTGCGCGGACGGTGTAACCGGCCGGAATGGTCAAAACGCCGGCGACCAGCAACGCCAACACAACCGTCCAGCCTTTCTGCGGGATCAGGGCGCGGCCTTCATCTAGTAAGCATCGCGTGTGTATCACGAAGAGGAGCGTCGGGGCGAGGATCAGGCAACCGGCGCCGCAGGCAAGCATGGCCAGGAGTGACAATGGCAGGAACGGGAGGAACACCACGAAGAAATAGAGCGAGAATGGAAACACCAGCGCGCGCAAGTACCAGATGCCTACTCGCAGGGACGTGGTCTTCGGGGTGGGAATCAACAGGATCAGGCCGTTAAGTATTGTCAGGATATAAACCCACGGGTCCTGGAAATCATAAGGAAATGGATACGCGATGTTCAACAACAGTCCGCCGATTGGCGCGGCAATGCCGGTTACCACCAGGAGCACAAGGCGTCCGTGTACTACCCGGTTCACCCAGGCATAGACAATCAGGAGCACTCGCAGGAATGCCAGCAGGGCGATGACTGTCGAAGCCACGAAGAACACAATCCCGATAATCACTGGCGGTTCGAAACCCCACGGCAAGAAGCGCGCAAGTGAAAAGACCACAAACCAGGCAATCGGCAGAAGGAGGAGCACACCCAGCGAGACACCAAAGTCGGCGATTTGCCGTAGCGGTATCTCGAATGATACCAGGCGGAACCCTGCGTAAAACAGGGCCGGCATGATGAGTGCATATTGATAATAAAGGAGTTCACCGCCCGGCAGAATCCAATCCGCAACACTGGTGGGCACCAGTTGACGCATGGCAGAGGTGAATGTCCAGAGATAACCGATATGTGCAAGGATTATGCCCACAGAAAGAATCCGTCCCACCCCTTTTTTCAGGATCTGCAAACCAGTAAACGCAATGGCGCCAGCGCCCAGGAGGGCAACTTCGAAAGCGCCAATCATGAAAGCATTACCCTTCTGAATTGCGGACATCTCGCCCGAAACCAGGTTCCATGAGCTGATATTGATTGCCAGCAGAAGAAGCTGCGGCAGGATCATCGTCCACAGAATGAATGCTGGTTTCCGCAATATGTCACCGAATAGTTGTGAACGATCTGCTGTTGCGTTCATCGCCAGTTCTCCTTTCGTTTGTCATCAATTATGTTCATGAACAAGACCCACGGTACAACCAGGAACACGAGAAACACCATTATGCCTGCGCCCATATGCACTGCCGCGGCGAAATGGGACGGTAAGATGCGCTCGGCCCACCGACCGGCAAACCACGCGAAAACAACTCGTGCCGAGTTGGCCGCAATCGCAACCATGTAGGCGATCAACAAGGCAATCGCCAATCCGGGGATTTTAGGGCGTCGTGAAACCACAATCTGCCCGACGAGCATGGAAGCCAGGAGGACAAAAAATCTGGCCGCACAGCAGGCGAGGGTTACATGAACAGGCGCAATCGGCGTGATAAGCAGGCACCCTTGTGGTGTGGGAACACAGTTGGCCGACATAAACCAGGATGCGATCCAGGCGGTCGGCATTACGAATGCCGTCCGCCAGAACGCCGGCATGCAGTCCGTCCACGGTATCAACGCCAGAAGAAGAAATGCCGTGACCAGCGCCGAACGTTTCCATTCCGGTGTTGTCTGCCATAATTGCAGTAACCTGTGGTAAAATGTTTTCAAGGTTTTTCCTCGATCTGTCGCCGACCGCACAGTAAATCCGCAATCAGCGCGCATTCCAGGCCGAAGAGTAGATAGCCGGCATAGCCGAGTACCGGCATTTCAAAAATGTGGAAGCGGTCAACGAATGGCACGGCATAGACCCACTTGGCGAGGCTGTAAAAATTCCACATCTCCCAGAAGAAGCCGCAAATCAGCGCGGCCAGCGCCAGCAGGACGATCCGCCGCCAGTCGCCGCGGACCAGGTCGGCAAACAGTGACGTCCGTCCGGTCAGTGTTTGGAGGGATGCCAGTATTCCCAGCGGCGCCAGCCAGAGTAATGGAAACAGGTAGTCCGGCCACAAGCCAATACCTGCCAATCCGCCCGCCGACAATGTAAGAACAATGAGAGCACCGAAGCGCGATTGGATGTGGGGCATGACAAAAATTCCGGTCAGTCCGTTGGAAAGTCGCGGGTAGGTGGCCAGGAGCTGGAAGGTGCCCATTACCGCCGGGAGCACGGTGGAAAACGGGAGGGTGGCAAACAGAAAATATTCCAAGGGGGTCAGGGAACCGATCCCGAGGTAGTACCAGTTCTGGACGAATCGGTTCAGGTATTCGAATAACCACCAGAAGGCGGCGCTGAACACAAAGAGCATCAGCAGGAAAACGGGTCTCTGGGTCAGCATGCATTGGCCGGTGCGCCGGTGAGTCAGGGCGTTGACGATGACGATATAGCTGAACCACAACGGACTGAACGTGAAGGCCTGCCAGGGTGCGAACCAATCAAAACGGGACCAGGCGAGAATCCAGGCCCCGATTCCCCCGGCGATGCCAATCCAGCCCCAAACTGGAAAACGGCGGGCGTTTTGATTGCAATTGTATCCGCCCCACCATGGCCCTCCGTAGCTTCCCAGCAAAGGGGGCTCTGCCGGGGCGACGGTTGACTCCATAAGCGGCTTCATTTTCGTCTTCGTCATCCGGTTGGCGCACAGGATCCGGATAATGAAAGGCAGGATGACAATTAGAATAAACGCGGCCAGTCCGGCGAATACGGACCATGAAAAACCGGCGTGTTCCACGTAATGGGTGTGAGGGGGAAATTCGAGATAGTGTCCGATCGGCAGGCCGGTCGCCATGATTCCAAGCAGGGGTAGGGTGACCACCAGTCCGATCGCCAGGAGTGTTGCGGATAGCACTTGTAAGGTTTGAACTGTTTTCATGTGATTCAATCTAACGCAAAGAACTTTGTTTGGCAAAGTTGAGCAATAAAAAAATACGGTGTTAACTCAATTACGCCGGCGCTAGTTTCCCAAAAGCTGGCAGACGCGATTTGCTTCGCTCGGTGCCTGTGGCCTGGCGGGCTTGTTCCAACACTTCAGTCAGCGCGGCCAGGTATTCGTTAAACCGCTGGAAGCCGGTTTTGGTCAGGTGGATTGTCGTCCGTGGACGGAGTTTGACGAATGACTTTTCCACGCGGATCACGCCAGTTTCCTCAAGCACTTTAAGATGGCGGCTCAGATTGCCGTCGGTCAGCCGACAGGATGTCTTCAGGTCGGTGAAGGGGACTCCGCCATCCGCGGCGCATAAGGCGGACATGATGGCCAGGCGGTTAGGTTCATGGAATATTTTCTCCAGCGCATCGAACGGACTATCAGTCGTTGTTTTCATGGGATGTTTCTTCCTCCTGTTCCAGAACAGTTTCTTGATTCAACCGGCACAACACAAAACCTCCGCCCAGCTCGCCGGCGCCGAAAACGAGGCCCATCGGGTACGGATTGGTGAACGCTACTCCCGGCCAGACCAGCATGATCGCGCCGCACGCCAGATAAAAGATGCCGACCAGGTAGTTGGCAAAGGGCAGGCTGTTGCGGTAAGGCATGTGCACCAAACCATACAGGCACATCCAAGTTCCAAACAATAGATCGTATTCGCCATGCATTATCAGCGCCAGACTGAGTCCGGCGCCGACCGCCAGGGCCGGAACGGCATCGCAAGCGGGCACCAGCTCACGGAGCGAACGGCGGGCGGCGGGCATGGTCGAAAACCAGAACAGCAGCGTGCCATAATTAATGGCCAGGGCAATGATCAGCACCGCCGTCCAACCCAGAAGATGCGCGGAGAGCACGGAAGGGAAGAGCGGGGATGCCATGATGAACATTCCGCCAAGCGCAACGAGACCGCCGGCCATGCGGGCAATCCCCGAGTAACCGCGGAATAAACGCTTCTCAAGGATGAGGGCCTGGAGCCGTTTGACCTGGGTTAAAGCATCATGGACATGATGTGCGAGCATAGTTCTCCTTGTTTCTGAACGAAGAATAACACTCCGCAAAGAACTTTGCAACACAAAGTTTAAATTAAATTAGTCTCCCGCTGCGGGGGGCTAATTTAATTGGGGCTGATGGCGTTGGAGCGGCCCATGAAAAAAGTTCAGGGGTTGGCGGTGGCGGGTTTACTGACATCAATCCGGACCACGTCGCTGGCGCGGACAATGGCCACCGATTCCTCTTTTTGCCCCGGCTGTTTGATGGTGATGACCAGCAGTTCCCCGCGGGCCTTCATATCTACGCATGGGAATACTTTCAGCGACTCCGGGGTGGGGCCGGAGCGGTCGTTATAATAGATTGTCATCCCGGAGGCTTCCGGGCATGTTTCCTTGGCGGCCTGCCAGGCCGCCACCCAGTCCGCGGCGGGCAGGGGGGGCGGTGGAGCGATCGGTTTCTTGTCGTCTTCCGACTTCGCGGGAACCACAGCGGTCTGGATCATGACTTTCGAGGTGTTCTCCGCGCGCGGCGAGGTGCCCACTATGGCTTGAACCGTTGTCTTGCCGCCGTCGCCGGCCAGCATTGGCATCTGGGCAATCATCAGGCATGTAATGGCTATCAATAGAACTTTATTCATGATTCCCTCCCGGGAATGGTGATTAATTGATGTGATAAAAAAAAGTATAATAGAGGAACCGGCGAAAATCAAGCGGCTATCAGCAATCCATGGGATAGGGACTCATTACGACCGTCGTGATTCGCCTTGACACCCTTTGTGTAATGGGGTTATTTTAAGGCATTTCTAACGTTGGGTTGCGGTATGGTTGAGTCCCCAGCGTGTTGTCTCGATCGGGGTAAAGGCGGTTGATATCGTCCGGATCAGTTTACTGGTTTGAAGGTACATCAAGATATGAAATCCAAACGCATCAATATTCTGCTGGTTGAGGATAATCCGGATGAAGTGGTATTGATCAAGGAACAACTGCTTCATACCAAAGATACCAATTTCAATATTGCGTCGGTTGGCCGACTCGATGCGGCGCTCTCATGGCTGGCCGAAAGCCAGGCTGAGGTGGTCATGCTGGACCTGATTCTACCGGACAGCCGTGGACTGGAAACATTCAGGAAAGTATACGGGCGATTCCCCGAAATCCCGATTATCGTTTTAACGTGTGTCGGGGATGAAGCCCTGGCCTCCCAACTGGTCAAGGAAGGCGCGCAGGATTACTTGATCAAGGGGCAGGGGGATATTGGCGCGCTGGTTCATGCCCTGCGCTATGCCATTGAGCGCCATAGCGCGAAGAAGAACAGCCAGGAGGCCTTGAAACGTTTGCGCGAATTAAACGAGACCAAATCCCAATTTGTAGCTGAAGTTTCGCATGAGATCCGGACCCCGTTGGCGATCATCCGGGAATTTGTGTCGCTTGTCCGGGACGAGACCGTAGGTCCGCTGAATGAAAAACAGTGCAAATGCCTCGATGCGGCTCTTCGCAATTGCGACAAGCTCACCGACCTGATCAGCCGGATACTGGACTTGGCCCGCATTGAAGCCGGTAAGGCGGAATTGCACAGAACCAAAGCGGATTTGACGTCCTTGCTGATGCAGTTTCGCAATGATTTTACCCCCGTCTGCCAAACCAAAAAACAGACGCTGGTGCTGGATGTTCCTGATAATCTGCCAATGGCGCATTGCGACGTGACAAGCGTCCATAATATTCTGACGAACCTGATCGGGAACGCCCATAAATTTACGCCGGAGAAGGGAACCCTTCGCATTCGAACCAAAGAGGAAGGCCGCTTCCTGCGCATTGATGTTGAAGATACGGGACCCGGAATTCCCCGGGATTCATTGGAAAAGATATTTGAGGCCTTCGTCCAGATCGATCGCAAGGACGGTCCGGGCACCAAGGGTACCGGTCTTGGATTGAAAATTGCCAAGAGCCTGGTGGAACTCAATGGCGGCTGTATTTCGGTTGACAGCACGATTGGCAAGGGGAGTTGCTTTTCATTCACCCTCCCGGTGTACGATAAGGAACTGCCCTCCCGGATCCTCATTGTTGACGACGAGGAACTTGTTGTCCGGATGATTGAAAAAGTGCTTCGGTATTCCGACCTGAAGCTGGAGGTCAAGTCAACGTTGAGCGGACTCGATTCGCTGATCATCGCTGGAGAATTCAAGCCGAATCTTATCATTCTCGATATGCATCTGGCGGAAGTGGGCGGGGAACAGGTGTTGCTTTCCTTGCGGCAGCAATCGCGCCAACATAACAGCAAGGTTTTGATCATATCAGGAGATGTCCATTCGCTGACCGAAGTGGTACGGGATGGGGCGGATGAAGTTCTGGCCAAGCCGTTTACGCCCAACGACCTGCTGGATAAGATCCGAATTCTGCTGAACCTTGAACCGAAAACCTATTTGGAACCCATCGAGGAAAAAGGCCGCTGATAAAGATTACCCTGAATTCAAAACCGGGGAGAAAAATAATATGGCACCCGCAAAAAAAATACTTCTAATCGAAGACGAGCCGGAATTTCGCATGGCGCTTCGCATGCGCCTGGAAGCCAATGGATATGAAGTCATTGAGGCGGAGGATGGTGTCGCCGGGCTGGATTTGGCCCGGAACCGGAATCCGGACCTGATAATTCTCGATATCATGTTGCCCAAGATGGATGGCTACAAGGTGGCCCGGTTGTTGAAATTTGATGAAAAACATCGGAATATTCCCATCGTCATGCTGACGGCCCGGTCCCAGCAGAGCGATCGGGAAACCGGGATGAGCGTGGGCGGCGATGCTTACATGACCAAGCCTTTTAAACCCCAGGAGATGCTGGAAACCATCGCCAAGCTTCTTGCCGAAAGCGCCGGTTGAACGGGCGGGATGTGTCAGCGAGGATTGATATGAATCAGGATCTCAGCCAGCAGATGTTGGCGCAGACGAACGAGGACTTGGCCAAGCGCCTCATGGCCAAGGGGCTTTTGACGAGTGAGACCCTGAAAAAGGCCATGGCGGTCAGCAGGGAAACCCGCGAACTTCTGGTCGAGGTTCTTGTCAATCTGGATCTATTGTCCAAGCAGACGGCTTACGAGGAACTGGCCGGCATTTTCGGCGTGCCTTTCGTCGATCTCGAAACCTACATTTATAATCAAGCCGTGGTTTCCCTGATTGACGAGAAGCTGGCGCGTGAACTGGAAGTATTCCCCTTGTTTGCCATCGGCGACTCACTCACGGTTGCGTTGGCCGATCCCAGCGACATCACCGTTCTCGATCGGCTGGCGACGGCACTGGGCAAGTTCACGATTGAACCGTGCCTGGCTGCCCGGAAGGATATTCATGAAATGATCAACCGGGTGTATTCCGGGCACGAGGAATTCAAGGAATTGCTGGATCAAATGGGTGAGGATTCCTTACAGGGAACGATGGCGGTGAAATCTCAGGAAAGCATCCTGCAGAGCAGTAAATCGCCGGTCAGCCGCCTGGTGGATATGATCGTGGCCCAGGCCGTGCGCGACCGGGCCAGCGATATTCACATCGATCCTGGCGAGGGACAATTAAAGGTCCGTTTCCGTATTGACGGCGTCCTCTATGATATTCCGCCGCCGCCGAAATATCTCCATCCCTTTATCATTTCCCGCATCAAGGTCATCAGCAGCATGGACATCGCGGAAAGCCGCATTCCGCAGGACGGTCATTTCCAGATCACCATAGACAAGCGCACCGTGGAGGCCCGTGTTTCCAGCATGCCCACCACCAACGGCGAGAACATGGCGATCCGCCTTTTCGACACGCGGGCCATGGCGATTCCCCTGGAAAGCATGGGCATTTCCGACAGACTTCTACCCCAGGTCGAACGGATGATTCGACGTCCCTATGGTATGGTTGTGGTCACCGGACCGACCGGCAGCGGCAAGTCCACCACGCTCTATGCCATGCTGTCCAAGGCAAAATCCCCGGAACGCAACATCATCACCATCGAGGACCCGGTGGAACGCCGCATGGACCTGGTTACTCAAATCCAGGTGAATGAAAAAGCGGGATTGACCTTCGCGTCCGCGCTCCGCAGCATCCTGAGACAGGACCCCGATGTCATCATGGTGGGCGAAGTGCGGGATCCGGAAACCGCGCAATTGTCGGTGCGCGCAGCCCTGACGGGGCACCTGGTGTTTTCGACAATTCATACCAATGACGCGCCCGGCGCAGTTACCCGGCTCATCAATATGAACATCGAGGCGTTCCTGGTATCCTCCTCGCTGGTGGGCGCGATGGCCCAGCGCCTGGTGCGGCGGATCTGTGAGGAATGCCGGGAACCTTTTGCCGTTCCCGACGGCCTGCGCCAGCGGCTGACGGCCTCCGGTTTGTCGCTACCCGGCAAGATGTGGAGGGGGAAAGGATGTTCCAAGTGCCGCGATACCGGCTACGTGGGGCGCATTGCCGTTTTCGAATTGATGCCCGTGACTTTGGATCTGGCCGATATAATTGCCGCCGGACAAACAACCGCCGCCTTGCGGGCGCAGGCGCGCAAGGACGGCATGGTCAGCATGCTGGACGACGGCATCGAGAAGGTTGAGCGGGGCATCACGACCCTCGAAGAAGTGCTGCGCACTGCCGCCCTGGAAAATGTCGCGGAAATTTCCCTGCCGCCGGGGTCCCTTCCGAAAGAACAACCGGAGGCCGGGGAAGCCGAACCGGCCATGGAGGCGGTCAAGGCGGAAAGCCTCAGCTTGGATCTTGATGATTACCGGAAGCAGATGACAAGCTGGCTGGCGAAAAAAAACCGGTAACCTGCCCGAGGATGCCATGTACGAAGAATATTGGAAATTGAATAACCGTCCGTTTCACAACACGCCGGACCCTAAGTTTTTTTACCACTCGGTTCAGCACGATGAAGCGCTGATGAAGTTGACGTATGCCGTCACTGAAAACATGGGCGCCGCACTGCTGACCGGCGCCTATGGCTGCGGCAAAACGCTGTTGTCCCGCGTCCTGCTCCAGCAACTTGGCAAATCCAATGTCTCGAAATCATGTATAGCTCAGCCGGGAATGGCCCCCCTTGATCTGCTGCGGAGCATAGCGCGGGCCATGACGGAGACCCCGTTGTCAGCGGACCGTTCTAATCTTGTGGCGGACGCCATGCTGGAGATCATCGAAAAGGCGTTGCAGGAAAATCGCCGGGACGGCAAGCACACGGTGCTCATCATTGACGAGGCCCACATGCTTGATAATGAAGCGGTGCTTGAAATGTTGCGTCTGTTGCTGAATGTTCAAAGCCATGATGAATTTTTGCTGACTTTGCTTTTCCTGGGGCACCTGGAATTGGCCGAGCGCGTGGCGGGTTTGAAGCAGTTTGCCCAGCGCATCCCCATCACCTGCACCTTGCATCATTTTGACAGCGCCGATACGGCCAGGTATATTCAATCCCGGCTCGCTGTCGCCGGAAGAGCCGATCCGCTGTTCCAGGAAGAGGCGTTGAATCTCATTCACCGGAATTCGGGCGGCATTCCCCGGCGCATCAACACCCTGTGCGATGTCAGCCTGGCCTTGGGCTATGCTCAAAAATCAGGGCGGATTGATACGAATCTGGTACTGGAGGCCGCTGAAAAATTCGGAGTTGTTTGAAGCTTTTGGCGCCCAAGGCGCTGTCGTGGCAGAGAAATCGGAAACAACATAGGGAAGGGGGATTTCACGATGATTGCAGTAGAGATGCCTTATAAGCTGCTTGTGCTCTGGTTCGCCGTCTTATGTTTGATCATGACGGCATTCCTGTTGATCTGGCCGAACATGCTCATTCGGGCCAACAGCATATTCAAGAGGTGGATTTCAACGGAATCTTTGGAGAAACAATTGAATCGGACCCATGATATTGACTCGCAATTGCTGGCCTGGCATAAAATCATCGGCTTGATCACGCTGCTGCTTTCCGTCATTTTTATTGTCCTGTTGATCTGGTAGTCTCCATCGAGTCGGACGGCAGGGATGCTATTCCTGATCCTGGCGGTTCCCCATGAGAAATTACGCCTATCGCGCGCGCAACCTGACCGGACGGATAGTCGAAGGGACAATCCAGGCCAAAGACAGTAATGCGGCCCATGATCAGTTGACGGAAGATAAGCTCATTCCGATCGAAATCCGTCAAGCCACCGAGTCGATGGAAAACGCGCTGTTCCGCATGCTGTTCGGGCGGATCCGGGCTGAAGATATCATTCTGTTTACCCGCCAGGTGGCCACTATGCTGAAGGCGGGCATTCCCATTGTCCAATCCATTGAGATTCTGCGGGAGCAGGCCGAGAATAGGGGGTTTAAACAGGTGCTTATCGATGTGAGCCGGAGTCTGACCGCCGGGTCAAGCTTGTCGGAGTCCCTGGCTGAATTCCCGCGCGTTTTCACCCCGGAATATGTGAACATCGTCGTCTCCGGCGAAAGCGGCGGCGATCTGGTGAAAGCGTTGTTCAGTCTCGCTCAGTGGATGGAGCGTGAGTTGGAAATCCGGACGGCCATCAAGGCGGCCCTGCGCTATCCGATCATGGTCGTTATCGCGTTGATTCTTGCCATGATCATCATGGTGGCCTTTGTCCTTCCCCGCTTCACGGTGTTTTTCGCGAAATCCACCGTTCCACTCCCTCTGCCGACCCGCATTCTGGTCACCGGCAATAACCTGTTTCAACATTACTGGCCGATCCTGCTTGTCCTGGTTATTAGCGGCGGAGTTGCGTGGTGGATGTTGTTGAGGAATAAGTCGATCCGGCTGATGATTGATAAGATGAAATTTAACCTGTATCTCCTGGGTCCGGTCTATACCAAGATTGTCGTGGCCCGGTTCGGACGGATTTTCGCCATGCTGGTGCGGAACGGCGTGCCGGTCTTGCGGGCGCTGGAAATTGCGCCATCCGTTGTGGCCAACGCGTATTTCAAGCAGCTCCTGGTCAACGTCAGGCAGACCATCCAGGATGGCAATACCATTGCCGATGGTTTTTTCAATGAGATGCCCATCTTCCCGCCCTTGGTGACCAGTCTGATTGCCGTGGGTGAGAAAACCGGAAGTTTGGACGATATGCTGGACCAGGTTGTTGATTTTTATGACATGGAAATCAATTATACCATGAAGAACTTAACCACGATGATCGAGCCCGTCATCACCCTCGTCATCGGCGTCGGCGTCCTGTTCCTGGCTCTGGCTATTCTGCTTCCCATTTGGAATATGTCCCAGGTGTTGACGAATCAGGCGCGATAAAGGAACGGGAGATTGGATTATGGGAAAGCGATGTCTGGTAACTGGATCTTCAGGTTTGATCGGCTCGGAAGTCAGCGGTTTTTTTCATGAGCAGGGATTTGAGATCCATGGAATAGATAATAATCAGCGTGCCGTCTTTTTTGGTCCGGCCGGTGATACGCGGTGGAATCAACGGCGTTTGGTCGAATCCTTACCCAATTTCTGTCATCATGAACTGGATGTGCGCGATCGCAAGGGAATCCTCGATCTGGTTCGGACGATCCGTCCGGATGTCGTGATCCATGCGGCGGCCCAGCCGTCGCATGACCGTGCCGCGGCGATTCCCTTCGACGATTTCGACACCAATGCCGTTGGCACGCTCAACCTGCTGGAAGCTGCGCGGCAATCCTGTCCCCAGTCGCCGTTCATTCATATGTCGACCAACAAGGTCTATGGCGATCGCCCCAATGCCATTTCCTTGAAAGAACTGGAGACCCGCTGGGATTATGACGATCCGGCGTTTACGGAGGGCATTCCGGAAAGCTTTCCCATCGATCAGTCGCAGCATTCCCTCTTCGGCGCTTCCAAGGTGGCGGCCGACGTTCTTGTCCAGGAATATGGGCGTTATTTCAATATGCCGACCTGCTGTCTGCGGGGTGGGTGCCTGACCGGCCCCAACCACTCGGGGGTGGAACTCCACGGGTTCCTGAGTTACCTTGTGAAATGCAATCTGGAACAAAAGGAATACACACTGTATGGATACAAAGGTAAACAGGTTCGTGATAATATCCATGCCGAAGATGTGGCGCGATTCATGTTGGAGTTTTACCGCCATCCGCGTTGCGCCGAGGTCTATAATCTGGGTGGCGGCAAGGCCAATGCCTGCTCGGTCCTGGAGTCATTCCATCTGACCGAATCTCTGACCGGTATACAACAGCGCTATCATTATGTGGATCAGAACCGGATCGGCGATCATATTTGCTATTACAGTGATTTGACAAAAATGAAATCGCATTATCCGGGATGGGCTATCAGCAAAGGTCTGTCCCGGATTATCGAGGAAATTGTCCAGTCGTGGCGGGAACGGATGAAAGGGCATTGACCCGGATGTCTCACAGGCGAAGGACGCCTGCGAGGAATCCGCTTCTGCCATGCGGCACGGTCTGCGGTTCTGTCAAACCGTTGCTACCCAGGCATGCGTGACATAATGATGTCGCGGCCGTTCGAGAGAACGGCAAGGAGTACCGATCACGGGGGCAGGGGAATTATGAAAATATTCATCACGGGCATCTGTGGATTTGTGGGCAGTTCATTGGCGCGCGGCCTGCGTGAGGCGCTTCCGAAGGCCCGAATTGCCGGGATCGACAACCTGGTCCGGCCGGGGAGTGAAATTAATCGCCGGTTGCTGAAACCGTTGGGGATTTCCGTAGTGCATGGGGATATCCGCAATGCCGGCGATCTCGATTCCTGTCAGCCTGCCGACTGGATTATTGATGCGGCCGCGAACCCCAGTGTCCTGGCCGGGGTGGACGGCAAAACCAGCAGTCGTCAACTGGTGGAACATAATTTGCTTGGAACCATGAACCTGCTCGAACTGGCCCGAAAATGGTCTTGTGGATTCATCATGCTTAGCAGCAGCCGTGTTTATTCCATCCCGGCATTGGCCGGATTGAAAATGAGGATCAGGAATCAGGCCTTTGTGCCGGCCTCTCAAAGCCTGCGGATACGCGGGATGACATCCAGTGGAATCACGGAGGAGTTTTCCACCCAGGCGCCAGTTTCCCTGTATGGCGCCACCAAGCTGGCATCGGAGTGCCTGGCGTTGGAATATGGTTCAGCCTATGATTTACCGGTGTTTGTCAATCGTTGTGGTGTGTTGGCCGGAGCCGGACAATTCGGCAAGGCAGACCAAGGCATATTTTCGTACTGGATTCACGCGTACATGCGCCGGATGCCCTTGCGCTATATCGGTTTTAACGGCCGCGGATGCCAGGTTCGGGATTGTCTGCATCCGCTCGATCTGCTCGCGCTGATCCGACGGCAAATAGCGCATCCGCAGGCGACTCCGATGCGGGTTCTGAATGTCAGCGGTGGCGTGGCCAACAGCATGTCGCTGGCCCGGTTAAGCGCCTGGTGCGCGGAACGATTCGGTCCGCGCCGTATTGGCGTCAGTCGTGAATGCCGGCCATTCGATATTCCCTGGCTGGTGCTCAATGCGCAACCGGCCCGACAGGTCTGGAACTGGGACCCCGTGATTCCGCTGTCGCAGATTCTCGATGAAATCGCCCGCCATGCGGAACAAAATCCCCGCTGGCTCGAACTATGCGGGGATGGGTAAATATTCTTGGCTTCATGGAAACTCGTCTGTTAACGTTATTATCGATTGTCATGCCCGCGCGGAATGAAGCGGGATGTATCGCTTCCACCGTCGAACATCTTCATGTCGAACTTCGCATTCACCACATTCCCCATGAAATCGTCGTGGTGGATGATGGCAGTACCGACCGGACCTGGGCCTTGCTGGACGGATTGAAGGAAAAAATTCCGACTCTCGTGCCGGTCCGGAATGCCGGGCCTCATGGTTACGGACTGGCCGTAATTTGCGGGCTCAATGCCATGCGGGGCGATGCCGTCGTCATTATGATGGCCGACGAGTCCGATGACTGTCGCGATGTTGTGCGCTACTGGCAGAAACTGAACGAGGGCTATGACTGCGTGTTCGGAAGCCGATTCATCAAGGGCGGCGGAACCGTCGATTATCCGCGGTTCAAATGGATTCTGAACCGCCTGGCCAATACTTTTTTGCGGATGATGTTCCGGCATGGTCTGAACGACACGACCAACGCGTTCAAGGCCTATCGGAAGGATGTTATTGAAGGATGCCGGCCGTTGATCGCGCCCCATTTCAACCTGACCGTTGAGTTGCCGCTTAAGGCCATCGTGCGGGGGTATTCCTGGGCGGTGATTCCCATCACCTGGCGGAATCGGCGGACCGGTGAGGCCAAGCTCAAAATCAAGGAAATGGGAAGCCGCTACCTGTTCATCTGCCTTTATCTCTGGCTCGAAAAATATTTCAGCATGGGCGACTATAATAAAAAAGGTTGATTGCAAGACTAATCCAAACGACCTATCTAACGTGACATATCCTTAAGGCAGCCCCGTGTTTTTTGCCAGAGGCTGAATCCCGGCTAAAATTCGCGTTGGTAATAAATTGCGGTTACCGGTCTTTACACGCAATCGGCGATAAAGTATATTTCCGCTTAAAGGAATGAGTTGCGGCTATGATTAAAAAATACATTGCTATGACGAAAACCCGCATCAGTCTGCTGATAGTCTTCGTGGTTCTGGCGGTGGTCTTTTTCTGGCTGGACCACATTGACGTTTCCTTTTTTAAATTTTCCCAGGATAAGACGCTCGCCGATTACCTGGCGTTTACGGCGGCCGTGCTGGCGGTTTATGAAATCTGCATCCTGGCGTTTACCATCAAGGTTCGTGTGCACCGGGGGGCGCCGAGCGAGATACCCATGGTTGCTTCCCTCCTGCGCTTTGGCGTGGGGGTAATGATCGTGGCGTCCTTTTTCCACTTTATGGGCAAGTTGTCGGGTTCCTGGGTGGCGGTGGCGCCTTTTGTCGGCCTGTTGTTGGGTTGGTCGCTCCAGGCTCCCATCAGCGGTCTGGCGGCTTGGATTCTGGTGACGGTCAAGCGCCCGTTCCGTCTTGGCGACCGCGTCCTGTTGCCGTCCTTGGGCCTGATTGGCGATGTTCAGCAGATGGGTATGATGTACACCGTGCTTAACCAGGTGGGAGGCACCGTGGGAACCGAGGAGGCAACCGGACGGCACATCCTTGTTCCCAATGCCATGCTCTTCAGCAACGTGGTTATTAATTACACCCCCCAGCAGGCGGATCCCTTCGTGCTCGACGAGGTGGTTGTCAGGATCACGTATGATTCGGATTGGAAAATTGCCGAGCGCATTCTGATGGATGCGGCGACCGAGGTCACCGGAGAGGTGATCAAAGAAACCGGCCATAAACCCTATATCCGGTCCGACCTGTACGATTACGGGGTCTATATGCGCCTGCGCTATATGACCTTGGCCATGGACCGTCCGCGGATTGTTCACGAGATTACCCGGAAAATCTTCGATGAATTTCAGGGTAATCCACAAGTGGATTTCGCCATCCCCTTTGTGTATTCATATCGGATGGGCATTCAGGGGGGACGTCGTGCGGATGGTGATGCCACGACAAGTAACGATACGGAAGCCACGGATATTGACGTTAATCTCATCATTGATTCGACAGGCATCTTGGGGAACCCGGGAACAGACCAACAGGTCAAAGAGATGGCTGCCAGGATTGCCAAAATGGGGCTTCTTCAGGCTATTGTTGTTGAGCGGAGGCTTAACGGCGCATATGAGGTTGTTGCCGGGCACTTGCGTCTGCAAGCGTGTAAGACCCTGGGGTGGAAGACGGTTCCGGCCATAATTCTTGATAGGAAGTCCGCCGATTTTCCGCATTGCCAGCATGGGATAGGGAAAGGTGGTTTGTCAAAATAGAGCCTGCTCGCAGGCTCTTACGCCGCCGCTGCAGGTCGCATTCCGTTGGCAACGGGGCCGGGTCAGCGGTCTGTCGTCGGTATATCCTGAAGCTTCACTGGCGGGAAGAAATCCCCGAGGGAATTGGCCGGCGCCCGGCTTGTCCGGCGCTGGATCAGCCAACCCAGGTTTTCCCGTTCCTGATGCAAGTGGTCCAGGAATGCCGCGCAGGACATTACCTCAGCGCCCGCGGCTCGGATCGTTTCATTTTCGCGGCGATCCGAGGTGACGACGAGGATTTTCTCGGGATGCTCCGTCCCGCAAACCAACTGCTCAATGACCGTATCGGCTGTCTTGTCGGGGGGCGAAAAAATAATCTCCACATGCGGAGACTCCGTCGCGTCACCGGGCGCCGCCGAGCGTCCATCAAAGATCACCGTGACGCGGTCGGCTAGAACCCCGGCCATATCATCCAGCATTCGAAGCAGGCGTTGTCGCTTGCCGGCCATATCCGGCGGCATGTCCTGTCTTCCGGCGGGCAGTTGAAAAATGAGGTTGTATCCGTCAATGAGGAGCCATTTTTTCATTTTCATGGAGATTTTCGTGACATACGCGGATGGCTCGGCCAAATGCCCCGCCCTCCCTTCGGAATGTCACCTCGGGTAGGGCTAGGCCTCTGGCCGAGCCGAAGATATTATTCGCAAACCCGTTTCAACAACCAGGCCATGTTCTGGCCGAGAACGGCCATGGTCTTCATGCCTTCCTCGTCGCGTTCCACATCGCCCTTTTCCCGGCCCAGCGCCACGTTCCAATAACAGGAACCGGGAATGATCATCTGGCTGATGAGAAAGAAATGATTGATGGAGTCAAAGGCATGAATGGCGCCGGCGCGCCGGACGGCGATGATAGCGGCTCCAACCTTCCGTTGAAATAGGTCGCCGTTGGATCGTCCGACGAATCCGGCCCGGTCAATGAGCGCTTTCATTTCCGAGGTGATGTCGGCGAAGTACGTCGGGGAGCCCAGCAGGATACCGTCGGCCGCGATCATTTTTTCCAGGTGGGAATTCAAGAGGTCGTTGTCCACGGCACAGCGCTTGTTCCTGCTGGCATGACATCGAAAACAGGCGGTACATCCGCGCAGGGGGGAACCGGCCAGGTTGACCAGTTCGGTGCCAATGCCTGCGCGGTCCAATTCCTGAAATACCCGCTGAATGAGTAGGACGGTATTGCCGTCCGTCCGCGGACTGCCGTTAAACGCCACCACCTTGAGTTGACGGGTTGCCATTGTGGGTTCTCTCCTTTCCTGAAACAACCGGGGTGGCCTGCCCGCAGTCGCTATCCGTCGGCTGACGGATTGCGTCCGGGGGGCACCCCCGGCTCCATTTTCAACCTGTTTGTTAATTTGAAAGTCAGCCTACTCCTCGGATAGGCAGGTATTGTTGGCACAATCACGATTCAGAGTCGAGGCAATTTCTGATTGGTGTCCGGAATTAATGCTTAGGAAATTTTTACCAAAGGCGGATTTCTGGCCGAACTCAGGCCGGCCGCCTCAGGCAGACAATGTCGTATAGTTTGTCATTCCGAGCGTAGCGAGGAATCACAGATTTGACCTTGTCGGTTGGATACGAGATCCTTCACTGCGTTCAGGATGACAAACGTTCTTGCCGGAAATGTCCGCCCGAAGGGCGATCAGTGCCTATTTTCGCCCGACAGTCTGCATCATGCCACTGGAAGACATTCCGTGAATGCGCGTAAAACGCAAATAATTGCGCAGAATGTCTATTTACTGCCCTTGATAAATATGAAATAGTAATAGCCCATGAATAAACAACTGCTTCTAAAACACAAGTTTCAGTTTGTTTCATTCTGTCCGGTTTTTCATAATCGGGAAGGCGGACGAAGCCGCATCCAGGTGAATGACGACTTTCACTTGCTGCATATCACGCGCGGCACCGGTGCGGTGTTTATCAATCATCAGCGCTATGCATTGAAAAAAGGCGTGGTAATTTCAATTCCGCCTTTTGTGGAGTTCTATTTTAACCTCAACCTGCCGTTCGAGATGCTGAATATTCATTATCGCGTGGGGCTTGATAATGGCGATCCGTTGGACGCTCAGGCCGGGTTGCCCCTGCTGTTCAAGCCCCGCGCCTTCGCCGCGATCGAAAACTTGCTTCGTCAAATGCAGGCGGTGACGGGCGATGAAATCACGCGGCATATGACGCTGGCGTTCATGGCTCATGAGATTGTCAGTCGTCATTTTCTGGCCAATCCGCTGGAACCCAAGTCCGGCCACGTGCCGGATGCGCGCATTAAGCAGGGCTTTACCTTGCTGGCATCGCCGCGGTGTCTGAAGTATGATGCCGCGGAAGCAGCCAAGGTTTCCAGGTTAAGCTTCAGTCGGAAATGGACAATTGATCTGTGCGGGTTAGTTGGTTCGAAAAACAAAGCGAGGTGGTACTCGGATGAAAACAATAATGTTATTAAGTATGGTAAGTGTTGTGGTAATGTTTTTCATCAATTTGGGTAACTGCTCAGGTACCAATGTAGGCGGAACAGATCTGAAACAAAACCCGAAAGTAGCGCCAAAGATTATTAGTTTCAGTTCTACTGGTGGAATAATCCAAAATAAAGACAATGATCAGGATATGATGTATTTAGTCAAGCAGGGTGAAACTATTATTTTTTCGATTACCGCAGATAAAGATGTGGAATATCAATGGCTGGTCAATAAAGTTGACCGAAAGAGTAATGCAAACAGTTTCCGGTGGACAGTTCCGGACAGGAAAAGTATCTGGGAAATACAGGTCAAAGCATCCAATGCTTCTGGTGGGCAGACTAATTTGGAATGGGTTATATCCACATTGGATAAAGCAGAAGCGCCTGTTGTGTTTGATTATTTTGCTGACGGAAAATACACTGGCCGGGCAGAGACCGACCCGTGGGGCAGAAAATTGCCCGAATGGACAGTGAGAAAAGGTTCGCCTGATATGGCTGGTCACAATTTCGGCTCATCAGCGCCATATACAATGATGGATACATCATCAACAAATGTATATGGCACCTGGGAATATGAGTTCAGATTTTCCGAAGGCGGCGATGATTACAGCCTGGGTATTGATGTGTATCTGGTATTAAATAACATTAAGAACGACTCGGATTATAGCCGAAGATGTTACCGTTTTGAGAAGGCAGCAGATGAACATTTATGGCTTGATTATTTCAATACCCAGGGAGAGCGATGTCCGATAACCTATGGGACTCCGGCGATGACTGGTTCAGGATATTATCGTATAGATGCTGGAGATGGCCATGATGGCATAGGCCGGGATTGGCACCAGATGAGAGTTATTCACGATACTGACGGCATCTGGTATCTGTGGATTGATGATGATTACATACCGTATTCCAGCCATTGGTCAGATGAATTGAGCACATCAACGGCCATGGGATTGTACCTTAGCCAGCCGGATAAACGCCGGGTCTGGATAGATAATGTCAGGGTATATGATACGCCAATATTTCCCGACATTCCGGACACTTATGATTCAAGATCGGGTACGGTCATAATCCGAGGTTGTGGCAATACCCTGGCCAAGGTTGCCAGGGATATCAATAACCAGGATATATTCAGTTACAACGACACAACAAAGAAAGCAATCTGCAATGCGAACCTGATGTTCTGGCGAGGAGCTGCTTTAACACTTTCCAACGAAACGCTAACGATTAACTCAACTGCCGGCAATTTGAAGAAATTGCAGCTAAAGCCGGGTTGGACGCTTATTATGGAAAACTCTGTCATCAAGACACCCGACCCAGCATATCCTGTTGTTCATGAACGTCTTCACATGGATTATGTAAACAAATATCAGATATCTGAAACCTACGGGAAATTGGTGATGAAAAAATCAAGCATTAAAAATGTCAGAGAACTGTTTTTAAGTAGTTTGCGGCATTTAGATATCCAGGATAGTACTATTGAAAACATAACCGGCACCCATGCAATTCGTTTCTCTCCGGCTTCCTACCATGACTATTACCTGATAAAAAATGTTCAGCTTAGCGCCATACCGCCATTTAGTCTAACCTATAGCGAGTTAAACGGATATTTCTATGATACTGTATTTAATTGTGGTCAACTTGGGGTAAGAGGCGCCGGTAATTTTGTCAACTGCAAGTTTATTGATGTAGAGATCAGCGAATACTGGAAACCTCAATATTGCCGTCAATATTACCTTGATGTCAAAGTAGTGGATAAGAAAGGCGATCCAGTCCCTTGGGCAACGGTAACTGTCACCAACGAGGTGGACGACGCAAACTATCCTGCCGAGAACATGAAAACTGGTTGGAAATGGGTGCATCCGACCAGCGGGCAAACTGCGAATTGGTATAGAGCATGGATGGATGCGAACGATATGCGCTCGGCAACTACGGGAATAGACGGACATACTCCTTTGCCTGCCGACGGAAATAATACTTTCATAATTACGGATTATGTAAAAAAAGGCGATTCGGAAAGAAACTTCACTTATAAGATTACCGCCAGTAAGGACGGCAAAGTAGCTTCAATGAGCGGCCTGGATATAGACGCTACCTGGTATAGAGAAAATCCCAACCAGCCGGTTAAGACCGTTGTCTGTAATTTAGGGACAGGGATATGTGTGCCTGGTTCAGTTTCCGGACCAGGTCACCCCTGAAAGGCGTTAATAAACCAAAAAACACCCTCCTTATCTCCGTGAAGCGGAGACTACTCAGGGAAAAATATTGCCTGTTGGAATTTTGAACGCTAACAGAATTCACAAATTGCCAACCCTACGTGATTTCTGTTTATATGCGCGAAACGGGCGAGATCGAAAAAATCAAACGTCTGCTGAAATTAGCCCGGGAACTGGAGAAATGAAACACACGACCAGGCGATAAGTTTTTGCTTTAAGATGATTGTGAGGAGGGCAGCGTGATTATTGATATTCATACGCACGTCGGACGCTGGGATACGAAACGTCTTGATTTCGACGAAGACCGGTTATTGGCCGCCATGGACAAATTCAATATTGATCGCGCGGTCTTGTTGCCGGTGGTGAGTCCGGAATCTTTTTTTGAAGTAGTTCCCTCGCGTGACGTGGCGGCGATTGCCCGGCGGCACCCGGATCGGTTCATTCCATTCTGCAATCTCGATCCGCGCAATAACGGCAACAAGGCTGACACGGATTTTTCATGGATTCTGGAGGAATACAAGGGCCTGGGATGCAGGGGCGTGGGGGAATTGACCGCCAATTTGCACATTGACGATCCGCGCTATAAGAATTTGTTCGCTCAATGCGGCAAAGCCGGACTGCCGGTGTTGTTTCATCTGGCGGATCGGATCGGGGGAGTTTACGGTCCGGCCGATGATTTGGGCCTGCCGCGGCTGGAAGCCCTGCTCAATGAGTTTCCCCCAACTGTTTTTATCGGACATGCCATGTCGTTTTGGTCGGAGATTGACGGGAATCTCAAGGAAGAAGAGCGGTCCAAATATCCGCCGGGAAAGATTGAAAAACCGGGGCGGCTGGTGGAACTGCTGCGGAAATATCCAAACCTGTACGCGGATCTTTCGGCGGGCAGCGGATTTAACGCGATCAGTCGTGATCCGGAGTTCGGCTGGTGGTTTTTAAACGAGTTTCAGGACAAACTTCTGTTCGGCACCGACCTTTGTCACGTGGATCAGGATGCGCCGATCGCACCTTATTTCCAGCAGTTGAAGGCGGAAAAGCGGATTACTCCGGCGGCCTGCGAAAAAATTACTGCCCAAAACGCCTGCCGGATTCTGGGCTTATCGGCATAAAGCCTCGGGCAAGGGGAGTGTTTCCTCGGAATATAGGCTCAGTTCGGCGATGGCTGGGCAAACCGGTGCCTGTTCAATGCGGAGGCGAACTTTATTGCTGACCATCTGTTCCGGGAGCCGAATGAGCCGTCGACTGCCGATACCGGTTCCGCGCGTAAATTCGCGCCATGCGTCCTGTGCCCAGATGTCTATGGCAAACATTTCAATCCGTTGGCCAAGCGGCAGATATTCCCGAAGACTGACCACATTGAAGGCGATTGGAGACTTGAATTCGAGGAGGAGTTCCGGGCGGATGATAGAGTCGTTCGTGCTCCAGTAAGTCTGCGGATTGCCATCAATGACGCAGCTGGGCGCAAATCGCGCGTTGTCTCCGCGCGTATTGACGGCCGTGACCCGGGCGCCGGCGGCCAGATTGACGGCAAATGTCCGGTCCAAAATACGACGAAATCCCAGCAGAGACTGGATATCATTGTCATGCAGCCGCCCGCGACGGTCAGGCGGCAGATTAAGATTCAAAGAGGCCCCTCGACCAACAGATTTAAAGTATAGATCAACGAGATTTTCAGGCGCACGGACTTTATTGTCTTCGGCAGCATGATAGAACCACCCCGGACGAATAGAGACATCACATTCTCCCGGCAACCAATGGCTACCGGGACGATTCCCGCTGTTAAGTTGTTTTGAATCAGCGATTCCCGGCACGTTCTTTTCGAGATTGAGCGTATGCCAGCATGGATCGCCGGCAATGCCGGCTTCATTACCAATCCACCGGATATCGGGGCCGGCGTCGCTGAATATACAGGCCTCCGGCTGCAGTTCCCTGACAATAGCTATGGTTTCCTCCCATCGATAGTAAGTCAAGCGATCAATTTCTCTGTGTTCATATGCGCCACCATAATAGCCGTCGCCACCATTGGCGCCATCGAACCATATTTCAAAAATCGGTCCATAATGGGTCAATAATTCCCGCAACTGATTGCGGTAATAAGCAATATATTCAGCTCTCCCGTAATCCGGATGGTTGCGGTCCCATGGCGAAAGGTAGACGCCGAATTTTAGGCCGTATTTCCGGCAGGCATCGGAAATTTCACGAACAACATCGCCCTGGCCGTCTTTCCACGGACTGTTTTTGACAGAATGCGCGGTATAGTTTGATGGCCAAAGACAAAATCCATCGTGATGCTTACAGGTGAGAATAAGACCTTGCATGCCGCCTTCTGAAGCCGTTTTAGCAATTTGGCCGGCATTGAAATCAGTCGGACGGAAAACAGATGGATTTTCATCGCCGTATCCCCATTCTCGGTTTGTGAAAGTGTTGACCGTGAAATGGAGGAATCCATAAAATTCCAGTGCATGCCAAGCCAGCTGGCGGGAACTGGGGATAGGTCCATAGGGATGGGGATCAGACGTTGGGCTTAATGGTGTTTTCTGTTGTTTCACATGCGATGAACTCTTGAAGGGAACAGAAGCTTACGGACATCATCAACGTTTTTCGAGGGTCTCGACCCGTGATTGCAGGTTCTGGATCCGGTCCAGTAGCTCGATGTTGAGTTTGGACATGCGGCAGGCATAGTAGGCCAGGTAGGTGGTCGTAAAGGCACAGGCGAAAATGGCGCCTAGATTGTAGGCCTGCCCAAAGATGATGAGCGCGCAGGCCAGGAACCAGATTGCCGAGCCGATAAACCACATTTTTGGTCGGCTTTTCAGCACGGATGCCTTCTTTTTCAGCAACAGGTCGATTTCACTTTTCATTTCCGGTCTCCTTCATATAGTGGGTTCGGTTCCTGTTCGGGCGTCTGGCCAGGATTGGTTATAGTTCCGTCGTCTATTCCGGTGGTCACACTACACCGGCGCCGTTTCTATTACCAGCTTTCCTGAAGACCATCTGACTTGACTATCGTTGTAATGCTGTGTCATCCGAAATCCGGCTAGCCTCGATTTCCTTTGCGGTCTCGATCAGGGCCAGAATGTTGGCGGCGGGAACATCGCCCTGGATGTCCTGGGAGGGCGCCAGGATGTAACCTCCGCCCTGGGACATCAGGTTGCGCACCCGGCGCGTCTCCCGTCTCACGTCGTCGGGGGTGCCAAAGGGCAGATCACGCTGGGTTGTAATGCCGCCCCAAAAGGTCAGTTGGGCACCAAAGGTGGATTTCAGCGTGGCCAGGTCCATCGCCTCAGGCTGGATCGGATTCAAGACATCCAGACCCATTTCAATCAACGATGGAATAACTTTCATGACATTCCCGCAGGAATGGACCCAGACGTCTTTCCCATAGCTGTGGATCAGGTCATACTCCCGTTGTTCCCCCGGCCGGATCATGGCTTGCCAGGTGTCCGGCGACATGAGGAGATCGATTTGGGTACCCCAGTCACTGCCCAGGAGGACTCCGTCAATTTCGGGAGCGGCGAGGAAATTGTCCAGCATGACCAGGTTTTTCTCGATGATACGGTTCAGCAATGCCTGGGCAAAGGGCGGGTCGCCCGCAAGATCGGCTAGAAAATTCTCGATGCCTCTCGCAAAATAGGCCTTTTCAAAATGGGAACCGTAAATCATTGCCAGAATATATTTATCACTGTTATTCCGAAGCATTTTCAGTGATTCAAAGAATGCCGAATAGCTCCCGGTACCGGTTACCCGGGATGGTGTGGAGGGAGAATCCATCCTTGTCCAATCCTCGCCGAGCTGATTCCATCCCCACCAGGGAGGGGAAATTTCAATGATGTCGTTATCCGCGAAATCCAGCGCGCTTCGGGGGCCGATGGCCTTCTGCAGTTCTTTTTCTCCGTCACCTGTGAATCGGATGAAATACGGAATACGGTTGGTTGGCTTGTGCGCGATGACGGCCTTGACCAGATTTCTACGAGTCATATGCACAGTCGCATGTTTGGGTTGTCACAAAATCCGGCGGGCAGCGGCGACAATATCATTGGCGTTGGGCAGGAACGCGGCTTCCAGGATGTGGGATTGCGGGGCAATCCCGTCTTTCGCGCCTACACGCAAGACCGGGGCGTCCAGGTCGTCGAACGCTTTATCCATGATCGTGGACGCCACTTCGCCGGTGAAACTGCCGATGTTGACGCAATGGCTGGCGACGACGCAATGTCCGGTTTTCCTCACCGACCGGATCACAGTGTTCATGTCCAAGGGAATCAGGCTCCGCAAATCCACAACCTCGGCACTGACGCCGGACTTATCCAGCAGATCGGCCGCTTTCAAGGCGTCGTGCACGGCCGGTCCCCAGGCGACGAGGGTGATGTTCTTCCCCTCGCGTTTGACGTCCGCCAAACCGAGTGGCACCAGGTATTCCCCCTCGGGCACCGGTCCTTTCATTCCGTACAGGAGTTGGGATTCGACAAACATCACGGGGTTGTTGTCGCGGATAGCGGTTTTCAGCATGCCCTTGGCATCGTAAGGCGTGGCCGGATAGACGACGTACAGGCCGGGGATGTGGGCGAAAATGGTTTCCAGGGTTTGCGAGTGCTGGCCGCCGTAGCCCTTGCCGCCGCCAACCGATGCCCGGATTACCATGGCAATTTCCACATTGGCCCCCGACATATAGTGCCATTTCGCCGCCTGGTTGCTGATCTGGTCGGAGGCCATCAGCGCGAAATCCATATACATGAGTTCCACCACAGGTCTCAAGCCAACCATGGCGGCGCCGACGCCGGTCCCGCAAATGGCGGCTTCGGAAATCGGCACATTGAAGACGCGGTCGCGCCCGAAGGCTTCCAGCATGTCCTTGGTGACCTTAAAAGCGCCGCCGTAGTCGGCGACATCTTCGCCGTAGAGAATCACCCGGTTGTCCCGGAGCATTTCCTCAATCAGAGCCTCCTTGATGGCGTCCTTATAGGAAAGCTCGCCGTTGGTCCGCTTGATTTTCGGGAGGGCCTTGATGATGGTTGTTGTTTTATTTGGCTCTGGGACCTTTTCGCAGGTGGTGTCGGTGTACATGTACTTGATGACGTCCTCAGCCTTGGGATCCGGCGAGGCGGCGGCGCAGACAGCGGCCCGCGCGTTGCGATCGCGCACTTTGGCTTCCAGCGCGGCGAGTTCGTCTTTCGAGAACACCTGGTTATCCAGCATTTGCTTGGAAAAGAGAGCGATAGGATCCACCGCTTTCCAGGCGGATTCCTCGTCGCGCGTCCGGTATTCCGTGCGCGGATCGGTGAGGGAATGCCCATAATACCGGTAGGTGTTTAATTCCAGCAGGTAGGGTCCCTTGCCTTCGCGGCATCCGGCGGCGGCGCGCTGCACGGCGTCCCGCGAGGCCAGCACGTCCATGCCGTTGACGACTTCAGCGTGCAGGTTATTATCGGCAAAGCCGGCGGCGCGCCGCGCGAGACTGCGGATTCCAGTGACTTCATTCTCGGCTCGCCCGGTCATGCCGTAATGGTTGTTCAGAATGATGAAGATAATCGGAAGGCCAAAAGGGTGTTGCGTAATCTGATTACTGAACTGGCCCATGGCCGCCCAATTCAGCGACTCCAGCACCACGCCGTTGCCGTAAGCGCCGTCGCCGGCAAAACAGCAGACAACCCGGCTGTTGCGCAAGTACCGGCAGGCCAAGGCGGCGCCGGTGGCGATCGGGACACCTCCGCCGACAATGGCATTGGCTCCGAGGTGGTTCAGCGTGAAGTCGGCGATGTGCATGCCGCCGCCACGGCCCTTGCAGTAACCGCCTTCCTTGCCGAAGAGTTCGGCAATGGTCCGGTAGACATGGTCCTCGATCGCCGCTTCCAGCAGGTCGCTCTGTGATGCGGCCCGGCAATCCGGCACACGTCGCCGGAGACCATCAACGTTCATCGCCCGCAGGGCCACACACCCCTTGGCGATGCTGTCCCCGTGTCCCCGATGGGTGCTGGTGATATAATCACTGCCCTCGATACCGGCGCAGGCGCCGGTCGAGGCCGCTTCCTGGCCGATGGAAAGGTGGGTCGGGCCGCGATAATTGAAGTTGGGCAGGGGGCTATAGGCGCCAGAGCGGAGTTTGACGATCATTTCTTCGAATTCCCGAATCGTCAGCATGTCCTCCATAAGTCGGATGGCCTCTGTGCGGGTAAGATGCCCGGACTCCAGTTCGGAGGTTACATTGCCTTGATACTGGTAGCAGTGGATGGCGCCGCAATCGGTGCGGCAGGGAGAAAAATCAGGCCTTGAATTACTTAAATAGTTCGGCATGGAAAAATCCTGAATTCACCCCATATTATATGAAAGCGAAAGACAGAAAAGAACCATTGCTGGCGAAATCAATGACATGCCATTTCGACCAGACGGTTCAATCGAATGCGTTTCCCTGCAAGAATCAGTGAGCGGAGTGCTCAGGTAGTCTGTTCGGTCAGCGACTTTGTAAAATCAATTTCCGCAACGATCTTGCCTTCGGCTATTTCCCGGATCGCGATATCCTCAATATCTTCGTTCGGATTATTCGGCTTCACGAGAGGACGATGTCCGGCGATAAACTGGCGGACACGCATCGAGATCATATTGATCAGAACCGAAACGCCGGGTACCCGCTGGCGGGCCATGTCCAAAGGTGGTACATTCATAATGATTCATCTCCATAAAAAGAAAACGGGGCATAGTGTATATGCCCCGTTTTTCAATTGCAAGCGTTGAATCGCGAAAATTAATCTCGCGAATACGTGGCTTTTTCTTAATACATATCCATGTCGCCGCCGCCCATGCCGCCGTGGCCGCCGGGCAT
>JAHIJO010000072.1 GCA_018898455.1 Verrucomicrobiota bacterium | reverse complement strand
GCGGATAACCCAATGGGTTATCCGCTCAACGCAAGTGGTTAACCCCTTGTAACCCCGCATTAATGCGGGGTTACGACGGCCCGGAGGGTGAAAATTGCACGCCTCCGTGCAATTTTCAGGTAGTATCATTTTTTCGGTTCATTCGGTATTTGGGTGGGTTATTATCATTCATGAGGGCTTTCTTGCTTCGTCGTGTCCGCAGGACTTTTGAAACTGATTCTGCATGAAACACTACACTATGAACGATCGCGCGAAAGTGCGATCCTCTCAATAAAAGTGGGGATTATGGCCATGAATACATTAAAGCGCTGTTCGATTTTTTTCCTTGGGATGGCGATCTGGTTTTCCGGCGCCGGCGCCGGCTTCGCGGCGGATGACTACTGGACCAATGCCGTGGACGGCGATTTCAGCGTCGGGGCCAACTGGACCGATGGCACGGCGCCGGGCAGCGCGGACATCGCTTATTTCAATAAAAATGCCGGCAGTCCCTACACGGTCACCTTTGATGTCACCGTTACAAACAACGCATTCCGCGTCCGCAACGACCGGGTTGCCTTCAACCTGAACGGCTTGACGTACGATGTTCTTTCCGCCACCATCGGAACCAGCAGTGGCGACAACGGCTGGCTTTCGCTGTCGAACGGCACGGTGAGTGTAACGAATTTATTTAACTTGGGAGACGTTAGCGGCGCCACCGGCACGATGGTCCTGGATGGTAGTGCGGCAATCATCCGGGGCAATGGTGCTGAATACGTGCGCGTCGGGAGAGGGGGCTACGGCCGCCTGATTGTCACCAATGGCGGCTCACTGATGATTACAAACAAACTCCTCAACATAAGCATCGACGCGGAGAGCGGAGAGGGCCATGTGATTGTATCCGGCGCCGGATCAGTTCTGCAGGTGTGGAATATGGGCGCGGTGGGATACAACAGCGCGACTGCCCCTACGTCCACCTTGGAGGTGTTGAACGGCGGCTTCTTCCAGATTTTTGGCGTCGGGAATTTCAATGTGAGGGATCAAGTTATCGTTGACGGCACGAACTCCGTGCTGACGTCGAACGCTCGCTGCTTCTGGAACGGCGCCGGCACCGGCGCGTATATCCGGGTTCGTAACGGCGGCCGCCTCAATTTTCTACTCGATCAGTTTTCCTTGGGCGGCTCCGGTAACCCCGGTCGCTTCGATGTGACGGATGGCGGTAGCGCATACCTTACGGGAACTCCTTGCTTGGGGGGGTCCGACACCAGTCAGAGTGGGCCTGGCGGGTTTATGATGATCGGCACCAACAGCATCGTAATATGCGTCAACAGATTGTTGGTTTGGACCAACAGCACGGTGATGCTGAACAACGGGACTCTTTGGTTTGGCGCCGATCCGGATCTGCGCGGGACGTTGATCGGCAACGGTACGATTGGCAGCACGTCGACGGTGCGCACGATTAAAAGCACGGGCTGGCTCGTGCCGGGCGGAACCAACAGCGCCGGTACCCTGATCGTCACGAATGCCAATCTGGTCTTCACCAACTCCGCCGCGAACACGACAAACGGCATGCTCTTTCTGGAATTCAGCGAAAGCGCGCACGATAGTGTGATCCTGCCGAGCACCAATAACTCCATCAATCTGGCCAACGCGACGTTGTCTTATTCGCTTATTTCGGGCTCCTCCTTCAGGCCGCTAACCCCGAGTTTCATGGACTTTCTCATCGCGACCAACATCACCGGCGCGGTCTTCAGCGACAATATGACCAGTCTCCTGAGCGCCGTGGCCCCGCCTTTTGTCCAATACACTTATGGCATCGTCACCGTCGGCGCCAGTGACTATGGCGGCCTTTATTCGGGCTATCAAGCGTTGCGGCTAACGACGTCCATGAGCGCGGGAACGGTTGTTTCTTTTCATTAAACGATAAGGCGGACTCCATGGCTAATCGCATTTGCAGAATGACATTGGCAATTCTTGTTTCTGCCGGTATTGGAATCCATTTTGGTTCTGCGGCCGAGCCGGCAAGTATTACGCTGGTTAAAGACGGCAAAAGCTCGTACACGATCGTTGCCCCCGCGTCGCCCACCCCGCAGGAGAAGTTGGCCGGCGAGGAACTGGCGAAGTACCTCAAGCAGATCGCGGGCGCGGAACTGGCGATCAAGTCCGATGCCGCCGGCCGG
>JAHIJO010000004.1 GCA_018898455.1 Verrucomicrobiota bacterium | reverse complement strand
GCTGGGTTTTGAGATGTTCAAGCGCGCGGCTTGAACGCTTGCAATTTCGCCAAACCCTGATCGAAGTCTTGCGCCCTGCACGCATCAATCGTATACTGCCTTTTGTTACCCAAAAACGGCATGTTTTGAACCATGCCCAAATCAGCCGAGCACGATGCCTTCATACACTTCCAGCAGGGGAATGGTGATCGTTCCTTGCCTCACCGCCACATTCTTGTGTCCCACCAGCAAGCGCGCCTTTGTCATCTCTCGCAGATTACGGTCTTTCAATGTGATCTTCAAGTCCCGTACGGGATACACTTGGTTGACCGGCCGATCGCCGTTGAAGGAGTAATTCACAAGATGGATGATGAATCGCCCCCCCGCGATCCGCATCAGAGACACCTCAACCGTATCGCTGGGGCTCTCGACAAGAATGGGGAGCTGCCGTCGGCTCAGCCAATGCAGGGAGTTTTTCATGAGCCTCTGCAATTCCAAATGCTGGCGGATGTAGAACATCGCGCCCGTGCTTCCCGAGAAGTACAGGCAGCGGCCCTTGCCGTAGGCGTTCGCGACCACGGCCGGCCCCCTGTTCGGCTCGTCGGTCCATTCCCCCAGCGCACTGGCGCCGCGGGCGGTCTTCAGGCCCACCAGGGAATACGGAGAGAAATAGGTGATGCCGGCTTGCCCCCGGTCGCGCACACCCTTGAAGACCTGATGTCTGGAGTTGAAGTGGATGAGCCAGCCCAGGCGCTCCTGGATTCGTCCGTATTCCTCGATCGTCATTTCCTGCTCTTTCGCGATCTCGCCTGTCGACCAGTCCACGCGCCGCTTCCTGAACCTGGCATCCTTGTCGATGCGGACGCCAAAGACATCCGCCAATTGGAAATCGTTCTGTTTTCGCCCCCATTCGTCATACAGGGACGTTTCATAGGCGGCCAGCAAGGCCCCGCCGGCGGCGACATACTTCCGGATGGCCTCGCACTGAGTTCGGCTCAGGCATGGGCTGTTTTCCAGCACCAACACTTTGTATCTAGCCAGTTTCTCCGCCGTCAGGTCCTTGTCCAGGACGATGTCCCAGGGGACCTGGCTCCTGAGCAACAGCTCGCCCACGCCGTGAAAAGCCGAAACATAGAGCTTCTGACCTTCGCTACCGCCTTTCTCCTCGGCGGTGGTCCAGTCGCTCTCCTCCGCGGGATCGATCGCATAGTGGTCACCGCATTGCCGGGAGTAGAGGAGCGCCACCGGCGCGCAAGAACTGGCCTCCAGGTAGCAGTCCTCATGCGCGGCGATGAAATCGTAGCTCCGGCGGATCACCCTGGCGGTCTCCGGCGAGCTTTTCACGTTCATAGTCGCGCCTTCGATCCAAATGCCGTTGCCCTGGCTGACCGCCTGGAAGATCAGGTTCTCCATCAGGACATCCGGCAGCGTGAGGTCTCCGCCCGGCCGTGGGATGTTGGTGGTGAACACCACCGCCGGTTTCCGCTCGTCCACGGCCGCGCGGTTGATCTTGGCGCAAGCGCTCACGGACCAATGGGGCCGGTTGTTCCCTTGTTCCCGAGTGTGGTAGTACATGAAGGATTCCGAGCCCTCGATATCCTGCACCGGGCCCATCAAGGCGGGGTCGCGGGCGCTGAGCCACCACAACCGGTGTATCCCACCGGTTGTGTTCGTGTAGAACAACGCCTTCGGATTCGCTTCCTTGATCGCCAGGTTGAGCGTTTCTGCCAACCGGGCCACGGAGAGGTAGCGAAACTCCTTGAACTGTTTCCATGCCATGGAATCCTCGTCCTGCTCTTTCGGGATCTCCATGCCGTATTGCTCTTTGAACTTCTTCCTGCAAAACGCGCAGTAACAACACTGCGGCGGCATCGACGGACCATCATAGAAGAACCCGTCTACCGCTATCTTCTTGAAGTAGATCCGCATGGCCGATGTCGATGCCTTCAGGAAGTCCTCGTTGTTCGGACAGAGGATGCCGGAGATCTTTCCATCCGCGTATCGCTGGTTCCATTGCCGGTTCTGCGCCATCAGCTTCCGGAATTCCTGGCCGAACGTGTAGAGGAACACCTTGATGGATGCCTTGTGCGCTTGCTCCACCAGGTATTGGACCGCCTCCTCGCTCGCGCCGAAGTGAACGGCGTTTTGATTCAGTTTCTTGCATGCCGCCAGCACGCGCTTCGCCAGATCGACTCCGCCCGTCGGATAGCAACCATCGGCGCGCAACAAAAGACCTTCGCTCATCTTTTTCTCCTTTTTTCACACGTTCTGACTTCTCTTCATGCCGCACAAGCTAATTCGTCTGCGGATAAAGATACACGTAAATCAGGGCATGGTTCATTCTCGGGTAACACTTTCCCGACAAAACCTTCCAGCATAAGCCCCCTCGTTTTTCGGAGACAACCCCTCCAAAAGCTGCCGTCAAAGTAGCCCATTGTTCGGCCTTCATCAAGAGGAATATCAGCGAATTCGGGGTGGGGGGGGGGGTACCACGTTGATTCGCAACAGCTTGCCAAACTAACATTTTTTGGTTTTTTTCAAATAAATGGTTGACGCGACAGCGGTTTCGACGTACGCTTGTTCTTTCTGTATTTATACGTTAAGAAAGGAGTCTGCCCATGACTGTGTCTCGTTCCGCCAAAATGACCGCGTTAACCCAAAAGTCCCGCGCCACCGCTCAAGCCCTGGCCTCCTGCCGGCGCCTGATCAAGGCCTCACTCGGCCAGGTTCGTCTCACCTGCGGAAAGCCTTCCTGCCGTTGCGCCAAGGGCTTTCGCCATGAAGCGCTGGCTTTCACCTATAAGCTCAAAGGCCGCAGCAGGAGTCTGCACGTGCCAAAAGCCATGACCCGCGAGGCCCGCCAAGCGGCCGCGGACTACGCCAAGCTCAAGCAACTGGTCGAAACGCTCTCGGAAAACAACATGGAGCAATTCAAACTCAAGGCTCGGACAATCAAACGGCGAACATAATCAACGGACAGTCAACGGCAGGAGCGAAAATCATGTTCCACATCACGGGATCAACGGTAGGCGATGCGCCTAAGACGGCGGAAGGTTCCGCCAGGCCTGTCTGCCAGAGCACAGGCAGGCGGCTTCAGGACACTGACCGCCGGTCGCTGGCCATCGACATGCTCGGGCAAACCCAGTCGGTTGCAAAACTGGCGCTCGCCAACGGCGTGAGCCGTCAGTTTCTCTATCGGCAGGCGCACAAGGCGGAAACGGCCCTTGACGAAGCCTTCATCGACAAGGAGGACGATGCCGAAGTCTTGTTCTATCTGCCGGTGACAAAGGCCTGGCTCCGCAAGGTCATGCTCGGCTTGGTTTTGATCTGTCACAGTTCATTCCGGGGCGTGCAGGAATTCATGCGTGACCTGCTTGACGTGAAGCTGGCCATTGGTTCCGTGCATAACGTGGTTATGGATGCCGTGGGAAAGGCCAGAGGCTTGAATGCCGCCGAGCGGCTGGCGGACGTCAGAGTCGGCGCTCATGATGAGATATTTCAGGCGCGGCAACCCGTGTTGGTCGGCGCAGACGTTGACTCCACCTATTGCTATCTTTTGAGTTTGGAGCACGCGCGCGACGGCGACACGTGGGCCTTGCGGCTCATGGAATTAAGCGACCAAGGCTTGATTCCCGATTACACCGTCGCCGACGGCGGCACGGGCCTCCGCGCCGGGCAAACGCTGGCGTGGTCTTCCGTTCCCTGTCGGAGCGATGTGTTTCACGCGCTGCTTGAGATGGGACGGCTGGCGGTGTATCTGGAGCACCGCGCCTGGGGCGCGATGGCGGCCCTTGAAAATACCGAGGCTAAAATGACGCGGGCAAAAAGAAACGGCCAAGGCAATAAGTTCTCAAAACGCCTTGCCCTGGCGGTCAAGGCCGAACGCGGCGCCATCGAACTGGCCGATGACATCGCCACCTTGGCGGAATGGCTGCGCCGGGACATTCTCTCTTTGGCCGGCGATGATTTCAACTCCCGCCGGGAACTGATGGATTTCGTAATCGAAGCGCTGCGCCAGCGGGAACATCTCCGGCCCCACCGGATCAGGCCCGTGCGTGTCATGCTGGAGAACCAGCGCGATCTTCTTCTGGCTTTCGTTCAGGAAATAGACGCCAAACTCTCTGCTTGCTCACACGAACTCGGCGTAACGCTGTCCGACCTGCGGCGGCTTTTCAACCTCCGCGCACACGAACGCACTTTGGGAACAAGCGCCGGGCGAGATCACCCTTTGCGGGAACAACTCGGAAAAATATTCGACCCTGCCGATCAAGCCGTCCAAGAAATTGTCGATAGCGTCGTCAGGGCCAGCTCCGTCATTGAGAACATCAACAGCCGTCTGCGATGTTACTTTTTCCTCCGCCGCCAGATCGGGCCGGGTTACCTGGACTTGCTCCGTTTCTTCCTCAACCATCGGCGGTTTATGAGAAGCGAACATTCGGAGCGCGTCGGTAAAAGTCCGGCCGAATTGCTGTTCCAACAGCCCCACCCGCACTGGATGGAATTGCTGGGCTTTGAGATGTTCAAGCAAGCGGCTTGAAATACTTCGCGAAACCCTCGCAAAATCTTGCGCCTCTGCGCACATCGGTCGTATACTGCCTTTTGTTACCCGAAAACGGCATGTTTTGAACCATGCCTAAACTTTGCTCACCGGCACCTTGGTATGTTCTCCGACAACTTGCTGATAATGCTTGAGCTTGTTTTCGAAAGCACATTCAAACTGAATACCATTATCTTGATAACCCAGATATTTCCATTTGTCCTTACCCAACGGATGGTAAGGAAGCAGGTTTATTTCCTGAACGTGACGCAGTTTATTTGCGATAACAGCAATGTTATTTAGATGTTCATCATCATCGTTGAACCCGGGAATCAGCGGGCAACGTAAAATAATTCCGGCGCCGGCCTCATCCAGGTGGTATAGATTATCGAGAATACCGGATGATGGCACCCCCGTAAGGGCACAATGTTTGCCAGAATCAGTTGATTTCAAATCATAAAGAAAAACATCCACCTCCTTCAGTATTTGCACATAATCGTTAAATGGCGCAAAGCCGCAAGTATCCAGGCAATTATGGATGCCGGCGTTCCTGGCGGCCTGCAGCAAGGAACGCGTAAATTCTAATTGCAGCATCGGTTCGCCGCCGGAGATGGTCATACCTCCGCCGGAATTGTCATAAAACGGCTTATCCTTCATTACCTCGGCAAGCACTTCGGTTACGGTCATTGTCCGGCCAATCAGCTCAATGGCTTCGGCATAGCACTTTTCGGCGCAACATCCGCAACGTCGGCAGTTTTCACGGTAATAAATGTGTTCGCCGTTTTCCAGCCGATGACAATGTTGTGGGCAGGCATTAAAACACCAGCCGCAGCCGATACACTTATCACTCTGAAAAAATGTTTCCGGTTCCTGTCGCCGGGATTCCGGATTATGACACCAGACGCATTGCAGGGGACATCCTTTTAAAAAGACCGCAGTCCGAATTCCCGGACCGTCATGGATGGCGAAGCGCTGGATATTGAAAATTGTTCCATCCATCGGCGGCCTCGCAGTTACAAGATGTGTTCGGTGCGGGCTATGATATCGGCCTGCATTTTGGGCGACAAGCGGGTGAAATAGTCGCTATAGCCGCCAATGCGCACCAATAAATCACCGTAATTTTCCGGATTCTCACGAGCCTTTAATAAAGTCTCGCGATCTACGCTGTTAATTTGCAGTTCAAAACCGCCTCTTTCCATAAAAGTTTTAAGCAAAGCTTTCATCTTTGCGGCGGCTTCGCCGCTCATTTGATTTTTACCAAATTTCAGGTTCACCGCAGTTCCGCCAATAAAGGGCGTATGATCCCAGCATGTTGCCGAGAGAATGGCTGCGGTCGGGCCATTCTTGTCCCGCCCCTGAACCGCTCCGACGCTATCGGCCAGCGGGAAGCCGGCCAAACGTCCATCGGGAGTAGCCATGGTTTGTTGACCCAGGCGTTCATGTTCCAAATATGAAAACAAACTGGGCACCAGGATCGATCCCCGGAACGTTTTCAGTCCAGCGCCGATATGGGCAAGCATATCGGTAATTTTTTGCGCCAATAGATCGGTAAACGACTCATTATTGCCGTAATGCGGCAATTTGGTTGTAATTCTTCTTCTAAGAGGTTCCTTCCCCTTGTAGTCATCTTTGAGTATCCGTACCAGGTCAGCCAAAGTAATCTCCTTTTCTTTAAAAACCAAAAAGTTAATGGCGGCCAATGAATCAACCAAATTGGCCATTCCAACAAAGGTAGGACAGATATAATTATAAATTGCTCCACCCTGGTCCAAACTGCGCCCGCTTTCCAGGCAATCATGCACCAGACAAGCCGCTAACAGGCTTTCACAACCAATACGTGAACGCTCCAATTGTAAGCGATTCTGATGCGACGCGGACACTTCCACCTTATCGCGCAACCGGGAACGGTAGGCGGCCAGCAGATCATCCAAGCTGGTAAAATCCGACCGTTCGCAAAGGAGTTCCATGAAAATACCCGGCAGATTGTGGTAGGGACTGCTGATCCATACGCCGGATTTGGCGCAGGGCGTAATTTCGACGCAGCAACTGTGCGTATAGTTCCGCGCATCTTCCACGGGAAGGCCCAACTTCAGAAGGCCCTTGGTGATAAATTCATCATTAAACAGAGCCGGATGCGAACACCCCTCGGACAGTAATTTTATTGATAGGTCCAGCAGGTCAGCGGGGGTTTCCCGATGAACGCACAACCCGATGCTGGGATAGGCCAGGCGCACGTGAGCGATGCTTTGCAGGAACAGCCGTGTCAGATCATTGGCAATATTTCCGCCGTTTTTATCCCGTCCGCCTACCATCAGTCCGATGGAAGTAGCCGTAGGTAATTGATAGGAATATAAAAAACTGAAACAGTCAATCAGTTCCAACGCGCTTTCCGGAGTCAGGCGCCCGGCCGCGAGATCAGCCTGATAATATGGCAACAGATATTGATCCGGACGCCCCATCTGAAACAAGTCCCAGAGCGTGAATAAATAAAAACGAATGCTCTGCAAGGCCTCCCAAAAAGTCCGAGCCGGCTTGGCCGGCACTTGCTCCAGAATCCCGGCGATTTGGTCAAGTTCGACCGCTCGTTCCGGCGACGCACTTTGCGCCAGAAACCGGGCCTCTTCAACATAGCGACCGGCCGCGGTCAACAGCCCTTCCAGTTCAATTAAACAGCCCTGATAAAACTCGTCTTTCGCAAAATGTTCCGGCATGTTTATATCAAGAGAAGCTTGACGCTCCCTTATTTCTTTGATCAACCCGTTAACTCCCACCGCCAATAATTTTTCAAAATCAAGCGCCATATGGGAGGATAAACCGCCTGCCCAGGGAATAGCATGGCCACACCTTTTAACTGTTTCCAAGCGCAGCGTCTCATCATCAGTTAACGACGAAAAATCCGGACATCCCACGATTAATTCGTCCGGATTTATAATCGGGGGCATATTACGAAGGACATAGGCTTCGGCCTGAGCACGACGCAATGTGCAGGCCGGGATAGCGGACGCTATGGCCCAACCTTCAAGGAATAGAAGATTTACTCTTTCCGGCCGAAAAGTTCGGATGGAGCGCTCCAAGACCGGCGCATGCAAGGCAGCCTCCCGCAGTTTAACAACCCGGTCGGTGGCAGGAATCAGTTTCATCAAATAAAATCCTCAATATTAAACTTCGGTTCAAAGCCCAACATTTCCCTGGCCTTGGAGATGTCAAACAGAGAATTTCTCCCATTAGAATCTTTGTTCAATATTGTCCGAGTTTCGGGAAAATATATTTTTGCCAATTCCATCCAATCTAATTTTGAGCAATGGGTTTTTGCCGAGATAATACATGTCTCATGAGCAATACCCTCTTTTTTGACAGCTAAGTCAAAAACCCTGGCTATATCTCGGGTATCTACATAGGACCAGAGCGTCTTTATCCCGATGTTTGGATCCTCGACAAGCTTGGCCGAGCCTTTTTTTAACTTCCCACTGCCGGCTAACACGCTTGCCAGCCGGAAACAGATTGTGCTTAGTCCATATTTTCTCGTATATCTTTTACAGAGTTCTTCGGCAGCAAGTTTGCTGACCCCATAGATCCCATCGGGTTTACATGGGTGATTTTCATCCACGGGCAGGTAGATCGGTGGAGGAATTGTGGTTTGGGTCATAGAATATCCCATTGCACCGATACTGCTTGCCACCCAAACACGCTTTACCCCATTTGCTATGGCAGCTTCCAGGACATTTAATAAACCCATAACATTAACGTCCATAATAGTCCGGGCTGTGAGCGAAGGCTGCCAACCTATGCCCACCAGATGGATTACAATATCAATATTTTTTATTGCGGAATTAACGTCTTCAGACGCCATTATATCCCCTTGAATACATTCCAATTCTCCATCGCCTTTTCCCATATCGAAAATCTTTACATCATGGGATTTTGCCAACTCCGGACATACATCTCTACCTACAGCGCCTAACCCTCCCGTAACAAGAAGCTTCATCGTGTATTCCTCATATTTTGGTTCTGTACGGTTGCCGCCATTGATGATGATTATTTCTCCGATCTTACGATAAGGGCCGTAAAAACGAGATCGCCGACGCCTGTGTTCTTGAAGGCATGCCGGCCGTCCACGGGAGTAATAATAACGTCGCCGGGGGAGACCTGAACAATCTGCCCGTTATCATTAATTTCCCCCCGGCCTTCCAGGAAATGGAACAGCTCTTGCTCCCCAACGTGTTGGTGGTAGCCAATCTCTTCGCCCTCCTTCAGTTTAATGACGGCACAGAAGGTTACGCTACCCTTCAGTTCGTCTTTATCCGCCAGATGGATGGCTTCGCCGTATTCGCGGTCATGCCAAAACATCTTGTCGCACTTCAATTCCGAAGACTTTCGGTGCATGATTCATACTCCCGTAAATCCGCCGTCAACCACCAGGGTCTGCCCGTGGACGTGCCCGCTCATACCGCTGGCCAGAAACAGCATCGGCCCGATGATGTCCTCAACCTCGCCGAACCTGCCGGAGGGAATCGGCTGGCTCAGGCGCGCCACGGCCTCCGGGTTGTTGAAGAATGCCTTGTTGATGTCCGTGTTGAAGACCCCCGGGGCGATGGCGTTTACGTTGATGCCGTGTTTGGCCAGCCCACCCGCCAGACATCTGGTCAGGCCCACGAGCGCGCTCTTCGCCGTGGCGTAGGCAATCAGACCCGCGCCTTCCTTAAAGGCCGCGGTGGAGCCGATCTGGATGATCTTCCCGCCACCGCCCTGCTCAACCATAATCCGGCCAGCCTGTTGTGATAGCTCGAAGACGGCGTCGAGCAGTACAGCCATGTCGTTGTCCCATTGTGCCAGCGGATATTCCAGCACCGGGGCACAATGCAGATAGCCGGCGTTATTGACCAGGATATCCAGCCGGCCGAAGTGCCGGCAGACCTTGTCCATCAATCCCGTCCGTTCTTCGCGCCGGGCCAGGTCAACCTGGAAATAGGCGGCTTCGCCGCCGAACCTGCGGATTTCCCGCAAGACATCGTCGGCCTCGTCACTTTTGGACAGGATGGCGGTCTTTGCCCCGCGCCGCGCCAGTTCCACCGCCATAGCCCTTCCTAATCCCCGGCGTCCACCAGTGACGGCGGCCACTTTGCCCGAGAAATTGAAGTGGTCTTTCATGCTTGGGTCCTTCCTTTTTCTTCCCTGCCTTTTCTGATGATTGTCTATTTCTGCCTTTTTGGTAAAATGATAGCATATGAACCATTGATGTGAATGGTTGAAAAAGGTTGTTTCATGTATTATAGTACCATCCATTATGAAAAGTGACTACGAAACGTTCCCGGATGACTTGCGTCTGCGTTATCATTTCTGTAGGCGCTTTCATTATATCGCCCCCGCCTTCCCTCCGTTGTTCAGCTATCCGTACACGGTAATCGCCGGATTAATGAACGGCAAAGTTGAAATTGGCTTCGCCGACCGAGGCACCCCCCCGCTATTGCTCCGGGCCGGCGAAGTATGCATTTTACCGGCCAACTGCCGCCGCCACACCAAATCGCTATCACCGGGAGGAGTTGACTTCACCGCCGCCGGATTCTTGTTTGAAGTCAAGGGCGGAATGGATTTCATGAGTTTTTTCGATCCCCCATTGCGGCTGGATAAAATAACGGATCGGATACTGCACAAACTGCTTGAAGAACTGCTCGGGCTGGAAATTGATTCTCCCCAGCGCACAGACCTTCAAAAAAACGTGTCAAGGCAGCGCATCGGCTATGCTATCCTTGAAAACCTTCTGGCTGTCTCCGCGCCAAAACCAGGAATGATCTCGATACGGCGACTCCTGCCGGTCATCGAGCATCTAAATGACAATTTCACTGCCCGGCCCGATTTGGTTAAGCTCTGTAAGCTGAGCGGGTTCTCACGGACACATTTCTTTCGAATTTTCAAAAGCCAGTCCGGAACCACTCCTATCGAATACGTCAAACGCCGCCGACTGCGCGAAGCGCTGCTGTTGCTGCAGGAGAGCGATCTGAACATATCGGAAATCGGGGATAAGGTCGGCTGGTCGGACCCATTCTATTTCAGTAAAACATTTAAATCGGAGATCGGCCTGGCGCCGTCGGTGTACCGCGTCCAGTACAAAAATACAAGCCTGAACCTATGAAACCTTGCGGGCGGGCATTGCATCGGCCTCCAGAGACCGCCCCAACGGTTTTATCTGGTTCGTGAATCCATCGTTGACAGGACTACCTCCATCTGGAAAAATACCGGCCGGATTATACCAGGAGCGTGTCTATGGGGCAATTATTCGGAACGGATGGCGTACGCGGCGTGGCCAACGTGGAGCCGATGACGGCGGAAATGGCCCTGGCCATCGGCCGGGCCACGGCCCACGTCTGCAAACGTCATAACAACCGGCATCGCATCGTGATCGGCAAGGACACCCGAATCAGCGGGTACATGATCGAGACGGCCCTGACCGCGGGCATCTGTTCCATGGGGGTGGATGTCCTGCTGGTCGGCCCCCTGCCCACCCCCGGAATTGCCTTCATCACCCATAGCATGCGCGCCGACGCCGGCATGGTGATTTCGGCCTCCCACAATCCCTACCAGGACAATGGCATCAAGATTTTTTCACGGGACGGGTTTAAGATTCGCAAAGAGGTGGAAGACGAAATTGAAAGCCTGATCACCACGGAAAAAATCAAAGACATCCGCCCGACCGCCGCCGAAATCGGCAAGGCCCATCGCATTGACGACGCCGTCGGCCGCTACATCGTGTTCTGTAAAAACACCTTTCCCGACACCGCATCCCTGACAGGCATGAAAATCGTCATGGACTGCGCCAATGGCGCCACCTACAAGGTCGCGCCCATCATCTTTTCCGAGCTTGGCGCGGAGGTGACAACCATCCATGATCACCCCAATGGAATGAATATCAATGATCATTGCGGCGCGCTCTATCCGGAGGAACTGGGCCGAAAAGTCCTGGAGTCCGGAGCCGACGTCGGACTGGCGTTCGACGGCGACGGCGATCGGCTCATCGTTATTGACGAAAAGGGCCGGCGTCTGAACGGCGACCATACCATCGCCATTTGCGCCAAATCCATGAAAGAATGCGGCCTGCTCAGGAATAATCTGGTCATCACTACCGCCATGAACAATTACGGGTTCCGCGAGGCCATGAAACATCTGGATATCCGGATCGAGGAAGCGGATGTGGGTGACCGCTACGTACTGAAAATGATGCGGGAAAAAGGAGCTGTTTTGGGCGGAGAAGAATCCGGACACATCATCTTCCTGAATTTTCACACGACAGGAGACGGCATTATTGCGGCGCTCCAACTCCTGGCGATTCTCCAGGACTCCGGCAAAAAGCTATCGGAGCTGGCCGGCATTATGCACATGGCTCCCCAGGTATTGATCAACGTCACGGTCAAGACCAAGCCGCCTCTGGCGGAACTGGCGCCGCTGCAAAACGCCCTGCGAAAAGCCGAGGCCGATCTGTCCGGACGTGGACGGGTCCTCGTGCGCTACTCCGGCACGCAAGCCATCTGCCGCGTCATGGTCGAATGCCGGGACGAAACCCTGACGCACCGGACGGCTGAATCCCTGGCCCAAATTGTCAAGCAGTGCATCGGGTAATAATCAGACGCCTGATCCATCGATTGCGGATACAATCCGCAATGATCAACCGGAACTATTATTTGATGGCTCGCTGGACAGCCGGCGCCTCGGCGCGGTCAATGATGCCATCGCTGTTGACGTCAAATTCCATCTCCAAGTCCGTGTTGACGATGGCTTGGCCGTCCGTATTGATGACAGTCAGGCGATCCTTCAGGAGTTCGCGCCCTTCTTCCCAAGTCAGGTAGCCATCGCCATTGGCATCGTACTTCTTTTCCAGGTCGGTATTGACAACCGAACGCTTCCCAATCCAGTAGTCACGCCGCTCCACGGCGGTAATAACACCGTCGCGGTTGACGTCCATCTGGACCACGTGATAGATGCGCAGTTCCTTGATATCCACGCGGCCATCTTTATTGGCATCGGCCTTCTTTTCCCAGGGCCGGTCTACGACCGATAGTTCCCGGATATAAACAACGCGCCCGGCCACGGCCGCTTCCTTGGGACCCACGTGACCGTCTTTATTCACATCGGCCTTGGCTTCCCAAGGAGTATTCACGTTGGACTTCTGCTTCGTTTCCCAGCGCTTTTCCTGCTTTACTTCACGCGGCGTCACAACGCCATCTTTGTTTTGATCCGCGTGCGCTTTACGCACCTGCGCCGGCGTCTGGGCCGCACTGCATACGACCAAAGCCAGCGACCCCATTAATACCCATCCTAATTTTTGCATGGCACCCTCCTTAATAAATAATCTCGTTTCGGATTAAAGCTTGAATTGCGGCAGACTGGCGGCGGCAATGGCCTGGCCGACCCGGCGGCTGGCTTCATCGGGCACGGCCAGCTTGACGGCTTGCGCCAGCTCCGGGAATTCCTTGCGCAGCACCTCTTCCGCCCTGGCAATGACGATATCGCCGCCTTTGCCGGACGTCACGCGGCCGAGCACCAGGAGATGCCCCATGTCATAGAAATCGGCATAATGGGCCACGGTATAGCCGAGGTAAATGCCGATGGTTTCAAACACAGCCTGGGCGCGGGTATCACCCTTCGCCATCAACGCCTGCACGTCCTTGAGCCGCTCCGGGACAGTTTTCTTTTCATCCAACGTGATCCCCGCTGCCGGTGCCAGCCGGTTTACCGCCATTTGCGAGAAGTACATTGCGCCACAGCCCCGGTCCCCCGACCACTCGTCCAGGGGAGCATCAGGCTGATAATCCACGGGCGCAAACGCCAGCTCGTCAAGCCAGCCAATGACGTTGCCGTCCTTATCCACGTAGCCGCCCGCCAGACTGGATCCCATGGCAATCCCCAGGATACGGTTGACGCCAAGCGACATGGATCCCGCCAGCGCGGTCACCTCGCCGTCGTTAATAACCTCAAACGGAATATTGTTCCACGCTTGTTGAATCTCATGGAACAGACCGCGGACCCTTGATTCGAACAGATTCTTCGGAACACCGCGGAACAGGGAGGCCACGCGGACGCTGTTGCCGACGTAGATGCCGGCGGAGGATCCGCCTATGGCGTCAACGCGCGGCAGATAGGAGGCAGCCTTTTTCAGGGCGGCCATGATTTCATTAAAATGATATTGCGGATCGGCATGGTTCCGCGGATCCCAGACCACTTCCTCACTGAAAACCGATTGCCCATCCTTGACCGCCGAGACTTTCCGATCGCTGGCGCCCAGGTCAAATCCGATCCGGCATCCCTCCAGATGGCGGCCCAACGGCTTGGCAGTCATCTTTTCCGCAGGCACGCGGTCGGCAGTCGTTACTTCCACGGTAAATGGATTGCCATAGACTTCGGTCATCAGATTCGCGTCAAAGGCGCGGGCGCCGGCTGGCAAATAGGCTGACCGGATATACTCCCCCACTTCCCGGGGTCCACCCACCACCACCCGCCAGCCGCCCCTCTGCCACAGCAGGAACTTTACAATCCGATCCACAATGGGAAAATTATCTTCAAATCGTTTATCTTTCGTGGAAAACACTTCCGTTCGATAGCAGGATACCGCGCCGGCATCAGCTTCCACCGCAATAACCAGCGGCACCCCGTGCCCCGAAGCCTTCACTTCGGCGCAAAAGTTCCGATTGGCCAGAACCGCAGGACGGAACCCGGTGTCCAACGGCGGCATCATTCCCGGCACTGTCAAATACCATGCTTGTGTCATCACAACCTCCTCCAATATACCAAGAATAATTGACAATCCAACTCTCCGCTCAGGTCCGCTGAGATAACGAACCGAGAAGAAGTATAATCACGAAACAGACAAAATACATAAAAAATTTACAACGGGTAATAGGTCAGTAATAGGGGGGGGTGTAGCGGCGGTTCGTACTTGTCCCGCTCCCAGCGGGAAGAACTGCAATCCATCGCCGGGGGATGCCGGTCTATCGAACGGCCCCTACAACTGGAAAGACTGCATACCATTAAACCAGTTGCCCCCCCAATAACTGACCGGTTACCGCAACAACCTGTTTTCACTTGACCACTTCGGGGTGTTGGTTCATTCTTGCGCCCTATGAAACAACGTTCGGCAAAAGGGTCCATGGATGCGCTGGTATCGCTTTGCAAACGGCGCGGATTTATCTTTCAAAGCTCCGAAATCTACGAGGGGATCAACGGATTCTGGGATTACGGTCCGCTGGGCTGCGAACTGAAACGTCATATCCGCGACGCTTGGTGGAAATCGGTCGTCCAGGCCCGCGAAGACATCGTCGGTCTCGATTGTTCCATCATCATGCACCCCCGGGTCTGGGAAGCCTCCGGCCACACCGCCAGCTTCGCCGATCCCATGGTGGACTGCAAATCATGCCGCAAACGTTTCCGCGCCGACATGCTCTGCGAAGACCAGGACGCGAAACTTATCAAGACCGACAAGGGCTTCGCCCTGCCCGACGGCATAAAGTGCCCCGCCTGCGGCGCCAAGGATCTCACGGCGCCCCGCGCATTCAACCTGATGTTCAAAACGTTCGTCGGACCGGTGGAAGACGAATCGTCCGTCGCCTACTTGCGGCCGGAAACGGCCCAGGGTATTTTCGTCCAGTTTCAGAACGTGCTGGCCGTGGCCCGGCAGAAGGTCCCCTTCGGCATCGCCCAGATCGGCAAGGCGTTCCGCAACGAAATCAATCCCAGGAACTTCACGTTCCGTTCCCGCGAATTTGAACAGATGGAACTGGAATATTTCATCAAGCCAGGCACCGACGCGCATTGGCACGAGTACTGGGTGGCCGAACGGTTGAAGTGGTACCGGGCGATCGGCCTGCCCGAGGAAAGCCTCAAGCCCTACGTGTACGGCAAGGATGAACTGGCGCATTACGCCAGCGCCTGCACCGACATCCTGTATGATTTCCCTTTCGGCATGCAGGAACTCGAGGGCATCGCCGCCCGGGGCGACTTCGATCTGACCCAGCACCAGAAATTCAGCGGCAAATCCATGGAATATTTTGACGCCGAAACCCGGGAAAAATTCATTCCACACGTCGTGGAACCGTCGGCCGGCGTGGACCGCATCGCCCTGGCCCTGCTGTGCGAGGCCTATCGCGAAGAATGGGTTCCGACCGCCGACACACCCGGCGAGCCGATCGAGGCGGAGTGCGGCAAACAGCCGCCCGCCGGATATGAAGCGCGAACGGTTCTCCGGTTTGAACCGGCCATCGCGCCGATCAAAGCGGCGGTTTTTCCTCTCTTGAAAAACAAGCCGGAACTGGTGGCCAAAGCCCGCGAGGTGTTTGCCGTGCTTCAGCGCCGCTGGCCCTGCTTCTGGGACCAAACCGGGGCCATCGGGCGACGCTATCGCCGCCAGGATGAAATCGGCACTCCGTTCGGCGTGACCATCGATTTTCAAACGCTGACGGATCAGACCGTGACCTTACGGGACCGGGACACGATGAAACAGATTCGCCTTACCATCGCCGAATTGCCAGGGCATTTGGCCAACATCATCGATTGATTATTCGGCAATCCGCATTTTCTTCCACCCCTCAGGGTGCCGCGCGCCCACCCCGGCCGCCCACACCGCGGAGGTTGGCCCGGGACCACGGGCATGTCGCATAGGTGCGGTCCGCGGCGCGAAAGTAGGCATTATTGTTGTAGTCCGCACAACCGCCGCGATATCCGGCGCCGGTAGCTGCGGGCCAGCCCGCCACGTTCGCATCGCCTCCAGGCGTAGTAAGCATGCCGTCTCCATGTTCCCCAGTAAACGAGCGCCCCTCCGCATTCCCCACCGTTACAATCCGTTCATTCACGATCCCCGATAATTCCATCATCCCATAATACCCGGCGCCCGAGTTCGTTCTCGTCCCCGTCCCTATCCCAAGGCTCCCCACTCGCAACATGAGCCCCCCCCCACAATTTGCAGTTGCCGGTAACGGCGCCTCGTTCGCCTGCCCCGCGTTCGTTATGCTCGTCGCCTTCACAATGGTTACGGTCCCCCACGCATACTCGCCCGCCACCGGAGCATTCGTCCCGCGACACGCTTTCTCATATTCCAATTCCGTCAGCGGCCGCAATCCCGCCCAATCCAAGTACGCCGCCAAATCCCCCCAGTTCAAATCTCTGCACGCCACATACGGCAGACTCGATGTATAAACGCCGGCCACATTTGTAATGGCGTTACGGTCAGCAGTAGGGGTGGCCACTTTATACCACCGCGGATTCGCCTGCGCCGCGGTCAGCGTGTTCAGAAAGTCCACATACTGCCCCTGGCTGATCTCGTATTTCATCCCGTAAAACGCATCAAACCCCTTGGGATACGCATTCGACAGCACACCCTCCGGACCTATGTCATCAAGACTCACATTTGTGCCCGTGCCCCATAAACAGTTGGGCTGATTGGATACTGATATCTGGCCTTCGGTCTGAATGAGAAACGGCATATTGGAGCTGGTTCCATCATGAAAACGACCGGCCTCCGTCCCATTCGTGCTCCCCACGTAGAACGCGCCTGACGACACATACACCAGCTCGATAGCGCTCACCTTCAATTCCACCTTGGCGTTGTCCGCCACGCCGTCGACCGGATAGTTCCAGCGCAAGCGCACCCTGTTAGCCGCGAACGTGCCGGAACCGTTCGTGCTGCGATAGATGAACACGCCCATGCCGTTGGTTCCCCAGGCGCTTCGCCCTCCACTCAGTCCCACGGCAATTGTGCTGCCGGCAGGCGCCATGTGGTCTGCGGCATTTGTGCTCAATGAAGCATGATACCAGACACTCGTAACACCCGCGGCCGGGTCATTCGTCCGCCATTTCATAAACATCCAAGCCGCATCGTAGTTATACGGCTCGCTCTGACCCGCGCCTATCAGGTCGCAGCGCCATGAATTTGTCCATGAGACGTTAAACTGCACCAGCCAGTGACTGCCAGGCTCCTGGCCTAATCTTTTCACGCCGGATACCGCAATATTATTCGCCAACCCCTGTTCGCTGATGAACAGGCAGACCAACAACGCCGCAATGCCTACCATCCGCCGCAGTGGACAGGTCGGTTTTGTAATGATGATCATAGCTCATTCCCTTTCAAACAAAGCACAAGCCGGCAGTCCCGATACCCACCGAAACGGCGTGATCAGGACACCTTTTTCGCCACGTCGGCCCGATCGCCAAACGCATCGGGATGTAGTTACACGGCAGGCAAGGCCCGCATTGGAATAGCGCGGCACATCGTAAATGGTCAATCTCGTCGTAAAGCATCAGCCGGATATTGGGCGGTATCCTGGTAAAACGAATAATGGTGCCGGCATATACGATCTCCGTACTGGCACACGAATCAAAACCGTGCCCTTCGCCGGTGTCATAGGCGCCAGCCATAACTTCCGAGGCGCCGCCCAGCGCTCCCGCAATGATCAGCATCATAATCCCACGATATATCACATGCATAGCAACACCTCCCAGCTTTGGAACCGGAGAAAAGTTCAACCGTCCAAAAATATAAAGATAGATAATAGTTTACCCATCCCCCCCCCGAACGCAAATAAAATTCTGGGAGCCCCCTCCATCCCAGCCGTCAACACCTCAGGAAATCGCGTCAGATAAGATCGGAATCGCTTCCTATAGTATATCCGCCGCTGATTTCTCCAATTGAGCCACTTCCGCACCAGCCGAACCGCGATCACCTGGTATCGTTTGATCGAATCCATGTTCCCGCTGATCCCGTAGTACCGAAAGTGTCCCGTCAGTTTCTGCCGCAGAATGCGCCACGCAGTCGAAAAACTGCCTGATGTCCGCTTCCACCCCATGGTTGATCGGCTTCGTCATAATCAGTTTGTCCACCATTAATTGGGGCGTTTTATATGTCTAGTTATTTCGGGAACACTTCACTAGCCCTTAAGGCGCAACAGTCGCCTTCGCCTCGGGAACCCGTGGGGCATCGATGTCCAATTGAATGAGAATCGTCTTCACGGGAACTTTGGGATCGGAGCGATACCAACTCCCGTCCGGATTCACGTCCGCGACCGAAGCCGTCTTCCCTCCGCAGGCGGCGGTAATGGTGTACGCCATCTGCTTCTCCGCCGCACCGGTCTTCCAGAAGTCAAGGATCGCGGCCGTATCCTCCAGATCGGAAGGCAGAGGGGTATGCCCGTCCGCGCCGGTGATGAAGGCGGTCTTGGCTTTCCGGTACAGGTTGATCGGCGGATAGGCGCCGTCCGTATTGTTCGCCACGGTAACCGTGGCGCCCTTGACCGGGTTGTTGCCGCGATCCATGACTTTCACGTCCAGGTACTTGTAGTCGTGGAACTCGTCGTCGGGCATGTCCACGGTCACCGAATTATGCTTCACATTGACGAAGGGAAACATCTTGCCGCGCAGGGACTGGTCCGCCGGCTGGTCCAAGTCGCGGATGTGAATATTGCCAAGTTCCATGTCGTACATTATCGACCCTGCAGAATCTCCGGGACGATAGCGACTGCCGCCGGCCTGGCCTCTATTATAGTCCGCCGTGAAATTCAACGTGGAAGAATACACTTTATTGTTCCAGATCCTGCAATTCCGCCCTCCGGAGTGAAAGGCCAACGATGACGTGCCGCAATTTCTTATGGTGTTGTTATAGAACTGGGAGATAAGATCAACCCCGCTCTGGTATTGGTTAGCCCGCCAATAACAAATCTGACCTATGGCTGAATTCTCGATCACATTGTCTCGGAAAATTACAGGATTGGTCCATGTCGAGCCATAAAAGCCCAACAGGCTGCCCACCTTGACATCGTGGATATGATTGTTTTGAAATACGCTGCCCCCGGAGCATTCCTTGGCATAAAAGAGGCTTTTTGTTTGGATCTTATAGAATTCGGAGTCGTAAACACTCCCG
>JAHIJO010000071.1 GCA_018898455.1 Verrucomicrobiota bacterium | reverse complement strand
TCTCCTCTTGGTTTGTCAAGAGGGAAATCATGCTGTTTTTCAGGCGAAAGTTGAAATCGAAAACGATCATGACATCAATTCCGTATCGATGGAATAAGGCCTAAACTGTAATTGGCAAAATCTTAACCGGACACCAGTGAAACATTGTAACTATTTATGGTCTATTGTAGGGCCGCCGCTTGTGGTGTGCCGTCTTTTTCCGGATCAGATCGGACGGTCTCTGCCACGTTGCCACGGTGCGGGGCCTAATTTGCCCGTAGAGGAGCTTTTTTTCAACCCGACTTTGGATTCAAAGCTTGGGCCAGCTGATGCCACTGATTGATCGAGAGCGCTTCGGCCCGGGCCAGTAAATCAAGATCAAGATCCCTGAAGGCCGCGTGAATGCGATGCTGGGACAAGTCCCATTGGGCCGGAAGAGCCCGGAATACTGTTCCGAGCTGTTTGCGTCGATGGGAAAAAGCGAATTTTGTCAGGGCAAAGAAAAACTCCCGATCCGTCGCTTCTATTTTTTTCGGTTCCCGCCGGACCAGGTTGAGGATTGCCGAGCGGACAATCGGTGCCGGGTAAAAACAGGTGGGGCTGATGATTTTCCGGATGCTGACTTCGTAGCTCAACTGGCTCCACAGGCTCAGGAGCCCGTAATCGGAGTGGCTTGGCTTAGCGATCAGGCGGCGGGCGACTTCGAACTGAAGCGTGATGGTTATCTGACGAGGCAAAACCTTGGCTTGGAGGAAGTTGACCAGGATGGCGCTCCCTACGGAGTAGGGTAGGTTGGCGACAATCTTGTTGATGCCGGACGCCAGCAGCGCCTCGTGATCCAGGCTCAGCATGTCCGCGCAGATCAGCTCCACATTCCGGAATCGCGCCAGTCGTTCCTTTAGAAAATCACATAGCCGGTAGTCTTTTTCGACCGTGACCACGCGCCGTGCTACAGAGGCCATTGGCTCGGTCAGGACTCCCAGACCGGTTCCCACTTCCAGGATTTCATCATCCGGGGTGATGGCCGCTGTGTCGAGAATGATGGCGAGGATGTTGGCGTCGATCAGGAAGTTCTGTCCCAGGGATTTCAACGGCCGGAAGTGGAGTTCATCCAACAGGGAACGGACTTCGGAGGGTCGGGTTGGTTTCATAAAAAACAAACTCAGTTTGTCCTTTTGTCAATCCCGAGTCAAGACGTCCTTGTTCTCAGGATCGGGCATCAATGGGAAAAATACGACCGATGATTACGCAACGCATTGCGGCATTGAGCACTGCTTTTTGCCGGTGATCAACCGGCGTTGTGATTAACAATTAAAAGGGGACGCAATCAAGGTGGGCGTCCCTCCCTCGGCGGAGATTACCAGCTTGCGTTGACAACAGGCATGATTGGCGTGACGTTATTGGGCGCGATGTTTATCACGCCGAATTGCACGCCATCCAACTCGGCGGCATAATTGATGGCGCCGAACTGAAAGCCGGTCATTTTGCCTCCAACGATGTTCGCGGCCGACCATTGCATGCCCTCGACGTTAGCGGCGTAGTTGGCGCCCAGCAGGAGCGGCACCAGCTGGGCGCCGTTGGCATTGCCGGCTGTCACGTTAAAGCCCGCAACCCCGATGAACTGTGCGCCGTTAAGATCGCCGTCCGCAAGATTAATGCCGCCCGCATTGAATTGACCGCCATTCACCTGGTCGAACGCGGCGTTCAAGCCCGCGATCACGATCTGGGCCTCGGTGGCGCCGTTTGCCCAGTTGGCGCCAGCGGCGACAATCTGCGCTCCGCGGGCTATGTCGTGCGCATAGTTCAGGCCGAACCCGCAAAGCTGTTTATCAGCCGCATCCATTGCAACATTTCCCCCGGCGGCCACGATTTGCGCGGCATCGGCATTGCCGAGGGTCACATTGGCGCCGCATCCCGCGATTTGCAGAGAAGCGTCGTCCCCGGCGGCATTCAGGCCGGCGCCCACCCATTGGGCGTTCACCTTGCTGTAGGCCCAGTTGGCGCCGGCGGCTAAAATCTGGTTATCGGCATCGCCTCCGGTAAAGTTGAGGCCGAAAATGTTGAGCTGGCCGCCATCCTGTTCTTCCAGGGTAAGGTTCACGCCCGCCACGGTCAATTGCCAGCCAACTGAAAAGACGTTCACGTAGTTCATGCCGACGGGCGCGATCTGCATTCCCTGGAACTCAAGTCCGATGATATTGGCCAGGCCTAATTGCATGGCTTTGCCCGTTCCGTCCGCGATATTGATGGCGCCGATCTGAGCGCCTTTCAAATTGCCGAGCAGATCATTGACGATCCCGATATCCATGCCGATCAGGTTGTCGTTGCGGCCATAGACGAGATTCAGGCGAAGACCGTGGATGGAGTGCGCAGCGTCCTGGATTTGCAGGGGATGTACCAGGGCCAGTTGAAAATTGCCGGCATCCTCCGGGGGTTGGGCCTGCGGTTGAGGCGCCGCGCCAAGGGCCGTGAGTCCGATGACAACCAATCCCACTGCCGTGATATTCCTGATGATCATGCTATGCCTCCTTGCTGGGCGATGCCCTGTTTCAAGCTGATTTCTGCCATGGATTTTTCCGGCGGGCCAGGCGCACGGCCAGCCGGATCGCCGCGATCATGCTTCCCGGATGGGCAATGCCTTGGCCGGCGATGTCGAAGGCCGTGCCATGGTCCGGCGATGTGCGGAGAATCGGCAGACCCAGGGTCAGGTTGATCCCGCATTCAAAGGCGATCATCTTGAGCGGGCCCAGGCCCTGGTCGTGATACATCGCCAGGATCGCGCCGTATCGTTGCTGTAACGCCAGGTGGAAAATCACGTCGGCCGGAACCGGGCCTTCAACCTGGATGCCGCGTCGGCGCACAGCGCGGATGGCGGGAATAATTGTGACGATTTCCTCGCGGCCCAGAACCCCCTGGTCGCCGGCGTGCGGATTCAAGGCGCAGATACCGATGGTCCGGTTTTTTACTTTGAGCCAGGCGAGTGCCTGGGCCGTCAGTTCTGTCGCTTCAATAATCGTGTGCTGAGAAAGACACTGGGCGACGCTTGACAAGGGAACATGCCGTGTTGCCAGAACCACGCGGAGAGGTCCCCCCATGAGCATCATGGCATAATGCCGGGTCCGGGTGAGAGCGGCCAGGTACTCCGTGTGACCGGGGAAGGGAAGGCCGGCCAACTGCAAGCTCTTTTTGCAGACCGGACCGGTGATCATGCCGTCGAACAGGCCGGAAAGGCAACCTGCCGTGGCCGCCTGAATCCACTGGCTGGCGGCGCGTCCTTGAAGGCGGCCGGTAACTCCTGCCGGCCACCCTCGGCTGGAATACCGTCGTTGCCGGCCAGTCTCGGAGTCCCAGTTGACGACCGGCGCCCTGAAACGCCTGGCTTCCGATTGCGACCATGCCGGCGGAACCGGGAGCTTGAGGCGCCGGGCTTGATGGGACAACAGGTCACGATCGCCGATCAGCACTAACTGCACCGAACGCGGCCAGCGATGCGTAAAGGCGGCTTTCAGGGCGACTTCCGGCCCGATGCCTCCCGGATCGCCGAGGGTTATGGCTAACACAACCTTGGTCATAAAGATAAGTCACCGGTTGTCAATCGCAGGTTTCTTCTGACTTTCGACTGTGGACCTTGGACTTTTGACCTTCTCTCTATTGTCAGTGCTTTTTGATAAAGGCGCTTTTTTTCAGGCGCGCGATCCAGGTGTCATACAGGCGCTGGGCTTCCTTTTTTTGCAGTTCCTGGCGGATGGTCTCCTGGGCTTTTTCATACGGAATGACCGTTCCGTTCTTCCGTCCTTCGACGGTCAAAATATAATAATCATCTTCGGCGGAAATTATATCGCTGATTTCGCCGGGATCCATCGTCTCCATGGCGTCCGCCAGTTCGGGGCGGCGCGTGGTTGGATCGATCCAGCCCACATAACCGCCTTCCGCAGCCTTGGGGCCTTCCGAGACTTTCTTGGCCAACTCGTCAAATCGCTCGCCGGCCAGTAGGCGCCGGCAGATGTCGAGGGCCAGTTTGCGCTTCAACGCTTTTTCCTCGCCGGTGATCCCGTGGTGAATGACGATCATTCGCAGTTGCACCTGGTCCGGGATGTGATAAGCGTCGGCGTTTTTTTCATAAGCGTCCAGGACAGCCTTGGGCGCAATGGAGATTTTGTTATCCACCTCCCGGTCCCGCATCAGCGAGACGATAATCGAGGAGCGCAGATTCTTTTTCCACTCATCCATCGTCAGGCCTTCAGCTTCCAGAGCCTTGGTGAGTTCCGCCAGATTATTGTTGAATTTATTCCGGATGATTTCCTCCACCCGCGCATTCACGAAGGTGTCGGGCAGGCTCAGTTCCTTGCGCTGGTTAAACGCATCGAGGATCAAGGCCCGTTCAATGAGCGAATCCAGGGCGCTTTCATAGGCGGCCTCGAGTTTTCGGTTGAGTTCCTCGCCGTGATAGGTCTGGCGCAATTGCCGTTCCACCGGCTGCATCGCGGCAATGACGTCGGCCATTGTGATCACCTGGTCATTGACACTGGCGGCGTAGCCATCCACGGGAATTGGTTTGGCTGCTGCCGGTCCCGCAAGACACAGAGCGAGAGCCAGGAGCAATCCGAATCGGTTTAAATGCAACGTGTGTTCTTTCATAAAACCATCCCGTCGGCACTATGCCAAATCATGGTATCCTCTGCAACCGGAAAGATCATTTTGGTGTAATGGGTCAGTTATTGGGGGGTGTAGCGGCGGTTCGTACTTGTCCCGCTCCCAGCGGGAAGAACCGTCCGTCAGCTGACGGACCGTTCTCATATAGGCCCCTACAACCGGAAAAGCAGCATATATCCAACCAGCCCCCCCCCATAACTGCCCCATTGCATTTTGGTTGACGCGCGGCGCCTGGAATCCCAGAATCCAAGTTGCCGTCTTAATGGTTACTGGAAAGGAATATTGATGAGCCTGATCAGCATTATGCCGTGTCTGGATATGAAAAACGGGCGCGTGGTCAAGGGGATCCATTTTACGGATTTGAAGGAAGCCGGCGATCCCGTGGAACACGCGGCGTTTTACGAGCGGGAGGGGGCCGATGAACTGGCCATGCTGGATATCGCCGCCACGCTCGAGAATCGGAAGACCCGCCTCGAATGGGTCAGAAATGTTTCCGCGGCCATCCGGATTCCCTTGACGGTCGGCGGCGGCATTGCCTCGTTGCAGGATATGGAAGAAGTCATCGCCGCCGGCGCGAGCAAGGTGTCCATGAACAGCGCTGCCGTGAAGGATCCGGAGTTGGTCCGGCAGGCGGCCGCAATGTTCGGTTCGGAGAAGGTGACGGTGGCCGTGGATGCGAGGCGCAATCCTGCGCTGCCCTCCGGATTTGAACTGGTCGTATCCGGCGGTACCCGGCCGGTCGGCCAGGATGCCGTTGCCTGGGCGCGGCAGTGCCAGGATCTGGGCGCCGGCGTGATCCTGCCGACCAGTATGGATGGCGATGGAACGAAGGCCGGTTATGATTTGGAATTCACGCGGGCGATTTCAGCGGCGGTCAGTGTGCCGGTGGTAGCGTCGGGCGGCGCCGGGACGCTGGAACATTTCTATGACGCGGTGGTCCAGGGCGGCGCGCGAATTCTACTGGCGGCTTCCGTCTTCCATTTTCGCATTCTAGCCATCCGGCAGGTCAAGGAATATCTGCGCCAGCGGGGTCTGTCGGTCCGCCTCGAAGGTTGAGGCCAAGAAGTGAGTAGGAGGGGCGCTACTTGACCGTAATCCGTCGGCTGACGGATTGCGAGCGGGTGTGCCGCGACCTCGATACCCGCCGATAGGCGACGTAATCGGGACGCCTTCCACATGAAATAGTTGTCCTGATCGCGCTGCACGCATCGGGGCCGAATTTAATGCTAAGGAATTTATGTAGGGGCTGAGCGTGCTCAGCCCGAGGCATTGCAACCTACAGCTGGGTGCAGTCTTTCGACAGGATCAAGGCCCTGAGCGAAGCCGCAGGTCAAGCTGAACCCCTACAATATAGTGCAACGCGACAAGTCGGAGGAAGTCAATCATGGCGACAATGAAAACCGTCAAAGTCGAGGCGAAACTGTTGGATAAGTTCAAGATCGAAGCCCGGGCTCGCGATCATGTGGTGGCTATCGATCAGCCGGCGGCGGGCGGCGGCACCGATGCCGGGCCCACGCCGTTGGAATATTTACTGATATCGCTGGCCGGATGCCTGGCTTCCGTGGCGCGCATTGTGGCCTATCAGAAGAAAATTACCCTGCGGTCCATGCGGGTTGCCGTCGAAGGCGACCTGGATTTAGACGTCATCACCGGGCAAAACAGAATTGATCGTCCCGGGTTCAAGGGGATCAAGATCAGCGTGGCGGTGGACGCCGATATGCCGCTTGCTGAAAAAGAGGCATTCCTGAAAGAGGTCGAAAGTCGTTGTCCGGTGTCGGATAATATCGCCGGCGGCACGCCGGTGACCGTCAGGCTGGACGAATAGAATTGTGTGTCCGAGAAGCGTCGGAATGGTGCGGATGTCCGTGCCACGCTGGAGAAGATGGGTCGCGAAAGAATGCCGGAACGTGTAGGCGCTGATCTGTTTGGTCAATCCGCCCCCTTGGTAGAATGACAATTGAAAAGATTGACGAGACGTACAATCTTTAGTACCTTATACGTCATGAATACAAAACTCACATTGCGCATGGACGAAGAACTGGTTCAGACAGCCAAGACGGAGGCGAACCGTCGAGGTAAGTCAGTTTCGCAAATGGTTGGCGAGTTCTTTGATGCTTTGACATCACGTCGCCGGGATAAATCCGAAATACCACCGATCACGGCGTCATTGGTAGGTATTCTGAAGGGCCACAGCGTTTCAGAGTCTGACTATCGGAAACATTTACGAGACAAACACTCATGAGAGTCCTCTTTGACACAAACGTTGTGCTGGATGTTCTCCTCGCTCGCCAGTCTTTTGTCAATGCTGCGTCCGAATTGTTTGGTTTAGTCGAGCACGCACAATTCCCTGGACTGCTGTGTGCAACCACGATTACCACAGTTGACTACCTTTTAATGCAAGCTATGCCTCGCCCCAACGCTCACCAAGCCCTGCGCAAGTTGCTTGAGTTGTTTGAGATTGCACCCGTCAATCGAGCCGTTTTGGAGGAAGCGTTGAAGAGCAAGATTACTGACTTCGAGGACGCGGTTCTCGATCAAGCCGGCAGACTCGCAGGGGCTGAGGTTATCGTTACCCGAAATCAAAAGGATTTTCGTCATTCATCCTTGCGAATTCTCGGACCTGACGAGTTCCTTTCAAGCTTCCGGAAATAGACGCTGCGAACAACACAGCAAGAAGACGCGATGACTTACGCCGTGACGTCGCTGCAATTGGGCGTTCGCGCCCGGCCTGCCCGCGCGGCAGGTTGCCTTTTCTCCATGGGCTATCCGGGCGCTAACTCATGTTTTTTCCGCAAAGCCCGTGTTGGTAAGCCGGCTCAACCAGTCCCGGATTTCGTCCAGCCGGGCATCGGCCGCCGATGATTTCAGGCGCGGAAATTGATGTTTCAGCATGAGGTAATCACCATCCCGCTTGACCATGATTTTGCCTTCCCGGGATTCAATGCCGGTGACGCGTTTGGCCGCGGCCAGAATGCGGAGCACCGCAATCTTCAATAGACGATTCAGGGGGCCGGGTAAGGGTCCGAACCGGTCGTGAAATTCCTCGCGCAGGTTATTAATTTCCTGCTCGGTGACGGCGGATGCGATTTTCCGGTAAATACTGATGCGCAAGCGTTCATCTTCAACGTAAGCCCCGGGTAGAAAGGCGGAGCAGTCAATGTCGGCGGCGTGCGCGGACAGGTCGATGAAATCAAGGGAAACGTCAACCTTGACGACCTGATCCCGTGTCGGTTCTGAGGCGGGACCCGCGGTTGGCGGCCCCTCCGGTTGTCCGGATTTCCCGGACGATTGCGCGATCGTGCGGCGCAGGAGCTGGCAGTATAAATCAAAGCCGATGGCGGCGATATGCCCGCTCTGCTCGGTGCCGAGCATGTTTCCGGCGCCCCGGATTTCCAGGTCGCGCATGGCGAGGCGGAAACCCGCGCCCAGGTCGGCATGTTCCATGATGGCGTGAATGCGCTGGCGGGGGGTATCCAGCAGGCGCCCATGGCCCGGCAGGAGCAGGTAGGCATAGGCCTTGCGGGTGGAGCGGCCGACCCGCCCGCGCAACTGGTAGAGATCGGCCATGCCGAACCGATCGGCCCGGTCAATGAGAATGGTGTTGACGTTGGGAATATCAACGCCGCTTTCAATGATCGTCGTGCACAGCAGGACATCCAGCTCGCCCCGCGAGAAGGCGCGCATGATCCGCGCCAGTTCTCCCGTGGGCATTTGCCCATGCGCGATGCCCAGCCGCGCTTCAGGCGCCAGCCGCTGGAGGCGCTCACGGATTTTATCGATCGTCATGACCCGGTTATGCAGATAGTAAACCTGTCCGCCGCGATTCAGTTCCCGCCGGATGGCTTCCCGAACCACCAGGTCGTCGTTTTTGACCACCTGGGTCTCGATCGCCAGGCGGGCCTTGGGCGGCGTCTGGATCATGCTGATGTCTCGCGCGCCCGTGAGGCTCATGTAGAGCGTGCGGGGAATTGGCGTGGCGGTCAGGGTCAGCACATCCACGAGTTGCTTGACCTGTTTCAGACGTTCCTTGTGCTCGACCCCGAAGCGCTGTTCCTCGTCGATAACCACCAGTCCCAGGTCTTTGAATTGCACGTCCGGCTGGAGAAGCCGGTGGGTGCCGATGACGATATCCACGGCGCCGGCGCGGAGGCCGCGCACCGCTGTGCTTTGCTCCCCATGGGTCCGGAACCGGCAGAGCAATTCCACGCGGATCGGGTAGGCGCTCATGCGCTCGTTAAACACTTCGTAATGCTGTTGCGCCAGGACGGTGGTCGGGACCAGGATGGCAACCTGCTTGCCCGCCATGACGGTCTTGAAGGCGGCGCGCATGGCGACTTCGGTTTTGCCATAGCCGACGTCGCCGCAGACGAGCCGGTCCATTGGGAGGGTGCTTTCCAGATCGTGTTTGATTTCCCGGATGGCCTGGTCCTGATCATCGGTTTCCTGGTAGGGAAACGCGGCCTCGAATTCATGCTGCCAGGGCGTGTCGGGCGGATAGGCGAAGCCGGGCATGGATTCCCGCCTGGCCTGTGTTTCCAGGAGGGAGGCGGCCAGATCGCGCACCGCCTTTTCCGCCGCCGCTTTCTCGCGGAACCAGCGCTTGCCGCCCAGCTTATGGACCGACGCATGATGTTTGCCGACGCCGATATAGCGGCTGAGCAGGTGTGTCTGGGATACCGGCACATATAACCTGGCCTTCTCCGCATATTCTATGGCCAGCGCTTCCTGGAGTTTGCCGTTCCCGCCGCCCGCCTTCGCGTAGCCCGCTATGGCGGGCGAAGGAAAGTTGCTGAGCCCGCTTCCGGCCTTCGTAGCCGAAGCTACTTCGGCGGAGTAGGCTCGGCGGGCGTCGGAAGGGAATTCAATCTCGTAAAGGCCGAGATATTTGCCGATGCCGTGGTCCACGTGGACCACCAAATCGCCGGGCTCGATGCTCAGCCATTCCGTAATTGTTTCCCCTGCCTCCGCCGGAGCGTTTCGCGCAGGCAGGCCGGTGGTTGGCCGGCGTTCCTTGCGCCGCCGCGTTTGGGGATCATACCGGCCCGGCATGAGCTTCTGGAATCCCATGAAGTTGGATTCGGCGATGACCGCCAGCCCCATGGCTTCGTGCATGAACCCGTCGGAGAGTGTGCCCCGGCACAAATGGAACGGTGTTTCCGGATGCGTTTCCCGGAAACGATCCAGGGCGCCCTGGGTATGGAAGAAGAAATAGATCGTCATGCCGTGGCGGGTACGCTCTTCCAGCCGGGCCAGCCATTGGCGGCGCCGGGTTTCATAGACGTCGGGTTCGAACAGGCGGCGGGGTGGTTCGGCAACTTCCGCCACCGACCGAAATCCAGGATCAAGCATTGGCGCCTCGCGCCAATCATCAGGTCCGGTTCGAACGGTCTCCCAACCGGATATGCACTGCCAGGCGGTGCTGTTGCTGGTCATGCGCCGGTGGACATCCCGGAAGGGAATCGTCAGGCCGCGGTCGGGGGGTTCGGTCATTGCCTGTTCGTAGGCGGCGGCATGGCTTTCAATTGACGAGTTCGCGCTTTCGGACGCGGGAACATCGCTCAGGCTGATGGCCTCCGCCCAGAAGTAAATAACATCCGCCGGCAGATAATCCGTCAGCAGGCTGGGAGCGGAACGGCCGTGTTTCATCAGCCGCCATTCATCGGCGGGGGAGATGATCAGGGCCGACTGCCGGGTGATGGATCTCTGGTTGGCGGGGTCGAAGGAGCGGATCGTGTCGATGGTGGAACCGAAAAATTCGATCCGGGAAGGAAAAGGGTCCGTTGGCGGCCAGACGTCCAGCAGTCCCCCGCGTTGAGCCGCCTGTCCCTTACCTTGGACTTCCGGCATCGGTTCGTATCCCATTTCTTCAAGACGGATCATCAGGGCCTGCGGATCGTGTTCCTCCTGGAGTGCCAGGTGAAGGATATGAGCTCGGAGTGTATCCGGTTCCGGCATTGCCTGCATGAGGGCCTGGACGCAGGTCACCACCAGGAGGGGGTCGTGGACGCCGTTCAGGCGATCGAGGGTATGGAACCGGTCGCCCATGATATCCGGTTGTGCTCCGCCTTTTTGAGACGCAGGCGCTTCCCGGGCGGGAAAATACAAGAGTCGTGATTCCCGTGTTCCCGCAAAGGCCGTCAGGTTCCGGTGCAGGTCATCCTGAGTTTTCAGGCTGTCGGTCACGAGAACCACCGTGCGTTCAAAGGCCCGATGCATTTCCCAGGCGAAAAAGGCAGTGGCGGACCATGACAGAGGCGGCAAGCGACAACAGTGCCGCGTGGCAAAGACTTCCGCCAGGCTTTGCCGCAACTCCCCGGATATGTGAATGGTAATCATCGACTCAACTCCTGAATATGGGTTTGAGCTCATCCAGGGATTTGATCGTCCAATCGGCGGGCGGGTCGGGAAAACGGGTTGTGGCTTCACTGACCAGAAAAGCGGTCCGAGCCCCGGCCATCCGGCCGGCCTCGATGTCGAACACATAATCTCCCACGACCAGCAGGGCTTCCGGCGCCACATCCATTTTCAACGTTGCGAGGATGACGCCTTCCGGGTCGGGCTTGGGTCGGTCAACATCATGGCGCGTAATGATGGCGTCGAAATCCGATTTCCGGATGTTATTGAAATTCAGGAGCGCCCGGTTGACGGAGTTAAGGCTGTTGCGTGTCAGGATACCCAGCTTGAGCTTTTGGGATTTCAGGAAGGCCATCAAGTGCTCGGCGCTTGCGTTGGGTTGTGACCGTTCCGCCGCCTCCATTTCAAACTGATCCAGAATCCGGTTGGCCCGGTCGCGCGGCTCGCCCGGTGCCAGGGTTGCAATGTATTCCAGGATGGGAATGCCGGCCGGCGAACCGATAGCCAGCCGGATGGCGCCGAAATCCAGGCTCCCCGGCCGGGTCAGCGTGCCGTCGAAGTCAAACAATACCGCTTTTAGAGGCTTGTCCATATTCCACTGCCATTGAATGTTTAGCCCGCGGAATACACGGAATACCACGGAAAGGAAAGTCATTAAGTTTGGCGATTGACCCGACGGCTATTATTACCACGGATTACCTGGCGCGGTATAGCCATAACTTGATGCTAAGGAATTTCAATCTTGCGGTTCTACTCCCGTCAGCTCCGACTTGCGGAGCTAAGGGACCACTTGTTCCGATGCGCTGGCGTAATCGGGACGACGTGGCGAACCGCCACTATCCGTCAGCCGACGGATTGTAGAGGTCGTTTGATAGAACGGCAAAGTTGCCGATGTCCATTATGTCCGGGAAAGCCCGCCGCCGGCCTTTATCCGGCAGTGTATCGAAGCCGGCGTGAAACTGTCCTTCGGCAGTGACGCGCATAATCTGTATGAAGTCGGTGAATTCGCGCCCGAGCTTGCCCTGCTCCGGTCGTTGGGCTATACTGGCGACATCCGGGAATTACTGGCTTGGCTTTAATCAAAAAATTTTAACCACAAAACACACGAACCACACGAACGGGATATCATTATATTGCTTACCAATGGAATAGGATGGCTTTACAAAATTGGCGTATAGCAGATTTTCGTGTATTTAGACGCTTTCCCGTAAAGATACACGTTTTTGCGTGTATGATTTAGCCGAGTTATGCGGCCAGATCAAGTAGTTGGATTGGTAAATCATGGGTTTTAACTTTCAATGCGGCAGACATGAAAGCATGCCCGCGGTGAGTG
>JAHIJO010000070.1 GCA_018898455.1 Verrucomicrobiota bacterium | reverse complement strand
CGGCGCATCTTGGTGTAGTCCATCCATGACCAGCGGAAGAAGACTTTGCGGTGGGCAAGTACGCGGTCGAATAGACCGTCATCAGCTACAGCTTGGTCCGCGATGCCCTTGGTGATCAGGCACCAGAGGTCATAGTAGTGGCGGGCCAGGCGCGCCTTGCGGGGCTTGCCAGCCGGCCGGAATGTTTCCTCGTGCAATAGCATGGCCTTCTCCCAGAAAGTGCGGCGAGCGGCAACGACGCGCACCGGAAACGCGTCCATACCCCGGATCTCGGGCAGCGCCTCGGCCACATACGGCCGGATCGGTGGCGTCTCAGAGGGCTCAGTATCCGAGCGGGCGCCCATCTCAATCTTTACCGCTGGTCGCACGTAGTCTGACGGCGGAAAAACCGATGAATACTGCAGCAGGAGCGTCTGGCCATCCGGATCGTCCGGATCGTTTGTCAGATTGCACGCCTGGTCTTTCGGCAGTGTGGCACCCATGTGGCTGATGAATGCCGGCTGAAGACGGTCGCGAATTGCCTGCTGACACGCCTTCCGCAGATCCTCAAGGCGCTGGCGCTGCTGTTTTTTGCTGGGAGCTCGTTCGGGCGATGCGTCGCCCGCGAAGCCCAGATAAGCACGGTCTATGACGATGTCGATGTCTTCGGAAAAACGGTCGATAAGACGCCACGTCTTGGAGAGAGATGTGCCCCCCTTGAAGAACAGGTGCGCGCCGATGTCCGGTAGTTGGAAGATTTCCCGGAGCGTCCAGCAAACCCACAGGTCTTTCTCCACGCTGGTTCTGTTCAGCCCGAGACGGGCTTCGGTCTCGACAAACGCATTGCGGCGTTGGTCGGCGGGAAGCTGAATGAACGCGTCCATCCGTCAGGAGCCCTCCTTTCGCGCAACACGACTCATGATGTCTGCGACCCAAGCGGGGGCAAAGCGGAGATCCTTGATCAGTTGAGCCTTCTGATCGGGCGTCAGGTGGCGCTGTAATCGGGCGACGACATCATCATCGATGTGCTTGCGTCCGATCCAGCGAAGAGCCTGAATCACGTCGCCACTAACCCGGCCGGCGGTTGCCATCTGGCGTGACGCCGCCTTTCGGAAGATGATCTGGTTCTTGCCAACTTGGACACGCCGTGCACGGCCGTCCGTAAGGAACACCATACGCATGGGTACCTGGTCGGAAATGCCGAGGAGATTGGCAGCAAGAGCGCCGGAGGGCTGTAGTCGTACGGCATCGCGCTGGGCGAGTGCCTGGGCGACGGCATCAGGTCTCGGAGAGAGCACGCCGAGCACCGGGTCCTTGCGCGGCACGTCGTACAGGCCACGAGCAACTTTTCGAATGGTGCCCATGCGGCAGTTGCGGGACAGGGCCTGATCCACGGCATCACGGCTGCCCAGATCGAGAAAATCGAGCGGAGTGAAGACTGATCCGGGCTTTCCGGCCTTCATCTTCTCAACCACGTCGCGGTCAATAGATTGTTTATGCTTTCCCATAAGTTATTGTCAGAAGAACGTAGCAGTATTTCTGACAAAAACAAGCTATTTCTTCAACGCACCCCGACATATTGCACCATCTTCGCGCACCGATGTCTCACAACGCGGGCCAGTGTCTATCGGCCTCCCGACCCGAGCTAGATTGCACATTCCCAACGTTTGGAATGTATCAGGGCATGTTTGGAATTGCCAGTTGAAAGAGGTGACATGGGCTGGGATAGCTTTTGTTTCCATCTCCCACACACACTCTTGCCGGGCGTTTTTTTAATACGGCCCCGCGCTTGTTGGTTAAGAGATTGTTTATGGTTTTTTGTTGGTAAGTTCTAATTCAAGGGCCCTTACGCCGGGGTTGCTCACAGCACCGTCTCTCTGAAAATTATTCATGGTCTGCTCCAGTCGTGCTAAGCCATGGAAGTGGTGAGTCCTTCCAACGCTTTGAAGTCCTCGACAGAGGCGGTTTGCATCAGGAACCTGAGGACATAGTCATTGAGACGATCTTTCATCGGTACGGCGAACATCTTTTTTGGGTAGTTCACCTTAGGAATCGTTTCGACAATGGCGTGCCGCAGTCGCTCGCAGAGAGGGTCACCTGGCTGGAGAAAATCGGCACGTCCATCCCGAAGACGGAGCATGAAGAGAATGGCACAAAGGACATATTTCGCCTCTTTTTCCTTTTGCTTTGGTATACCGCCTTGTTTGGCAGCCATTGCAAATTCCCAATGTGATTTATCTTTCCACGCCTGCTCCATGTAGTTGGCTAGAATTTCTGTTGCCTTCAAGGCTGTGTTGACAGGCACTCTTGCCGTATCTGTGTGATAGCAAAGACAGCGCATAACAGACCATAAATAGTGCTGAGTGAAACTGTGATCCGGGTACGCCGTATAGGAACCGGCTTTCGTGTGTCGAACAATAAACCTCAGAAAAAGGTCAAACTGATCTGCCGTGTGCAGTACCCGTCCCGGGGCAATGGCCCAATTCCACGAAGGGCGCATGCGACCATAGCCATCGTCTTCGTCAAAACTCGGGGAGTCCTTCGCGAGTTTTCCGCATAGTTCCTCGACAAAATTGGGAGAAGCATGCTGAAAGAGGTAGTTATGGTATTTGACACGATTCTGCGAATGAACGGTTTGATCGATTCTGTCGGCCAGTGCAGCGATGAGCTTTGGATTAATATTTACGGGAGCAGACCCAAATAGGCCCCTGGTCGGACCATCTCCTTCACTCCGTGGCGTAAGTATCTGCCACAACCGCAGCTCCCTCCCGTGGTAATTGACGGAAGTGTCCAGCGTCATTTCGGGATGTTCGGCAAGTTGGCGTAGCAGTTCACGCCCCTCCGGATCGTCATCATCGAGAATGCGACCCCGTACCGGATAAACGGCCGGCGCATAGTGGAAAGGAAGCTCAAAAGGCTCTGAAGTTTTCCAGTCAATCTCCACCACTCGACGTTCACCAAACACGTCCTCGTAGCCTTCTTGTCCTTCAATAGTCACACGGGCGCGACCATGTGCTGGTCTCATCTCGGCACGAACAAGGACAGGAGTGTCCCTGGCCGGTGGGGGTATGGGAGTGACGACTTTCCGACATCTAGGGTCGTCACTCCGCCGGACGACTGCCGTGAAGTTGGACACACCCATCTTGGCATCGAAACGTGTCAAAGGAGGCTCAAGGCGCCAGATAGTCCCGCCTGGCTGATGTGTTGGTGCAACGAGAGGAAAGAATGCGTTGGCGGCAATCTCCTTGATGTGGCTCAGAATGTAAAGGCCTGGCAAAGTGTCCAGATACGCAGGCTCACCGGCCAGCAATCGCATGCCATATAGATCCGCCCCACGTGCCACGGCGTCGGCAGGCAACACCTCATCGTGCTGCGGCAGGCCTTGGTTGCCGAGAATACGGAATGGCCAACCGTGCCAGAGAACTGCAGCCATGGAGCCGGGGAACTGCTCCGCGACTGCGGCTCGTATGGCACCCATGGACACCGTACTCATGACTTGGTCTCTCTTCTCACGTGTCTCTCGTGACGAAAGGGAAATCGCGTGATGCTGTGCGCCATCTCGATACCACACTTCCGTGCACGCACGCGCCTCTGTGAACGCAATGAACTGCTCGGCCATTGGCCCTGCAAGCAGCTGGGCAGCCAGGTCAGTATTGCCGGATGCGATCTTCTCAGCGATTCTGCGCCGGATTGCATGCCCCCCCCATGGCAGGCGGGGGTCTGCCTGCTGAATTGGAGTGCTCCGAAGAGGTAGCAGTCGCCCCTCTTGTTCGCTTATCTCTATGCATGTGACTTCGGGGTATGAGCTTTCCGCATCAATGACGAGAAGTCGGTCGCCTTTCCTCAATCTTCCCCGTACAGCAGAGTCCATGAATGCGAGAGCAAGCGCAATAGGTCGCCAGAGGAGTTCGATATCATTGGCACCCGCCGCGCCCAGACTTTGCAACAGTAATTCTTGTTGCTCCTCGTGAAGAAAATTGTCAACGGCAATTACGGTCTTGGCCTGTCGGACTGATGGCGAATTTTGAACCAGGGCTTCACCAATTACGCTTGTTCGAATACGACTTCCTGGAATGCCACTATCATATTCCCACTGAAAACTCGCGAGTTCTGAATCGGACAGAGCGAACCAGGCGTCGGCAAACGAAATGACGACCTTTGGTATGCTGGATCGCACCGCCTTGGTGTTATTCCAGACAAACGACTCGCGGGAAATACGGGGAGGTACGCCAGCGACGCCGAAGAGCTCCTGGGTCGTACCCAGTGTCGAATTTGCCTCTCGGAAACGCAATACGTCCCCTGCAACATCTATGGCTACATTCACCTGCTCAGCCTCCCGTCAGCACGTCAAATGGCCTGTATCTGTCGGCGATGTCGGTTGGCCAACTGCTCGCGTCGGGACGGAGCGCAGTCTGCCAGCATGTAAGGTCATCGCGAGTGGCTGTGTGCCACGGACCATTCCGGCTGCTGGCGTCCCATGAGCCGTGAACGAGCAGCGCCCCAACCGCAACAACATGCTTGGCCCGTCGGTTGAACAGCGCAATACTTTCCAACACATCCCCTACAATTCGTTCCCACCAGGCTTTGTCCAAGCCCGGTGCTTCACACGGAGACGGCCATATCGCGTATATCGGCAACGCTCGGATAACCGATCCCTTCACCAAGAATGCCAGGAAATCGGAGCAAAGTAGTGATGTCTCGCCAAACTTCGCGTCGATCACGCCGGGATGCCTTCCGTCGATGATGTGAAGAGTGCCGGCCTCAGCCGAACTCATCCCGACGATGAAAGGGCCGGGCATGATGTCGGATGACAGCCATGCCCCGCACTCATGGCGGTGACTGGCCTGAACGAGCCGGTCGGCGGTATTGATGCACACGGCATGCCGCGATCGCTCGGCCCAACTGAGCACAGTATCTGCCACATACACCCCGACGCGATCCATCCACAGGCGCCGGGGCCAGCGCCAGAGCCCATCGCGCAGTTCCTCATTTCGCACAAGCTTAGAATACCCGTCCCAGATACGTGAGTAGTGTATGTTCTGCAAAAGCGCATAGTTGGGCTGCCGGCACGGGGAAAGAAGACGTCCGACGCCAGAAACCGTTGGCTTCGATGGCCACCGTTTGCTGTTGCGAAATAGCTTCTCCACCTGTTGCTTTCTTTCACTCCTGCCCACACGCTGGTGCGAATGGAGATATCGTCCAGCCGCTCTCCGGAGAAGCTCGCAGCAGTGGCGGGCTACGCGGTTTTCGAGGAGGTCAATGTTCTCATGTCGAGTAACCGCCATGACGCGCTGTTTTGGACCCGCTTTCTCCGGCATGGTGCTTCCAGGACGTCGTGCCAGATCAATCAGACAATGCGTGTCAATCTCCTGAACCAGTTGTACCCTTTGCTGATCCCTGATTCTCTTCAGCATCCTCTTCGGGTGCGAAGTGACGTGCTCAAGCGGTTCCATCAGAGTCTTGGCAAGATCCACAACCAGTGAGTGACGGGCAGGATCGCTATCGGTCTTGGCGCGCAAATCGGCCAATATGGACGACCAGTATGTCGCTGGTGAACGCGGGAGATCCGCCTTCAGCACCTGCCGGACGAGGAAAAGCGTTTCGTTCAGCAGTTCGTCAAAGAACACTTCGTATGTGCTGGGCTCACTCTCCGCGTCAGAGTCGCCCACGGGATAGCGGCCGGGGTAGCTCAGTTTCAGTACCTCTAAAAGAACATCTCGTTCGTATAGCTCCACGCCTTCCCCATATGCAGAGTCCCCTTCCAAAGCTGGCATCGGTAATTCCGCGACCCGAAAGCCATTTGCCACTGGATTGCAAACTTCGATTGCAGGATAGACTTGGGCGTTGCTCGCAGAGCAGAGAAGTGTTCCACTAGGAAATGCTGCAAACCGCGGCCATGGTGGAACGTGCTGTCCCTCGGCGGTTGCATCCCGCCGGGGGGCGGCAGTCCGTATGACGTGCCACGGGTGTTCTAGCAGGATGATTTCCATGGAGTTGCTGTCATCCTTCCCAACTGATTCCGCGCCAATCGAAGAAACCCTGTGTACTCTGCCGCGCCCTGTCAAATGCATCCCGCAGAGGACCGTCATTAACCTGCTGAATGAGTTGCCCAAGTGCGTTAAAGACATCTCCGTGCTCAACAAGATCCACCCCTCTGAGCTTCGGCATTACGCGCATGGCGATTTGGTCCGCCAAAGGACGAAGTTTATTGTTGCCGTCTATTACATCAGGATGGTTGGCCACATAGATCATAATCGCCTGATACGTACGCCAACCGAATGGCCTGCCCAACTGGGACAGGGCCCCATTGATATTGTTCACCATGTCATCAATCTGGTTGTAACCTGGAATTGTGTTGGCAGATGCCTCCTTGATCCACTGTTGCCATGTCTCCACGCTTAGAGGGAGCCAGTTTCTGATTCGCACCGTTCGCTGCGGTCGTTCGGACAACTTGTTGGGCTTACCGAAGTAGAGGACATTTGCCCGATCAATAACCTTGTCTGACAGGCTCTGGGTCGTCTCATCTTCATTCATTGTCCCTACAAACAATACGTTTTTACCGGCATAGAGACGGACCGGCTCGCTAACATCATACTCCTTATCGCCCGGATAGCCGGCGAAGACTTCGACACTCACGTTCTGATATTCTTCCTCTCGCTTTACGTCGCTGTTCCGCCGCATCTCTAACTTGCTGAGGAACTCACTGAAGTAGTATTCAATTCGTGCCAGATTCATTTCGTCAAGCAGTACAAGCAGCATCTGGTCTTTCAATTCGCCGGGGCCGGGTTTGTGCGGTGCTTCATTGAACTGCACCAAGGCGCGGCCCAAGATAGTCGCCTCAAAGCGATTTTCCATATAATTGAGAAAACCGAAAAGATCTTTTGGACTGTCCCATCGTGGTTCTACTGCCAAGGGAAGTAAATGGAACCCCATGGCATGCGCGTAAAGTTTTGGAAACGCACTCTTCCCGGTGCCGCTAACACCAGCCATTACGGTCAAGCATGAGATATCCGAAGTTTTTAGTGCTGTGTGGAACGCGTTCTGTAAGCGCCGTGGTATATCGAAGCCAGTTTCTTCGACCAATCGCCGCAGTTGATCAAGCGCTACACGTTCGTCTGTCGCATCGCGAACCTTCTTATGAACAGGGAACACGCCAATTTCGAGCGACTTGAAGGCTCCCGGCGGCATATGGCCAGCTGTATTCAATCGCTCATTCAGCGTCTTTAGTCTCTCGCCAACCCGTACTTTTTCGGTCTCAAGTTTATCGATTTCCTCCTTACGTTTCCGTAGGTCTTCTATGCATTGATCAGCCGCCTTGCGGTTGGCCGTGATCTTCTCGTCTAATGTCTCTTTCTCAGCAGCCATCTGCTTGAGTGTTCGTTGCTGCTCCTCAATGTCCTTTTGTTTTTCGCCGATTGTCTGTTCGATCCGGCCCAATTCCTTCTGTCGTTCCGGCAGACTCTTGATGAGGTCGTCGAGTTCTTTACTCTGCTTCTTCAAGTCTGCGATTTCCTGCTCCAGCGCCTCAACCTTCGCCACCCGGTCTTTATAGAGGTCAACTCGCTCGCGGAGCTGGCCCCACTCCTCGCGAGTTTCACGCAGTTTTACTTTGGAGTCCTCGTAATCCGCCAGGGCCTTGAGGTGCTTCGCCTCCACCGGCCGGATGTCCTGCTGCAGGGCGTCGAGTCTCCTGTCAAGGAGGTCTACGCGCTTCTGTATTTCCGCCGCTTCCGCCATCCGCTGTCCAATGTCTTCTAAAATGCGCTGGCGCTCAGCGATCTGTGTTTCGAGGGCAGCGAGTTTGCCCGCCATGCCGTGGACAAAAGCCCGGCGGCCGGCAAAAATCAGCGCAATGACTGCGAAAAGGCAGGTTGTGCCGGCCGCCAGCACAATAACTTCGGGTGTCAGATATTGCTGTAGCATCTGAATGTCTCCTGAAACGGTTACTTACGGTTGCTTGTTTTATCCTTTGAATCAAGAACGCTTTGTTGACCAATCAACTGGCTCACGGCCCGCTCAAGCTCCAATCGCTTGGCCTCAAGAATGTCCACCTGTTTATTCAACTCTCCGGCCTCAGCCGTGCGTCCAGCAAGCAGGGCCTTCTGGCTCTCGACCTGCTGGCCAAGAGAAGCCAGTTGGCGCCCGGCATCATCCTTTTTCTGTGCCAACGCATCATACTCGGCCTTGGTTGCGGTCAGTCGGGCCACTTCATCATTCAGTCTGGTTTTCTCGGCCTCCAGATCCGCCAGGCCCTTCCGTTCAGCGCTGATCCTGCTTGAAACCCTTGCGAGTTCGATAGTCATTTGCGCGAGTTCATTTGTGACAGTCATATGCTCCGACCTTAGCCTCGTCACGGCATCCTGGAGTCCGGACATGGCAGCACGCGCCTCATTTAGTTCACGCACTTGGTCATCCTTTTCCTTGCGCTTGCTGTCGCAATCGTTCTTGATAATCGTATGCTCGGCCTTCGCTTCCTTAATTGCCTGGGCGCAGGCAGTCAGACTCACTTTATTGCTGGCAATGGCAGCCTGCCAATCCGCTATATTTGCGTTTCGCAAAGTCAGGTTGGATTCGAGCTGGTCCAATTTTGCCTGCGCGTTGGTCTTTGCACTAAGGACTGTGCCAAGCCTCGCCTGTGCCTTGGCAACAGCCCCATCGAGACTCGACTGTTCCCCCCTGAGAGCTTCGGCGCGAGCACTTAGGTCTTCGGTTTCTTTCTTCAGACCCGGCAGTGTGGTCATATATGTTTTGTAGGCTGCTGTGGCTGCTGCGACTTCCGCACCTTTAACTGCATCTCCCTCCAAAGCCATGACTTCAGCCTTTAGCTGTTCCGATTTGGCCTCCATTTTTGCGATATTCGAGTTGAGTGCTGAAATGCGCTGGTCGCACTCCGCCAGACTCTGCTCTTTTAAGGCGAACGCCTGCTTCCTCTCTTCCAACCTTCGCAATTCACGATATGAAAGCGTCAGAGAAATTGCCGCTGCGAGGGCCAGGATTACCGCAAAACCAAGCCACGCAGACTGTGGTAGGATGCCACCGCCACCACCCAAGTCACGGGATTGGCCGGTTGTCTTCAATGCGCCATCTGCTCTCTCATACCTTGCCTTCAAGGCGCCGAGTTCGCCCACTGCTGAATTTTTATTAGGCATGATTTCATGTCCTCTCTTAGTTCGTAGACCCAGAAACGCATGATGTCCCAGTTCCGACTATCTTGTGCCTTCACGTAGATGTTGCGGTCAATATCCCGCCGCAGTCGCTTGCCCGCGCTGTCCTTATGGTAGGATTCGCCGTCGATCTCGATGTCCAGTTTGCGCTGCCGATCCTTTCGGAGAAGGGCAAAATCGAGCTTGTAGGGACCGAGTGGGTATTGGCTGTAGACTGGGATCCCGGCCGGCTTCAGCGCTTGAAGGTAGAAACGCTCTTCCCAAAGTTGTTCGGGAGAAAACACGGGATCTCCCTCGACGGGTTCCGTTGGATCGCCCAGTTGCTCGACGTAATCGACAAACTGCTGAAGGTACTCTACCGGCTTGTCCTCGAATGTGAACCGCCGGACTGCATCCTTATCACCCACGACCACGAAGCACGCGCGAGCCCGGCTGAGGGCCACGTTGAACAGGTTCTTGTTGTCGGCTATGAACCAGCACGGTCCGCGCGGCATGCCTGGGTGCACCGCCATCGCGTAGATAATCACATCCCGCTCATCTCCCTGGAAGCCGTGTGCGGTTTGCGCCTCGAAGTGCGCGTTCTCAAGCAGGCGGGCGTCTACAGTCTTTTCGATGCCATCACGGATCAGGTCAACCATGCCGCGGAGTGGACATACGACACCAACAGTGCCCTCGTACTTCCTGTCCTCCAGCAGTGTCTTGACGATTCCGATGGACTCCCGCACTTCCTCTGGAAGGTGATAGCCCTTCGAAGAGTGTGATACAGCGTGGCTCGCGACCTGAACCCATTCAACACCTCGACGCCAAAATGCGGGTCGCTTGAGTGCCGTGACCTCAGTAAAGACGTCCAGTCGATCCTCGTACCAGTGTGCGGAATTCGCAAAGCGGATGATGTCAGGATGGCAGCGGTAATGGCTGGCCAGGAACTGGGATGCCCCTCGCGGGGTTACGGCTTGCGCGGCGTCGTACATTGATTTCTCGGTATAACGAAGATGATCATTCTCCGGCCCATCCAGTCCTTGCCGGCGCATGAAAAGATCCTCCACACTCCGTGTAATCTGGGTGATCTGCGGCAGCTGAAGGGGGTCACCAATGATCACCGCCTGTTTGGCGCGGTAGAGAAGAGGCAGACAGCTCGGGATATCGCACTGGCTCGCCTCGTCGATCACAAGCAGGTCGAATACCCCCGGCTCCAGCGGGACACGGTGCGAAACCGAGAGGTTGGTCACCGCCCAAGCGGGTAGACGGTGCAACATATCCGGGAAGACATGGCCCAACGACTCAAGGCGGATGCGCCGTTGGTCCTCGTTCAGCTTTTTCCCCTTCAACTGCGGCATAGTTTCCCGGTATTGCTGCAATGCCTCCTGCGTCTTTTCAGGCATACCCTGACCCGCGGTGTTCTCTCTGACTTTCGCAGCCAGAAGCGCCGGGATCTTTTTTGATATGGCCATCTTGTGTTCCTGAATCTGATCGAATAGTTCGCCCAGCTTCGAGGCTGCGCCAAGGTCGGCAGTCGTGGCTGACATCTCTGCAGCCGCCTTGACCAGGTCAATGACGGGGAACAGGTTTTTGAACTCGCGCTGCAGATCCCCTGGAGACATTGGCCAGGTCGGCGCGTAAGCGATCCCAAATGTCGTCAAAACGGCATTGAGGGCTTCGACTTCCTTCTTTCCTCTTCCGGCCTGCATCCTGATCAGCAATTTTGCCAGGAACGCGGGCATCCCGCTGGTCTTCTGCAGCAGGGCTTCGAGATGAGTTGCGTATGTAAGCAACTCGTTCGCGGAGAACCGCCTGACCACTTCATAGGGGTTCGGGGTTCCCGGCAGGAACTTCTTCTTCAGCACGTCGAACCGATCTTCTGCAAGGCTGATCCGCCCAAGCGCGTCTGCAATCTCATCCAACTGCTTATTCAATTCTTCCAGTGCCGCAAGATGCAGATCGATGCTCTGCATCTGTCTCTTAAACGGCATGGCACCGGCCCGCGGGGGAAGGTTTCCCATCCGTTGCAGCAGATCGCCACACTCATCATCGTAGTCTCCGCCGACGCGGATCAACGCATGTGGATCGGCACACGTCTTTTTCAGACGTTCCTGAACCACCTCCAAAGCCTTGTTGTTCCGGCTGGCGAACAGCACTGTTTTGTCATGGAGAACGGCGCTCGATATGATGCTGGCAACCACCTGGCTCTTTCCGGTGCCCGGCGGCCCGGTGATGACGCTAATATCGTTTTGAAAAGCCTGTTCGACTGCCAGTTCCTGAGGCGCGTTGAGGAGTGATGCTGAGTCCCCTGGACTGAACACCCGCACTCCGACGTCGTCCTGTGTCGCGCGCGCGATATTTGTAGACTTCGTTCGTAATAGAGGCACAAGGGCTGTCTGTTCAAAATGCCCCTTGCTCTTTGTCATCATCTCATCCAAGTCCTGGATCAGCCCATGAACATATGGATTCGATCCTCCCAAGAAAACGCCGCAGCGGTTGAACAGCCCCGGCCGCTTGGGCTCAATCCCTTGAAGGCTTTTGGCTCGTACAATAGCCTTCGGGTCAAGGGGTTCACACGCTTTGACGTCCGGAAGAACGGCTTCGATCATCTCCAGCCGCTCCTCAAAGGTGGCATACTGCTCGGCGTCTGCGTCCAACCGGGAGCGCACGAATGCACGATCCCGCCACTTCGATCGGGCCGTGATTACTGGGTTGAGTCTGATCGATTTAGCGTCGAGGTGGAAGATGCAGCGTGCCGGTTCCTGCTGAATTTCAAGGCGGGCGATAAAGACGGGGATAACCTTGTAGTCGGCAAACTCACCATCGCCGGTCTCAACCCAATCCAACAGGAGGGGGTAGCCATAGAACGCAGTTCTTGCCCCACCGACGATGTTCTTCACCAGGTCAGGCGCCTCGGAGGTGCGGACGGAGACAAAGCCCTTGCCGGCCACATGCAGTTCTTCCGGCAACAGCACGAAAGTAGTGCCTTCCTGCTCGCGATATGCTGTGATCGCCTTGCCTTCCTCCAGCAGGCAGTCTTTGTAGTACGCCAGCAGCCGATGCATTCGAGTCGATGCATCCGTGTCTGTCCCATCCTCATATCGATCCGGGACAACTCTCGCCGGTCTGATGTGCCCCACACCCTGCCGATCGCGAAGTGATACGTTCCCGGCAACTGATAATTGGGCAAGATCAGACTGATCGAGTAACCAATCCTCCATATCGGTGTAGCTGACATCCACACCCCGGTTCTGCAGTCCACGCCATACATCGGAGATGGGCATCGGCTCCGACGCTCCACGGAGCAGGGCGATTACTAATTCTCGATGGGCATTTAAATCCGCTGACATAATTACCTTCTTATATCCCACCAAAAAAATTATAGTGAGCTATGGATACTTCTTGTTCTGCTGCGTTCCGATACCAATCTCCGAAACCATTCAATCGCTTTGGTTGATTTAATCGTTACGCCATGCTTATAACAGAACTCGATATGGCGCTGCGCCTCAACATGCCCCTGGGCCGCCGCCAGGCCAAACCAATCTGCCGCCTTGATTAAATCTGTCGTTACCCCATCACCATTCTCATAACGTAATCCACGACGGAATTGGGAATCAGCATCGCCTCCGTGTATCGCCGACTTGCGATACCAATTTGCCGCCCTGGTTATATTTCGAGTTACGCCATGGCCATACTCATAACACGCGCCAAGATTATAGTCAGCCCTGGAATCTCCCTGGGCCGCCGACTTGCGAAACCATTCTACCGCCTTTGTTAAATCTTTTGTCACTCCAGTCCCGTTCGCATAACACACGCCAAGATCACATTGAGCTGTGGCATAACCTTGTTTCGCTGCCTTCCGAAACCATTCTATTGCCTTCGTCCTATTTGTCCTTACACCTTTGCCCTCGCCATAACATGATCCAAGACTATGTTGGCCAAAAGCATAGCCTTGCTCCGCCGACTTGCGATACCATTCCATGGCCCTTTTTAAATCTAGCTTTACGCCCTCACCATTTTCGTAACATGACCCAAGACGATCTTGAGCCATAGCATAGCCTTGCTCCGCTGCCATGCAAAACCATTCTGCCGCCTTTACAAAATCTCTCGTTACGCCATGACCATTCGCATAACACAACCCAAGCCTGGCTTGAGCATCGGCATCCCCCTTCTCCGCCGCCTTCTGATACCAGTTTGTCGCTTTTGTTAAATCTTTAGTTACACCTTTGCCATTCAGATAACACCACCCAATCTTGGTTTGAGCATCGGCAAATCCTTGCTTCGCTGCTTTGTGAAACCATATTACCGCCTTCGCAAAATCTCTCGTTACGCCATGACCATTCGCATAACACATCCCGAGATTATATTGAGCCTTGACATCCCCTTGATTTGCCGACTTGTGATACCAGGCTGCCGCTTTTGTTAAATCTTTTGTTACGCCATTGCCGGTTTCATAACAATACCCCAGGCGACGCTGGGCCTTGGCATTCCCCTGCTGCGCCGCCTTCCGAAAACACTCAAAAGCTTTTAGCCAATCACCCGGTAATCTATCATCATCCAAATAATTTATTTCCACGGAAATACCACCTTTCGATTCCATTCGCCGGCTGACCGCCAAGGATGAATTGCGAGTTGCTTGTTATATCTGGGCCATCTGAGCACGTTTTTATGTCTGTATCGGGGATCGCTAATCTCCTGGGCCATCATCGAGATTGGTGTCCTCTGGCCTATCTGGTCCGTCTCGCCCAATATCCGGCGTCCTATCCGAAGGCTTATTCTCATTGTGTGACTTACCACATATCTTCTCATAGATTCCGTAGATGCCCGCCACAATCATCAAAATGATAAATATCTCCAGCATATTTATTGACCTTCTTATGTCGAACAATAGCGTTTTATTCTGCGCCGCGAGCATACAACGGTAGCCGAGGCTGGACAAGCGCGAATCTAACGGGCGCGAATCTAACGGGTTACTTCATGTGCCACGCGTTGACTCATTGAAATATGTTACCGAAAGCCTGATTCGGATCAGGCTTTCGGCCAGCGCCACGCCAAGCGATATTTCTTGAACCATTCTAATCGGTGGTAGAATCTGGGTATTGATCTTCTACGCGCCGACGGAATGGGCGCGAGAATGGGCCACCAGCCCGTCGGAACATACATTCCGGCGGCGCGTCGTTCCGGGGTCGCGATACGGCGGGGACGGGATACGCTCTGGGCATTCGGCGTAGCCCGGACTGGACGCGCGAGCGGAGCGGCGGACAAGGGGGGTGAGGAACTGTTTGCGGCTTTGCGCAAACCCTGACGAATCCCCCCTTGGCCGCTGCGGAGCCTCTTCGTCTTGGCTTGGGTCTTATCTTTCTTATCAGGATTGGTTTAATTGCGAGCGCCCCACACGGTTGGTTGAACAATAACGTCCGCGCGCGAGCTGGCTTCAAACCCGCGTGGGACTTGCCAACCAACCTGACACGTGCTGCGGGCGTGCCGAGTCTGCGAGGCCGCTGAATGGGGGCGAGGAATTTCCGTCTTCGGAAACTGACGAGCCCCTGGCTTCGTCCGGGTCTTGGGCTTCGTCTTGGATCTGATTCTATCTTCTCTTAATCCTCTCCTCAATCGCCGCCTGGAGCCGCGCCTCGCGGCCACCGCGAAGCAAGGCTTCCGCAGCGAAAGCGGTCCACACTGGCGGCGATTCGTTCCCTGGCTTCGGTGTGCGCTCCTGCGCCTGATTGGCAGGGCGTGGAATTGCCGCTTCGGCAACTGACGTGCCCTGCTCTTCTCCGCTCTGGCCGCCGGAGCCGGTGCGCGACGGGCGCGGGACGGGAAGGACGGCGCTTCGCCGGACGTAGGACCGCGCCCCAAAGCGCATGCCTCGGTGGCCGCGCCTCTGACTTAATTCTTACCGGCGGGGTAATAATTGAGCTTTATGCGACCTTGTGAGCTTCGAGCAAGGTGGGCGTAGCCCCCCGAGCGCATAGAGCCCAATTATGACTGGAGCCGGGTTCCTTTCGGCGCGGTGCTCCGAGGCAAGGCGTAGGCGGCGGGGTCTGGAGGCAAGCGATGGTGACGGAGCGGGGCCAAAGCGACGTGCGAGTGCACGCTTCGGAAACCGCACGGCGCGACGCCACGCTCCGGCGCCTTGGCTTGCCGCATCCACGGCCGCGATACCTGCCGCTTCGGCCTGTGTAGAGCCGCGGCGCATCTCGCATCGGCCTGAATAACGCCGCGGCGATCCTAGTTCCCTCCCCCAATATCAACAATCCTGTATTTGTCTTCGTCTTGTCTCGGGCGGGACAAGCGCGGGATGCCTCATTCCTGCGGTTGTTCCACCCGTTTCGTGGGCTTCGATATCTTGCCGCCTCGGCCTGACTATGCTTATCCGGTAGCGTGTCGCCATGGTCTTGCTTCAATTCCGTGGCGTCACGCAGTCTTCTCCGGTAGCTTCGGCGAGCGGGGCGACGTGCCCAGCGTGCCTTGGTTCTTTGCTGGGCGCGTCGCTCCGCCGCCGTAGCGTTCCGGTCCTGGTCTTCTCCCCTCCCCGAGCGGGTTCGGCAAGCTCCGTGCCGGTGCGCTTCGCTGCGGTGCGAAGATTGCCGATCCCGCGATCCCGCGATCCCGCGTGGCGCGGGACAAGTCTTCTCCGACAGCACGGTGATCAGGGGGGAAACTGGAGCGAGCATCGAGTGGAGGGTTCCCACCTGATGTCCGCGCGGTCGTGGCTTCGATATTCTTTCCACCGTAGGCGGACTGACTATCCTACGCCGTGTCGGCCGCGGCGCGCATCGCGAAGGCCGTCACGGCGGGCACGGCATGTACGTTCGCAACTTGACGATCCCGGCGCGCATCGCGGGGGATCGTCAAGTTGCGTGCCCGGCATGGCCCGTGGCGGGAGGCGTCAGCCTATATGCGCGAGGCTTTGCGAGCGCGGAGAGTCTTGGGGGATCTTCGGGAGGGGAACGACGGCGTTCACGGGAGGCGCGGCTTCGCGCCGTACCGTGTGACGCCGTGTTGGGCCCTCTACTTCTTCGCGGAAGTCGATTGTGTGTGATCAGACCGCGAGTTTGGTGGGAGCCAAGCAAGTTCGTCTTTGTGGCGCTCCTTGAGTCGCTTTAGGTGTCGGGTGACAACCATAACGTAGACTGCCGCACAAGACCTGAGGTCTAAAACAGCAACAAGTAATAGCAGTTCGATTAGAAGTATTATCAGAAGGAAGAGTATCGCGGCTATTCCGGAGTCGAAGTTGACGTCGAACGCTAATAGCTGCTTTGGTGAGACGCCAAGCCTTTGCCATACTGCCGGCATTCTGGCGCAAGCGTTCCACATCGCTATAGTAACCAGAATGCATCGGCAGAAGCGAAATCCGACGAAGAGCAGAAGTCCAAGTAGATTGTTACTTTCAAGGGCTTCCTTGATAAACGCTCTATCAAGGAAGAAGCGTCTTTGAGAGACGCGGCCTGATAGTCGAAAGAGTATTGAGCCTATGCGAACGAAGCTGCGGGCAAGCGATGGAGCTATTTTTACCGCAAGAACGGCCAGCAGGCTGCCGAGCGAGCCGAGAATGACAATACCCAAGACGGAGTCCTTGAGCCATGCGGTTGATGCAATCATTATCATACGTGTCACCTGCCGAAAAATCACATTACTGACGGAATTGAGGGTATGCAAGGCGGAGGATGAAGTCAAACGCAATTCTTGATGCCACAGGTCGGTCCGGCGGTTGCCGGATCAGGCCCTACGGGGATGGCGGCGGGCGGCGTCAGCTGAGAAGCGCGAGGCTTTGCGAGCGCAAAGCGTTGTGCGGGGCATGTCCACAGTTAAGCATCAGTTTTGAGGGGGGTGGCTATCTTACTATTGATTTCGTTTCCCGCCCCAAAAACACCCCAAAAACCTTAATGATTTGAGGGGGTAAATTAGCTTAACTGCTTACAGCCACACCCCTAAACCTGCTCACGGCGTCACGGGTAGATTTTCGGCGGTGCTTCGACGTACATCCAGCGCAGAATCGTTTGCGTGTCGGCAGTGGGCCGCCGCATTTCGGACATCGCCGGAATAAACCGGATATGTGGTGCTTGAACTTGTAGCCGGCAACGGCATCCATGTATGACTTTGATTTTACTGGATCGGAAACCATCGCCGCCATCGGTAAAACAGATTCCTCGAAATATTTGCACATTTTTTCATCTGCCAGCAGGCATTTTTCAAGAGGACAGCCTGGTAACGGCGATAAATCGTCCGCTATTCGCGCCCCGGAGCAAGCGCCTTGATTCCAGTTGGAGCATTCCGCATGAGCAAATTGTAACGGGGTCATTGGTATTCCTCCTTCGTGGGATATTCCGTGGGTTCGGCAAGGAGTTGTTCGGCCGGCACGTCGATCACGGGTTTCATTTCTTCGCCTGGCAGGACGTTAAGTATCTGGACCAGGGGGCCGTCACTCTTTGTCTGGATGTCCATTGACTGTGGGACTTTTCCATAGATACGATCTACCCACATTTCCATGCACTTTGTATCGCCCCTTAGTGCTTCGAGTCCAATCTTCAGAACGATTGCGAATTCCAATGAAATTGGTGTCTGACGATTGATCTTGAATATCCGCCTCATCGGTTCTACGAAGCTTTCTGGGCCACCCATCTTCTTGGCCCATGTCCAGTAGTTTTTGCTCAACTTCTTTCCTTTCATGGGAGACACTTCCCCCTTTTTTCTTGGACGAAGATTTAAGATGCTTTTGGCCATTCCTGTTGGTGAATCATCCATGACAATTAACTCCTTTTTTTAAGTTTCCTTATGGTTCTCGTTATTTTTCCTGATATTATTCTCTACCTTTATCATGCGCCACGGCCTTTCGGGTGCGCACGTGGATCCAGGTAAATCAGCATTTGCGGCGCTTGTTTGTCCGCGCGCCAGTGCCCCGGTGTCCTGCTCAGTCGTGCGGGGTTGCGGGTTGTGGAATCGGCGCCGGCCGGGATCAGGATTTCATCGAACATGACACGGACGATCTCGTCGGGATCGGCAGCGCCCTCGATGCGGATCCAGGCGTGATATGACTTGTTCCCTGAATGGATTAAGACGGCGACAGGTAGCGTCGTCCCCCACCAAAAAGAGAGCTGGTCATGCAACGGCATTCCATCAAACTCGACAACAACAAAGCGCCGGACGGCGACCGCCGCATCACAACGGCGTGACCTTGTGCCGCTTTTGGTGTCGTGCTCGCAACCATCTAAGGGGTTCGGGATAATATACGGCCCCGGTGCCTTGGCGGTGCGAGTCGCAACGTCAATCCATTCTGCCGCGGTGCGGATGGTCTGCCCGACGGTTCCGGGCTCAGTCCGGTCGCTAATAAATAGTAGGTCAGTCGGTTGGTAGAGTTTTGCCAGTATAAGACAAAACTCCTCTGGACCGGGCTCGGCCTCGGGCGGGCGAACTGGCGACGCTTCCCAGAACTCCGCTTCACTCGCGCCACGCCCGCGGGCAATCCACTTCGCGGCCAGCACACGCCCATCGCACGGTATAACGCGGCGGGGCTTTGGCGGCGGTGTCCACGTCCGGCCAGTCCGGTCGCCCGGCTGGGTGTCCAAGCGCGCCCGGCGGATGGCGTCCTCGATCTCCCGGTCGGGCACCTGGCGACGACCCGGCGGGATGGATTGCCGGATGTCGGCGGCGATCACGCCGTCGGTCTGTCCGGCGAGTATCCCAAGGGTCGCAACGCCCAGCAGATCCGGATGACAGCCGTTTCCGCCCGGTGGTGGGATTCTGGTCAGGGCATTTTGGTATTTATCCGCGATGTTCATTTCTTTTTTACTTTCTTCCCCCGACCAGCGCCCCCAGTGCCTTCCAGCACTGGGGGGGTGTGGGGGGGTTGGGGGGGAGAGAAAGAAAGACGCAGAGCCCCCGGCGGGGAGTAACGTTTTCCACCGCCGCGGGACGGGAGAATTGTTTCGGCGGCAAAGCCACCGGCAACGGCGGCAGATAGCAAATCGTTCGCTCGTTTTGAGCCTACGCCCTCGCCGTCGGCAGCAACCCGAATAGTTGCGGCATCCATGTCGGGCTTGGTGACAAAGCGCTCGGCGAACATCTGCGGCGTCCAGTGGACCGGATCGGGCTTCGGCGCTGACGGCTCCGCCGCTGTCTTTCGGCGTTGCGGCCGGTATAGGGCCTCGGGATCCAGGTCCGGCCGCACGGCGAAGGCATATTGCTCCCGCTCGATTACGCAGGCGGCCGGCGGCGGGAAGGACCGGACCACGGAATCGAAGACGAAGCAGCCGTCCACCTCGTGTCGCCGCAGGGTTAGATGGCAGTCAACGGAACGTGATATGGCTCCGGCGCCGCTTCCAAGGTCCGTCACGGATTTGTCAGCCTGGGTTCCCTTCGATAAATGATGAATGCAAACGATCGCTGCTTTCATGCGGGCCGCCAGGCGCGTCAGCGTCACGAACACGGACCCAACGGCCGCGTTGTCGTTTTCATCCGTCCCTGCCGGCCAAGCCCGATACAGGGAATCCAGGACGATCAGGAGATAGGTACCGGGTTCTACGGCTTCAAGCCGGGCCTCCAGATCATCCACGTCCTCCGGGCAACCGCGCAGGGTCAGCGTATCCACATTACCCAATACCGTACCTTCGTACAGGGCCTCATGGACTTTCGCCAGCCGGTGCGCCAGCACTGGCGGGGACAGTTCATTATCAATCAGTAAAACCCGGCCAGGCGTACAACGGAACCCCAGCCATTCGCATCCGTGGACGATTGCCAGCAGGAGATTGTGAACCAGCCACGATTTACCGGCTTTCGGAGCGGCAACAAGGGTTGCCACCTCGCCTTCGCGAAGCAGTCCATCAATAACAACCGGGGGCAACGTCGGATTGTCCGCGATCAAGGCAGCAGCCGTTATGATTGAGGGTCTTCCGCCGGCATCGGCGATGGCGGCGGACAGCGGGTCGGCGCCGGCCGGCGGGTCGTGTGGTCCGATCACTTCGTTCCAGTCCAGCGAGGGCGCGGCAGTAGGGTCAAGGGGAAGGATGGCGTTGCTCATTGCGCACCTGATTTCCCCGCGATTAACGCATCGATTTGCGATGACCTAACGCCCAATGACCTCGTCCGGCCCGGCAACTTGACGCGGGTTAATGCGCCGGACTTTAGAAGATTGAAAATTGTGCGCGGCGTGCAGGCCATCCGATCTGCGGCGGCGCGTACGCGTACCAGCCGATCCGGTTCAATCGGTTCCGGCGCGCCGGTGATTTCGCGGATTAAGTCGGCCTTGTCCCGGGCCGATAATCCGGCCAGGGCCAGGCGGGCGAGTTGTAAGTTGGCGGCGCTCATGCTCCACCACCCTTCCGTGGCCGACTGTCAATGGCGAGCTCGGCCATGACGCGTTGAACATCAGCAACCGAATACATCGCCCGCGATTGCTTACATTCGGAAAACTTGCTTTTCCGAACCAGGCCTTGCTTGGCCCAGCGCTCAAGCGCCTTGATAGGCACATGATGAATTTCGAACATTAACCGTTTGGGCAACCAGTCCATGACAGGATCCTCCACGGAGGCATCGGCGGAATTGCCGGTCATAGAGATGTGCCTCTATGCATCATGCCTCCTACCTATAGCCAGAATGTCAACCATCCGAGCAAACAGGATGAAGGCGGACCCCTAGTTGCATGAGAAAAGAAGATG